>FZLQ01000156.1 GCA_900197605.1 Phyllobacteriaceae bacterium Water-Bin73
GTTATTATCCATAAAAATGGCAATGCCGTCGCCGACCTTAAGGCCCCGCGCGCGCGCCAATTGAGCGATTTGATTTGAGTAATCATCGAGCTGTTTGAATGTCACCACTTCATCAGTTGAAGCCATGATGAACGCCGCCCGATCCGGCGTATTTTGTGCATGAGTGCTAATATGCATTTTGTCATCTCCCTCCAAAATGTCCTATTGCGAGAACTATAGAGATATGGGAGGTTTCGGCAAGAGACAGCTAAGGGAGTCATGCAAAATGACAAATTATAAACAGATTAAAACCGAAATAGACGAGAACGGCATTATGGTGCTTACGCTGTGCCGCCCTGAGGCGATGAACGCGTTTACCGGCCGTATGATGCATGAAATGATCGACGCGCTTGATAAAGCCGATGCTGATGACGCCGTGCGCGCCATTATTGTGACCGGCGATGGCGAGCGGGCTTTTTGCGCCGGCGCAGACCTGTCAGAAGGCGATAAAACATTTGATTATGCGGCGCGCAGCGATGGCGGCAAGAAATCCAATATGATTTCAGATGGCGATGAGGTGAACTGGTCGAGCCAAGATATTCGCGATAGTGGCGGCATTTTGACCCTCCGCATTTATGACAGCATTAAGCCGATAATCGGCGCGATTAATGGCGCTGCTGTCGGTATTGGTGTGACCATGCAATTGCCGATGGATGTGCGTATTGCCTCTGACAATGCGCGTTTCGGTTTCGTATTTGCCCGTCGCGGGATTGTGCCGGAAGCCTGCTCAAGCTGGTTCTTGCCCCGCATTGTCGGCATTTCGCAAGCCCTGCAATGGTGCTATTCGGGCGAGGTATTCGGCGCAGAAGAAGCGCTGCGCGGCGGCCTTGTGAGCGAGATTGTGCCGCCAGCCGATTTGCTGGCGCGCGCCAAAGAAGTGGCCTTGCAAATGACGCAAATGAGCTCGCCCGTATCGGTTGCGATGACGCGCCAAATGCTGTGACGCATGATGGGCGCAGACCACCCATTCGAAGAGCATA
>FZLQ01000155.1 GCA_900197605.1 Phyllobacteriaceae bacterium Water-Bin73
CTTGTTTTCCATCGTTCCATTCGCGCTTTGTCAGGCGACTCCAAATAGTTACGGGCGAATAACGCGCCCCAATGAGGGGAAAATAACGAGATTTATGTCGCCGTCAAGGCCTGTTTTGAAATAAATGAAAAGATTTTGGCAAATTTATTTTCATAATCTTGCTCAGAAAATGACTGCCAATCATCCATTTGATTGCGAAACCACGTCATTTGCCGCTTGGCATAACGCCGCGTCGCCTGTTGCGCTTGGGCAATCGCCGTGTCGCGGTCAATCTCGCCTTGCAGCAACGCCGTAAGCTCGGCCACACCCAGCGCCTTTAACGCCGTTGTATCGGGCGGCAGATTAAGCGCCCAAACGCGCTCGACCTCTGACAGCGCTCCGGCTTCCAGCATGGCTTCAAAACGCTGATTACACCGCGCATACAGCCATTCGCGTTCAGGCATGAGCAACAGACCCAGATAATCCGAGAGCGGCGCGTCTTGCGGCTGGGCTTGCCAATCCGAAAGCTTTTGACCGGTCGCCTCAAACACTTCAAGGCCGCGCAAAATACGCTGCGTATCGGTTGGCGGCAAGCGTTCCGCCAAAACGCTATCGACGCGTTGCAATTCGCCATAAAGCGTCGCCAGCCCGTCGCTCTCAAGCCGCGCACGCCAGCAGCCCATCTCTCTCAAGCCGCGCACGCAAGCCGGCGCGCATGGCTTCGGGAATATCGGGAATATCAGCCAGCCCTTGCGTCAGGCTTTTGAAATACAGCCCGGTGCCGCCGACAATAATCGGTCGCTGCCCTGCCGTCTGCGCCGCCTCAATTTCGGCCAAAACTGCCGCCTGCCATTGCCCGACACTATAGGGCGCGGCGACCGGCACATGGCCATAAAGCACATGCGGGGCGCGGCCCAAATCCGCGCGCGGCGGACGCGCGGTCAACACATCAAGCGTGTCGTAAACCTGCATGCTGTCGGAATTGATAATGCGCCCGTTTAATTGCTCGGCCAGCGCGACAGCCAATGCGGACTTGCCGCTGGCCGTTGCGCCTGCAATAAGAATGGGAATCTCTGACATAAACTATTCATATAGGGTTCTGACGTATGACAAAAGCAGTAGAAACGGATTTTCTGGTCATCACTGCTCAACCGGGCAGCAACACGCTGACCGACAC
>FZLQ01000153.1 GCA_900197605.1 Phyllobacteriaceae bacterium Water-Bin73
AAATAAACGGCGCGCCGATGGCGGTCGCATTATTTGTGTCGGCACCACCTCGCTGCGGTTGATTGAAAGCGCCACAGATGAAGCCGGCCAGGTTCAGCCTTTCGAGGCCGTGACGGATATTTTCATCTCGCCCGGTTATCGGTTTCGCGCCGCCGATATGTTGCTGACCAATTTCCATCTGCCGCGCTCCACTTTATTTATGCTGGTCTCGGCGCTGGCCGGTTTGGAAGAGATGCAAGCCGCCTATGCCCATGCTATTGCCGACGGCTATCGCTTTTACTCATATGGCGATGCTTGCTTATTGGAGCGCAAAGAGTCATGAAATTCACACTGATGAAAACCGATGGCGCGGCACGGCGCGGCGAGATTGAAACGCCGCGCGGCACAATTCGCACGCCTGCTTTCATGCCGGTCGGCACAGCGGCCACGGTGAAGGCCATGTATCCCGACCAAGTGCGCGACCTCGGCGCGGATATTGTGCTGGGCAATACTTATCACCTGATGCTGCGCCCGGGGGCGGAGGAAGTCGCGGCGCTTGGTGGCTTGCAAGAATTCATGCAATGGGACGGCCCGATTTTGACCGATAGCGGTGGCTTTCAGGTCATGTCGCTTTCAAAGCTCGCCAAAATGAGCGAGGAGGGGGTGCGCTTTCAATCGCATCTCGATGGCAGCGAGCATATGCTCACGCCCGAACGCAGCATTGAAATTCAAACCTTGCTCGGCGCAAATATCCGCATGGTGCTCGATGAGTGCACGCCGTTTCCGGCAACTCATGAGCAGGCCGAAACCTCGATGCAGCTTTCCATGCGCTGGGCCGAGCGCAGCAAAAAGGCCTTTGCCGATTATGATGCGGGTGCGGGCGATGCGCTATTCGGCATTGTGCAGGGCGGCGTTTACGACGATTTGCGTCACCAAAGCGCCGAAGCCTTGCAGCAAATCGGCTTTGACGGTTACGCCGTTGGCGGACTGGCGGTCGGTGAAGGGCATGAGGCCATGCTTGATGTATTGGACTTCACCACGCCGGTTTTGCCGCAAGATAAGCCGCGTTATTTAATGGGCGTCGGCACGCCGGAGGATTTGGTCGAGGCGGTGGCGCGCGGCGTTGATATGTTTGATTGCGTGAGGCCGCCCCGCGCCGGTCGGCACGGCACGGCCTATACTTGGCGTGGCAAGGTGAATATCCGCAATGCGCGCCACGCCGATGATAAGCGACCGCTCGACGCGGGCATGGCGTGTGAGGCCTCAA
>FZLQ01000150.1 GCA_900197605.1 Phyllobacteriaceae bacterium Water-Bin73
TCTGCGCTTCAACCTGCCGGAAAAACATAATGTCATCGACCTTGAGGGCTGGCAGGCGATTGCGCCGCTGATGCAGACACTCGCCGACATCGCCGATATGCGGCTGATTATCCTGCGCGGCATTGGCGGCAAAGCCTTTGTCGCGGGCGCTGATATCGCGCAGTTTGAAGAAGTCCTTAACGGGCCGGACGGCACGGATTTCGACCGCGCCACCATCGCCGCTTTTGACGCGATTGCCGATTGCCCGATACCCACTTTGGCGGCGATTGAAGGCTATTGCATTGGCGGCGGCTTGGGCATTGCCGCGGCCTGCGATTTGCGTCTGGCGCGCAGCGATAGCCGCTTCGGTATTCCGGCGGGTAAATTGGGGCTGGCTTATCCGGCCAATGCGACGCATCAACTGGCGCAACTTGTCGGCGTGTCTGAGGCCAAACGCATCATCTTCACCGCCGCTAATCTGAGCGCTGATGACGCGCTGAATAAAGGCCTTATCAGCCTAGCGGCAGATACCGATGATTTCGATGCAACATTGGCCATGCTGGTGACACAGATTTCGGCCAATGCGCCGATGAGCTTGCAAGCCAGCAAATTCGTACTCAACACCCCACATGCCGATGCCGAAGAAGTTAAAAAACGCCTTGCAGATTGTCTGGCCAGTGCTGATTATGCTGAGGGTAGGCGCGCTTTTATGGAAAAGCGCAAACCCGAATTCAAAGGCCGCTGATAAAGCTTAGGGGAGTCATTTATGAATTTTTCAGATCAAGTCGCCATCATCACCGGTTCATCTTCCGGCATTGGGGAAGCCGCAGCCATTGGCATTGCCGAGGGCGGTGGCAAAGTCGTCATTAATTATTCCAAAAGTGCTGACGCGGCTGAAAAAGTTGTCGCCGCTTGCCAAGCCGCCGGTGGCGACGCCATCGCCGTGCAGGCCGATGTTTCAAGCGACGCAAATTGCAAGACACTGGTCGATGCGGCAGTGGACAAATGGGGTCGGCTCGACATTTTGGTCAATAATGCGGGCACCACAAAATTTATGAATCATGATGATTTGGAAGGCTTGGACGCAGCGGATTTTGAGCAAATTTATGCGCTCAACCTCATCGCCCCCTATCAAATGATTAAACAGGCGCGCCCGCATCTCGCCAAATCAGACGCGCCCTCCATCGTCAACATCTCTTCCATTGCCGGTGTGCGCGGCATTGGCTCATCAATCGCCTATGTTGCCTCCAAAGGCGCGCTGAACTCCATGACATTGGCTTTGGCGCGCTCACTGGGGCCGGAAAATATCCGCGTCAATGCCGTATGCCCGGGCTTTGTCGGCACAGATTGGTTTCGCAATGCGTTTGGCGA
>FZLQ01000149.1 GCA_900197605.1 Phyllobacteriaceae bacterium Water-Bin73
TCAGCCCCCAAATCGCCATCAAATAGAAGGCGGGGCTCAAGCGCATAAATCAGCGGTGTTTTTGACTGTCTCTTCGACATGTAAAACCCTGAAAAAAAACAAAAAAGTTTATGTGATAAACTTTCACTTAATCATAATGCACATTGCTTTTTGGGTCACGCACAAAAGCGCTTTAATTTTGCTCTTAAAACCTGGTTAATTTGTTACTATTTCAAGTGTTACCCAATGCATTTCACTGAATTTTATGATTAACATTAATAATTTGTTATAGAGGTCGCTCTTCCTAAAAAAGGAACTACTGCCGTGCAATATCTAAATACACACTCATTGACAGCAGGGCGCATCTTGCTTGGCTTTTATTTCGCTCTTCCAGGGCTGGCCAAGTTTCTGGATTGGCAAACCCATATTGACTTGATGCAACGGCATAATATCCCTTTCGCCGACCCCCTGCTGTTTGTTGCCGGTGTCAGCAATTTGGTGTTGGCCGCCATGTTATTGGCAGGCCGCCATTTGCGCCTCTCGGCCTATGGCTGTGCCCTCTACATCATAATCATCAATTTCAACCTGCACGATTTCTGGAATTTCAGTGGCCTCGAAGGCCAGCATGAAGCCCAAAATTTCTTTAAAAACCTTGGTATTTTGGCCGGTTGCCTGATGCTGGCTGGCTTCACTGCCGAGCAAGAGATGGGAGAACAGCAGGGCTAACTCAGCGTTCTTCCAATGCGAATACAATCTCGGCGTGGCGTTGTGGCGAAAGCGGATAGAAATAAATGCAAGCCGCCGAGGCGATAACCCCAACCAACGGCACAAAGACGATAATCACGCGCAAGCCGGAAAGCGTTTCCTCGCTTTGTGCTGCGCCCGCCTGATAGCCAATAACATCAAGCAGAACCCCCAAAATAAGGGCGCTGAGCGCGACTGCAGATTTTTGGGCAAAGGTGGCAAAACCGAAAATCATCGACTCGACGCGGTGTCCGGTCTTCCATTCGCCATATTCTACCGTATCGGGCAGCATGCCCCAAAAAGTGATGGCAAAAGCGCCTGCGCCGAAGCTCATGGCGACATAATTCAAAATCACCATGCTTTGCGAGCTGGCCGGATTGAATAAAAACGCCAGCAGCGCGAGCGACAGAAAGAAACTGCCTATCAGCCAAACAAATCGCTTTGATGTTTTTAGCGTCACAAAAGTCCAAAACGGAACAACCAAAAGGCCGGTTAGCCCAAAGGCCATGAGCGAGGTTTGCGCGCCATTGCGGTCGCCCATTTGATATTCAAAAAAGTAAATCATCGTCTTGCCGATAACCGTAGTGCCGGTGACCATCAACACAATGCCGACAAAAACAATCAGAAAGGGTGTGTTGTGTTTGATTGAGGCGAGGGTC
>FZLQ01000148.1 GCA_900197605.1 Phyllobacteriaceae bacterium Water-Bin73
ATGTTGCAATGCGGCTTGGTACGCTCAAATTTCTCTTTCGACATCTTCGTTCCTCTCAGTCAATTTGCCCTAGGGGCGATTAGGCCATTTTCGAAATCACTTCATCAGATACCGCTTGCGGCACTTGATCATAGTGATCGAAAAGCATTGAATATTGCGCGCGACCCTGGGTCATGGAGCGCAAAGTGTTTACATAACCGAACATGTTTGCCAAAGGCACCATCGCTGTGATGACCGAGGCATTACCGCGGGCTTCTGTGCCACGCACTTGGCCACGGCGGCTGTTCAAGTCGCCGATAACGTCGCCCATATGCTCGTCCGGGGTCACAACCTCGACTTGCATAACCGGTTCCAACAATTTCGCACCGGCATCTTTCGACGCTTCGCGGAAAGCGGCGCGCGCGGCGATTTCAAACGCCATGACGCTGGAGTCAACATCGTGATAAGCGCCGTCATGCAGGGTGACAGAGAAGTCAATCATCGGGAAGCCGGCCAACACGCCGTTCTCGCGAACACTCTCAATACCCTTTTCGACGCCCGGAATATATTCTTTCGGAATTGCACCACCGACGATTTTGTTTTCAAATTCGTAACCACCACCCGGCTGTAACGGCGTGATGGTCATTTTCACACGCGCAAACTGACCCGAACCACCCGACTGTTTCTTGTGGGTGTAATCGACATCAGTCACTTTGGTGAAGGTCTCACGATAAGCCACTTGCGGCGCACCGACATTAGCTTCGACTTTGAATTCGCGCTTCATGCGGTCAACAATAATGTCGAGGTGAAGCTCGCCCATACCGGCGATAACGGTCTGACCGCTTTCCTCGTCTGATTTGACGCGGAATGACGGGTCTTCCTGTGCCAAACGGCTCAGCGCCAGACCCATTTTCTCTTGGTCACCTTTGGTTTTCGGCTCAACCGCAACCTCAATAACCGGATCGGGGAATTCCATGCGCTCGAGGATAACCGGCGCTTCTTGTTCGCACAGCGTATCACCCGTTGTCGTATCTTTCAGACCAACCAGCGCAACAATATCACCGGCATAAGCCTCTTTGATTTCTTCGCGTGAATTGGCGTGCATTTGCAGCATACGACCAATGCGCTCGCGCTTGTCTTTCACCGTATTGACCAAAGTCGCGCCGCTTTCGAGCTTGCCCGAATAGATACGCGCAAAAGTCAAAGAGCCGACAAACGGGTCATTGGCAATCTTAAAGGCCAGCATGGAGAGCGGCTCATCATCAGAGCTTTCACGCACCACTTCGGCTTCGGTTTTGGCGTCAATGCCCTGAATGGCTTCAACCTCCAACGGCGACGGCATGAAATCGACAACCGCATCAAGCAGCGGCTGAACGCCTTTATTCTTAAAGGCCGTGCCGTTCAATAC
>FZLQ01000146.1 GCA_900197605.1 Phyllobacteriaceae bacterium Water-Bin73
ACGCCTGGGCCATCAGGCGCTGTTCGATAAGCAGCAAGCGCATAAAAAGAAAATGATGGCTTTTGTTGACCGCTTTGGGGCAAAGGCCAGCAAGGCCAAACAGGCGCAAAGTCGGCTGCGGGCGATTGAGAAAATGGATATGGTTGATGCGCTGATTGCCGAGCGCGCCACCTCGTTCAGCTTTCCAAAGCCAGAGCAAATCGCCTCGCCCATTATTACCATTGATGATGTGCATGTTGGCTATGAAGCCGACAAGCCGGTTTTGCAAAATATCAATCTCGGCATTGGCGGCGAAGACCGCATCGCGCTATTGGGCGCCAATGGCAATGGCAAATCGACTTTGGTGAAGCTTATCTCAGATAATTTAAGCGCCATGTCGGGCAAAATTATGCGCCATTCAAAATTACGCGTTGGCTATTTTGCCCAGCACCAATCTGACGAATTGGATGTCATGCTGACACCGTTTGAGGCTTTGCGCGCCAGCATTGACCAGCCTGAGCCGAAACTGCGCGCGCTTTTGGGGCGGTTTGGTTTTGACAAAACTAAATCCGATACAAAAATTCAAAAATTATCGGGCGGCGAGAAAGCCCGCCTCTTATTCTGTATGATGAGCTATGACGCGCCGCATATTATGCTGCTCGATGAGCCGACAAACCACCTCGATATTGATGCGCGTCAGGCCCTTATTCAGGCGCTCAATGAATATGAAGGCTGCGTGATCTTGGTCAGTCACGACCCGCATTTGGTTGAGGCGGTCGCCGACCGGCTATATTTGGTGAAAGATGGCGGCGTGAACCCGTATGAGGGGGATTTGAAAGCCTATCGTCAGTTGATTATGGATCAGCGGCGCAAGGAACGCTCAGACGCGCGCAAGGCCAAAAAGCAAAAGAAATCTGCTTCAAATGAAGCTGCCAATGGGTCAGAGAAACCGAGCGTAAATGCCGTTCAAATGGCTCAACTAGAGGCTAAAATCGATACGCTGACGCGACAAAAGCAAGAGCTTGAAGTGCAAATGGCAAATGAGCAGGTGGCTCAAGACCCGAGCCAATTGGCTGAGCTCGCAGCCAGTTATGACCAAATCAATGGCGATTTAACGGCGACTGAAGCAGCTTGGTTTGATGCGCAGTCGTGACTTCATGAGCGGCCACTAACAAAAATATCGATTTGATAGTGGTTGCTAACAAGCGGTCGTTTTATTCCTTGAAACCAGTTCACAGAAATTTTAAAAATTAACAATTTTCTAATATTAATTTAGTTCGCATCTTTACTAAAAATGAATTAGCTTCAGTTTGAGGTGATGCCCTGTCAGATGATAATTGATGGGTTTGTTAAAAAAGTCAACTTTTTTGGGGTCCGCATGTCGAAGAGACAGTCAAAAACACCGCTGATTTATGCACTTGAGCCCCGCCTCCTATTTGATGGCGATTTGGGGGCTGATGTTGCGTCTGCGATTGTCTATCGCGATG
>FZLQ01000145.1 GCA_900197605.1 Phyllobacteriaceae bacterium Water-Bin73
GACGCAGCGCCCTAGAGGGCGGCTTTGCGCTTGATGACAGCGCCATATTCCGCATTTACTCAATGACCAAGCCGATTACCTCGGTCGCCATCATGCAGCTTTATGAGCAATCCCTCATCAAGCTAACCGATCCGATTACCAAATTCATTCCGGCTTTTAAGGACGTTAAAGTATTTGAGAGCGGCACGGCGAAGAGCTATACGACGCGCGAACCGGAGCGCATGATTAACATTCACGACCTGCTGACCCATCAGGCCGGACTTACCTATGATTTCATGTTCGAGAACGCAGTGGACGCACTGTATCGCAATAACAATATTAATGGCGCGCGCTCTGAGAAAATGACATCGGCAGAAATGTGCAACAAGCTGGCTGAAATGCCGCTTTTATTCTCGCCCGGCATGGCATGGAATTATTCCGTCGCCACAGATGTGCTGGGGCATATTGTCGAGCTGGTTTCCGGCAAGACCTTAGATGTTTATTTCAAAGAACATATTTTCGAGCCATTGGGCATGGTCGATAGCTTCTTCCACATTCCCGATGATAAGCTTGAGCGCCTTATGCATAATTACAGCTTTGACCCGCTAAAGCGCGAGACCAAGCTGGCCGATAGCCCTGAGCGGACAATTTATCGTCCGGGGCGTAAATTTTTGTCTGGCGGTGGCGGGCTGCTCTCGACAATGGAAGATTATTTCAAATTTGCCGATATGATACGCCGCAAAGGCACGGGCGCGAACGGCGTTTATATTGTGAACCGCAAAACCATTGAGAAAATGAGCAGCAATCAATTGCCGCAAAACCGCACATTGGAAGAACACGGGCACGGCCAGTTTACCGAGGTTGCTTATCCCGGCACGGGCTTCGGCCTCGGCCTGTCTGTCGTCATGGATAGCGGCGTGACAGTGTCCACTACATCAAACGGCGCAACCTCATGGGGCGGTTTGGCCAGCACGATTTTCTGGAATGATCCGGTTGAGGACATGACTGTCATTATGATGACGCAGCTTATGCCGGCCGCCACTTACCCATTGCGGCCCCAACTTTCGCAATTGGTTTACGCGGCCCTGAAATAAGCGCAATTGTTGCCTTGCCTTGAGCGTTAAAAACTCTATCTTTCCTGCCAGAAATGGAGATTAAACATGGCCCTTCCTGAAGTTTTACAAAACAGCTTGCGTATTCCTGTCGTCGGCTCCCCCCTCTTTCTGGTTTCCGGACCGGAATTGGTTATCGCGCAATGCAAAGCCGGTATTGTCGGCTCGTTTCCTGCGCTGAATGCCCGCCCGTCTGAGGTTCTCGACGAATGGCTGACCCGCATCAACACAGAATTGGCTGAATATAAAGCGGCCAATCCGGATAAATATGTGGCACCTTATGCGGTCAACCAAATCTGCCACGCCTCGAATGACCGTCTGGCGGCTGATATGGAACTTTGCGTGAAGCATAAAGTGCCGATTATTATTACATCTTTGCGCCCGCCGGAATTCATCGTTGAGGCCGCGCACAGCTATGGC
>FZLQ01000144.1 GCA_900197605.1 Phyllobacteriaceae bacterium Water-Bin73
GATGCTTCACCGGCAATATCAATCACCAAACCTTTTGGATGGGCAACCTGCACGCCAACCGCGGCGGGAATACCATAGCCCATCGTGCCTAAGCCGCCCGAGGTCATCCAGCGATTAGGGTCTTCAAAACGATAATATTGCGCCGCCCACATTTGGTGCTGGCCGACTTCTGTCGTGATGAAAGTATTCGGCCCTTTGGTCAGCTCATACAGACGCTGAACCGCATATTGCGGCTTAATCGCCTTATCGTCTTTGCGATAAGCCAGACAGTCGCGCCCGCGCCAGCCTTCAATCTCTTGCCACCAGCTTGCCAGCGCCTTTTTGTCAGGCGTCACGGCGCGTGATTTATAGACACGCAGCATGTCTTCCAACACATGCGCGACATCGCCGACAATCGGCACATCAACCATAACGTTTTTATTGATGCTGGACGGGTCGATATCGATATGAATCTTTTTGCTGTCGGGCGAAAACTTATCCAGCGCACCGGTGATGCGGTCATCAAAGCGCGCGCCGATATTTATCATCACGTCGCAATCATGCATCGCCAAATTGGCCTCATAAGTGCCGTGCATGCCTAACATGCCCAACCATTGCTTATCGGCAGAGGGATAGCTGCCCAGCCCCATCAGGGTTGAGGTGATGGGATAGCCGGTCAGTTTAACGAACTCGCGCAAAAGCTGGCTGGCTTGCGAGCCGGAATTAATCACCCCGCCACCGGTATAGAAAACCGGCTTTTTGGCATTGGCAATCAAATCAACGGCGGCATTAATCGCGTCCATCTCGCCTTTGATTTTCGGCTGATAAGATTTGTGCTTCACCGATGTCGGCTTCAGATAATCGCCCATAGCGAACTGAACGTCTTTGGGAATATCAACAACCACCGGGCCAGGACGGCCTGTAGTGGCGACGTAAAACGCCTCATGCATGACGCGCGCCAAATCATTCACGTCTTTGACGAGATAATTATGCTTGGTGCATGCGCGGGTGATGCCGACCGTATCAGCTTCTTGAAACGCATCAGCGCCGATGAGATGCGTCGGCACTTGGCCGGTAATGCAAACCATCGGAATGGAATCCATCAGCGCATCAGTCAGTCCGGTCACCGCATTGGTCGCGCCGGGGCCCGACGTCACCAGCACAACGCCGCATTTACCGCTGGAACGGGCATAGCCTTCCGCCGCATGGGTCGCGCCTTGTTCATGGCGCACCAGAATATGCTCAATGTCTTCCTGCTGGAATAATTCGTCATAAATTGGCAGCACAGCACCGCCGGGATAGCCGAAAATATGCTGCACGCCATTATCGCGCAGCGCTTGCAAGACGATTTGAGCGCCGTTTATCTGTTTTTCCATCGTTCCATTCGCGCTTTGTCACGCGACTCCAAATAGTTACGGGCGCAAAACGCGCCCTGATGAGGGGAAAATATCGATATTTATGTCGTAGTCAAGGCCTTTTTTGAAATAAATGAAAAGATTTTGGCAAAGTTACTTTCATAATCTTGCTCAGAAAATGAC
>FZLQ01000143.1 GCA_900197605.1 Phyllobacteriaceae bacterium Water-Bin73
GTTTAGCGGAATTATTAAATGCGGTTCTTGCATAGCACCGTATTAGTCAAATTGAGATATTTATCAACCATCACATTATCATTGGCATTTGAGAATAAGCACTCAACAGTTGCAATCTTCATGCCTATGCCTTCACCACTGTGGCTTTTCCCGGAAAGTCTTTCATCGCATTGCGCGTGTCGATAATCAGCGTGGCGTTATCGGCCATCATTTGATAATCGAGCCCGTCATGATTGGTGCTGATTAACACGGCATCGGCTTGCGAGATTGTTTCGGGCGTCAACTCGAGGCTCTCTCGCCCGGCCAAATCATCATGCTGCCGCGTAGGCGGGATGACCGTCACATAGGGATCGTGATAAGACACCTTAGCGCCCTCGGCCTCTAATAATTCGGTCAATACGAGAGACGGGCTTTCACGCATATCATCCACATTCTTTTTATAGGCCATGCCGATAATCAGGACTTTGGACCCGTTAAGCGCTTTTTCAGAGACCAAACTCAGGGCTTGCCCGGTTTTGGCCACAACCAATTGCGGCATTTTGGTGTTTATTTCACCGGCCAGTTCGATAAAGCGTGTCGGCACATCATATTCGCGTGCCTTATAGGTCAAATAAAACGGGTCGATCGGGATGCAGTGTCCGCCTAAACCGGGGCCCGGATAAAACGGCATAAAGCCGAAAGGTTTGGTCGCCGCACCGTCAATCACATCCCACACATCAATATCCATTGCATCGAAAATGACTTTCAACTCATTGACCATGGCAATATTGACCGAGCGGAAAACATTTTCGGTCAGCTTAATCGCCTCCGCCGTGCGCGACGAGGCGACCGGCACAATTTGAGAAATCACGCCCTCATAAACTGCGGCAACCAGGTCGCGCGAGAGCGGCGTATCGGCACCTACAATTTTCGGTATGGTCGAGGTGGAAAAACTTTCATTGCCCGGGTCTTCGCGTTCGGGTGAATAAGCGAGATAGAAATCTTCATCCTTTTTCAGTCCGGATTGCTCAAGAACACCGGCAAGCTCGCTATCCGTTGTGCCCGGATAAGTGCTCGATTCCAAAACAACCAATTGACCCTTTTGAAGGTGGGGCGCAATGGAGCGGCCGGTATTGAGAACCGGCCCCAAATCCGGCTCGCGGTGCTTGGACAAAGGCGTCGGCACGCAAATAATGATGACATCGACATCGGCAATTTTTGCAAAATCGGTTGTTACGTTAAACAGGCCATCGGCGCGCATCTCTTTAATCGCGTCGTCACCAATATGCTTGATGTAAGATTGGTTCTTCTCAATCGTGTTGATTTTTTCTTGATCAATATCAAAACCGACAACATGAATATTCTGTTGGCAGAAAGCGCATGCCAGCGGCAGCCCAACATATCCAAGCCCGACAATGCCGATAATGGCTTGCTTGGATTTAATTTTGTCCAATCTGTTCAATTCCATATTCCTTCGCGACTTAAAATAGACCACTCATCTGACTTGTTGCAGCCCATAAATGAAAGGGTAACATCATTTTTTATAAACCTATTTACCCCTCTAATTCCTTAATTCT
>FZLQ01000142.1 GCA_900197605.1 Phyllobacteriaceae bacterium Water-Bin73
CAACCATAGCGGAAGCCACGCTCAGCCCATAAACAAAGCCCGAGCAAACGGCCTGAACATCAAACGCCGCGCCGTGATGAATACCGAGTTTTTTCTGCACCAATGCCGCCGTCGCCGGAAAGGTTAAATCCGGCGTCGTGGTTGCGACGATTATCAGGTCAATATCTTGCGCCGTAATGCCGGCATCGCTCAGCGCCGCTTGGGCCGCTTTCAGCGCGAGGTCGCTGGTCGCTTCCCCCTCTGCGGCGCGATGGCGCTGCTTAATGCCGGAGCGCGTGGTAATCCATTCATCATTGGTATCAAGCGTTTTCGATAAATCGTCATTGGTGATGACGTCAGCGGGAAGATAGCTGCCTATGCCAATTATTTTTGCTTTTTGGGACATCAAGCTCCCCCATTTTGCGTGCAAATATTTAGCGCATATCAATCAAGCGATTCTGCCCACGCATCGTCAAGCAGTGCTTGGATTTTCTCAATCCGCCGCGAAATCTCACCCAACATATCGGCCTCAGCCGCCTCAATCGCAACTTCAACAGCAGTGGCAAAACCGTCAATATCTGCCCCGCCATGACTTTTTACAACCAGGCCGTTCAACCCCAAAAACATGCCACCATTTGAACTGTTCGGATCCATGCGCGCGCGCAAAGCCGCAAAGCCGCCGCGCGCAAACAGATAGCCGATTTTGGTCATCAGCGTGCTGCTCATGGCTTGGCGCAAATACTCGGCCATTTGCCGCGCCGTGCCTTCAGCCGTTTTCAGCGCGATATTGCCGGTAAACCCATCAGTGACCACAACATCTACATCACCGCGACCAATGCCGTCGCCCTCAACAAAACCCTTAAAGTTCAACTCAGACCGCTCGAGCAATTCCGCAGCCTCTTTAACCGCGTCTGTGCCCTTCATTTCTTCCGTGCCGATATTCAACATGCCGATTTGCGGTTTCTTCAGGCCGAATACCGTGCGCGCATAAGCAGCGCCCATTGCGGCAAATTGAACATATTGCGACGCCGTGCCGCCAATATTGGCACCGACATCAAGCACCACGCTTTCACCGCGAATGGTCGGCCAAATAGCGGCAATGGCCGGACGTTCAATGCCCGGCTGGGTGCGTAAAATGATTTTCGACATGGCCATTAAAGCACCTGTATTGCCCGCCGATACGCAGGCTTTGGCCTCGCCCTCTTTAACCGCCTGAATGGCGCGCCACATGCCTGAGACTTTACGCCCTTTGCGTAAGGCGAGACTGGGCTTGGCGTCCATCGGCACATCGACATCGCAATGTATGACGGTCGAAACCGCCGCCAGCGCTTTGTGCTTTTGCAATTCGGCATTTATCTGGTCTTCATTGCCATAGAGCAAAAAGCTGACTTCCGAACGCGCAGAGAGCGTGCGCGCCAAACCGGCTATCGTAACAGGCGGGCCATAATCGCCCCCCATGGCATCAATCGCAATTATTGTATTGCTCACAAAGTCCCCCCACTACAGCACGAGTATAGCCCAAACGCCGCCCTATATGCGCATGTTTGAGGTTTTTATCAAGTTTCGTCGGCAGCGTCATTTGTCGGTTTCAGCGCCGACAAGGCCGCGAAAGGCGATTGCTTGGCGTCTTCCGCCT
>FZLQ01000139.1 GCA_900197605.1 Phyllobacteriaceae bacterium Water-Bin73
GGCTTGGTCTTGCCGGCGGCGGGTTAAATGGCCCTCATTATTATAATAGCCGGGGGTACACGCCGCCTGAAAGCTTTCCGTCTCACGCGCCTTTTCGACAATCTCATTGACCCATGCCGCCTCAGCTTCGGGCGATGCCTCGACACGTTTTTTGCCGCGCTGTTTCATTGCGTCCACAATATAGGCAACATGGCGGGCTTGCTCGTCGAGCGCATAAGTGAAATTGGCACTAAAGCCGCCTTGCAACGGCCCAAAGAAATAAGCATTGGGAAAGCCGCGCGCATGCATGCCGTGATAGCTGGTCATGCCGTCGGCCCATTTATCGGAAATGGCGAGGCCGTCAACGCCGGTAACTTGATAACCCGCGCGGCGGGCATAATCCGTGCCGACTTCAAAGCCGGTGGCGAAAATAATGCAATCGACCTCATAGGCCACGCCCTCAAACATGACGGCATTCTCCGTCACGCGCTCGACACCGCGTCCGTCCGTATCAACCAATTGCACATTGGGGCGGTTAAAGGTGGCGAGATAATCATCGTGAAAACACGGCCGCTTGCAGAACAAACGATAATAAGGTTTCAGCGCATCGGCTGTGTCCGTGTCTTCCACCACATTATCCACGCGGTCGCGAATACTCTGCATTTTATGGTAATCGGCAATTTCCATCGCCTCCGCGACATTCATGAAACGCATGGCTTTGTCGGTCAGATATTTTTTCATGCCCTGGCGATAAAGGCGCGGATTGAACAAGCCGGTCAAAGCCCAAATGGCGATGCGCGCGCGCGACGGGGCGCGGTCGCGCAATCCCCCGACCAGCAATTTAAAGGCATCAGTCCAGCCATCGGATACCAAATCCTGCCGTACCGGTTTGCCGGCCAATAGTTTTTCAAAATTGCGCCGCCGTTCATCGTGCCAACCGGCATCTTGGCTCTGCAACCATGCCGCGTCTGTGGTGCCATTATTACGCACCTCAACCGAAGACGGTGTGCGCTGAAATACATAAAGCTGCTCGGCTGACGCGCCAATATGCGGCACGCATTGAATGGCTGTCGCGCCAGTGCCGATAACGGCGATTTTCTTATCGGACAGACCGCTCAGCCCGCCGCTCGATGTGCCGCGTGTATAATTATAATCCCAACGGCTGGTATGAAATGTGTGCCCCTTAAAATCGCCAATGCCCTCAATGGCCGGCAATTTGGGGCGGTTGAGCGGCCCATTGGCGTGAACAATAAAGCGCGCCGCCAATTCATCACCCATCGCCGTTGTCACCCGCCAGCGACACGCCGCTTCGTCCCATTTGGTCGCCGTGACCTCGGTTTGAAACAGCGCTTTGTCAGCCAGCTCAAAAGTCTCGGCAATCTGGCGGCAATATGCCAGCGTCTCAGATGCATTTGTATATTTTTGCTGCGGCACGAAACCAGTTTCTTCCAAGAGTGGAAAATAAATATAGGATTCAATATCGCAAGAAGCACCGGGATAGCGGTTCCAATACCAGGTGCCGCCGAAATCGCCGCCCTTTTCCAAGATAAGGACATCGTCGATGCCCTGCTGCTTCAGCCGCACGGCCGATAACATGCCGCCAAAACCGCCGCCGATAATCACCACTTCGACATCGCGTTTTTCAGGCGCGCGCTGCACCACTTCATCAATATAAGGGTCATCGACAAAATAGGCGAAATCGCCGGTCACTTCT
>FZLQ01000134.1 GCA_900197605.1 Phyllobacteriaceae bacterium Water-Bin73
AGGAACGGAATTTGAGCGAACATGCTTAGGGAAACGTTAAGCCTCCCTATCCGCGTCTTTTGTTGGGGTAGGTCACCCCATTGCGGCACCGTTCTGCGCCACAACGCGATAGACTAAGCACGAGAATGGGAACCGCGTTAAGAGGCTTATTCTCAATAAGTTAAATGAAACGAAGGGTTTTGCTTTTAACCCTTCAAAAATTCAGCAGGGGGCGGACGTTGAATGAGCGGCATGCCCATATCGGTGAATTGCTGTTTGACGGCGGTTTCAACCTCAGCCAGCGCCGTGAGGTCGCGCCCGCGCGCCACGACACTGACCCCTGCCCCATCCGCACCGTAAAACGGATACAGCCCGATATTGACCTCAGGATGGTCGCCTTGCAGCTTTTCCATCGCCGAGGCAATCGCGCCTTCCGGCACTTGCGCGGTAATGGTGACGGAAGACAGTTTCTCGCCGCCTTCAAGGGTCGGCAGAATATTCTCCATCATGGCCTGCATGATTTTCGGCACTCCCGCCATCACATGCACATTGCCAATGCGAAAACCGGGCGCGGTTGATACCGGATTATCAATCAGGCTCGCGCCCTCGGGAATACGCGCCATGCGGGCGCGCGCTGCGTTAAACTCAATGCCCTGCGCCTCGTAATGCGCTTCCAAAAGCTGCGTCGCCAGCGGGTGCATTTCCAGCTTCACGCCAAACGCCGCCGCAATGCAATCGGCGGTGATGTCGTCATGCGTCGGGCCAATGCCGCCCGAGGTGAAGACATAGGTATATTTCTCGCGCAACGCATTGACTGCGCCGACAACTTCCGCCTCTTCATCGGGCACAATACGCACTTCTTTCATATCAATGCCAATGTCGCCCAGCGCATTGCCGACAAAAGCGAGGTTTTTGTCTTGCGTGCGCCCCGACAGCACTTCATTGCCGATAATCAGCATGGCGGCGGTAATTTGTTTCTCATCAGTCATTGAAAATTTCCTTCTGCGGCGCAATTTAGCTTTAGAAAGCGATAAGACAAGCGCTGTTATGAAAACGCCGCTTATCGACAGTCAGCCAGCCAATGTGCTAATGGGAAGATGCAAAACGGGTCGAGGAAGAACAGTGAATTTTATTGATGCCAGTCACGCGCCGTTAAAAAACACAGGCCAGATTAAAATCCACACAGAAGCGGATTTTGAGGGCATGCGCATGGTTGGCCGCATGGCCGCGCAAACACTCGACCTATTGGGCGAGTTTGTGAAGCCCGGCGTCACCACGCAATCGCTTGACGACAAAGCAGTTGAGATTATTCGCGACTTGGGCGCGGTTCCGGCGCCGCTGAATTATCGCGGCTTTACCAAATCCATCTGCACCTCAATTAATCATGTCGTATGCCACGGTATTCCAGGCGATAAAATACTGCGCGAAGGCGATATTATGAATGTCGATGTCACGCTGTATCATGAGGGCTGGCACGGCGACCATAGCCGCATGTATGGTCTGGGCAAAACCTCGGTGAAATCGCAAAAGCTGATGGACGTGACTTATGAAGCCATGATGCAAGGCATTGAGGCGGCGCGCCCGGGCGCGACGCTGGGCGATATTGGCCATGCCATTCAGTCTTACGCCGAAGTGCAACGCCTCGCCGTGGTGCGCGATTTTTGCGGGCATGGGCTGGGACGCATTTTTCATGATACGCCCAATATTCTGCATTATGGCCGCCCGGGCGAAGGTCTGACCTTGCGCGCAGGCATGTTCTTTACCATTGAACCGATGCTCAATCTCGGCAAGCCGGCGGTTAAAATTCTCGGCGATGGCTGGACAGCGGTTACCCGCGACCGCACGCTTTCAGCACAATTCGAACATTCGATCGGCATTACCGCTGATGGCTGCGAGATTTTTACCAAATCCCTCAATGGCAATGATACGCCTCACAAAAACCCATCAGGCTGAGGAGGCCGAGCCATTGCAGGAAAAACAACAAAAACCCGCACCTGCCAAGAAAAAGAAAGACCCAAGAGAAGGCCATCGCGAAAGATTGCTCGAAA
>FZLQ01000133.1 GCA_900197605.1 Phyllobacteriaceae bacterium Water-Bin73
ATGGTGGTGGACTACGTCCGTGTTTATCAATGTGCAGCTGACCCGAAAACCGGGAAAGCTTGCCAACCTGAGTCAGAGGCAAAGAAATAGCGCCTTGTAAGACCAAGCTTTTTAGGACAATATAAAAATCATGACAACGCTGTCACATTTTTCTCCAAATGTGCCGGAATAGGGGGGAGACACAATGCTTTCATCACTAGATTTAACCGTTATCGGGCTTTATGCCGTTATTTTACTGAGTGTGGCACTTTATGTGTCGACGCGGAAAACCACTGCGGATATGTCGAGCGAGGATTATTTTCTGGCCGGCAAATCATTGCCCTGGTGGGCCATTGGCGCGTCGCTGATTGCCGCCAATATATCAGCCGAACAAATCATCGGCCAGTCGGGACAGGGTTTTGTGGTCGGCCTCGCCATTGCGGCCTATGAGTGGCAAGCGGCGATTGTGCTGATTATCGTCGCCAAATATTTCCTGCCGATTTTTCTTGAAAAGAAGATTTACACCATGCCGCAATTCCTCGAATTGCGCTTTGGCCCGACGATTAAATCCATGATGGCGGTGTTTTGGGTGGTGCTTTACACCGCAGTTAATTTGACTGCTGTTTTATGGCTCGGTGGCCTCGCCTTGAGCGCGCTGACCGGCTGGAATGTTATTGCCGCCATGACGGGGTTGGCCGCTTTTGCCGTTATTTACTCGCTTTATGGCGGGCTGAAAGCCGTGGCGCTGACCGATATAATTCAAGTGGTGGTGCTCATCGCCGGTGGCTTTGCGATTACCGGTATTGTGCTGTCTATGGTTGGTGACGGTGCCGGCATTTTTGCGGGATTGGGCACGCTGATGGGTGAAATTCCCGGCCATTTCAAAATGATATTGTCGCCTGATAATCCGAGCTATAATAATCTGCCCGGTATTTGGACGCTTTTGGGCGGCCTCTGGGTGCTGCATTTTTCATATTGGGGCTTTAATCAATATATCATTCAGCGCGCGCTGGGGGCTGAAAGCCTCGCCGAAGCGCAAAAAGGCTTGGCATTTGCGGCGGCGCTGAAATTGCTGATACCGGTGATTGTGGTGATACCGGGCATTGCCGCGCTGTATTTGGCGCGCGAAGGGCAATTGGATATGGCGCGCTTGGCCGCCAGTCCTGACTCGACTTATGGCATTTTAATGGGTCTGGTGCCCGAAGGCCTGCGCGGTTTGGTGTTTGCTGCCTTGATTGCCGCGATTGTGTCGTCACTGGCATCCATGATGAATTCCATATCGACGATTTTCACCATGGATATTTATCGCGATATGATTGCGCCTGACCGCTCTGAAGCGCATTACGTGAGGGTCGGTCGCACGACCTCGGCCATTGCCGTCATCATTGCGGTTATTCTGGCCCGCCCCTTTCTGGGCGGCATGGAAAGCGCGTTTCAAGCCATTCAAGAATATACCGGCTTTATTGCGCCGGGCATTGTCTCGGTGTTTTTGCTGGGCATGTTCTGGAAAGGCTGTAACGCCCAAGGTGCCTTTGCCATGTTGATTATTTCCGTGCTTGCCAATATTGCGCTGAAATTCATCACCCCGGATTTGGCTTTTGTCATTCGCATTTGGATTGTCTTCCTGGCCTGTTTGGTGGTCGGCTATGTCGCCTCAACAATGGCCAAAGCCGATACGGCACGGGCGATTGAATTGAGCGGTATGAATTTTGTAACGACACACGGCTTCAACCGCTCGGCGAGCGCATTGGTGCTTATTCTGGTCGGCATTTACGCTTATTTCTGGTAGGCGGAAAACCGCTAAGGGCGCGGTAAAGGCGCGATAAAGGTTATGTTGAAAAAACCGATTTTATCGAGTTTGGCCTTTGCTGCTCTGGCTGTTGCGGGGCTGGCTGTTGCGGGGTTGGGTGTCACGCCTGCCTCGGCGCAAAACCCGCATATTGCCGACAATAGCGCTCTCAATAATGCGCCGCTATGGGGCGGTGTGCAGGTTCAGGCCCTCGATGTTTCGGATAATTTTCAAAGCATTGATGTCGCTGTGCCGCTGCCGCAATTGCCCTATTTGCCGCAATTCAGCTATCA
>FZLQ01000131.1 GCA_900197605.1 Phyllobacteriaceae bacterium Water-Bin73
GCGCGCCACAGGCGGTTAAGGCGGCGGCGAGCGCGATGTTAAGGCACAGCGCCGAAAGGCGGCGGCGAAAGGCGGTGGTGCTCTTGGTTAAGCTATTGGTCAGGCGGCGCATGGCGGATCTCATTCATATCAGTTTCAAAGGGTCTTCCGAACCCGTCATAATCAAGCACATGACTATTATGGACATGGCGAAAAGTAAAGCCTGTTCGCCATTATCACACAGCTTTATGGCGCGGCGAGGACCCGTTTAGGCGCAAAGCTGCGAATGGCGGCAAACCCGTCCGCCACCGCAAGGCCGCCGAGGCGATGCCAGCTTTGCATATCCATGCCCCCCAGCGCATAGGCGCGCAAGCCCATTTCCCGCGCCGCCCGCAAGAGCGGCACGGCGCGCATCAGACCCAGCGGCGCGGCATCGGCATGGCTTGGCGTCGCAAAAACCGGTGAAATGAGAACCGTCGTAAAACCGGCGCGCTTGGCGGCGATAAGCTCGCCGTGATTGTGAACGGCTGCCGTATGCGTCCGGCTTTTCACATGCGTGCTGATGCGGCGCGGCCCGCGCCATAGGGGCAGGCGCGCCAGCATATGGGACGGGCAATGAAACGCCGCGCCATGCTTGGCCGCCAAACGGGCATCGCCGGCGATTGAAAAATAACGCCCTTGTCCATGGCAGAGGCGCGCCATCTCGGCGGCCATCTCGGCGCGGGCGTGATGGTCATAATCGCGCAACACCAAACCGACGCTGCGCGGCTGCGCTGTCACCGCGGCGCGCCAATCGGGCTGGCGGGTCAGGTCTGAGAGCATTAAAAAAGGCGGCGCAGACATGATGGCTCTCTTGTTTGGGTTGCGGTCGAAAGGTTAAAGTTAAAAGCCTAAGCTCGTCTATCGCAAAACAAGCCGTATTTTCAACTTGGCTGTTTCGCGCGCGTCTGGCAATAGTTTGCAGGACAGGTTGGAGACCGTTATGCCCGATATGATATCAGCCCCCGAGACGACAGACGCGGCGGCGCAAAAATTGGCCGAGATACACCAACGTATCGCGGCGGCGCTGAAAGCCGGTGGGCGCGCCCCTGACGCGGCCCAATTACTGGCCATTTCCAAAACCAAAGGCCCAATTACTGGCCATTTCCAAAACCAAACCGGCAGCTGCCATCACACCGCTTATTGCGGCCGGTCACCGCCATTTTGGCGAAAATCGTGTGCAGGAGGCGGCGGATAAATGGCCGGCGCTCAAAGCCGCGCATCAGGAACTGGAACTTCATTTGGTCGGGCCATTGCAAACCAATAAGGCGAAACAAGCGATTGAATTGTTTGACGTAATTCAGACTTTGGACCGCGAAAAGCTGGCGCGCAAAATGGCCGCCCTCAAACAAGAAAAGGCCGAAACGGCAAAAGCCGACCCGCATGAGACGCCCTTTCCGCGCTTTTTCATTCAGGTCAATAGCGGTGATGAGCCGCAAAAATCAGGCCTGTCACCGTCTGAACTAGCCGCTTTTCATGCATTTTGCACGCAAGAGCTTGACCTTGATGTGGTCGGGCTGATGTGTTTGCCACCGCAAGATGAGGCCGCCGGGCCGCATTTTGCGCTTTTGGCCAAAATAGCCGCCGATCTTGGTTTGTCGCAGCTTTCTATGGGCATGTCGGGCGATTTTGAAACCGCCCTCTCGCTGGGCGCGACGCAGATTCGCATCGGCACGGCGCTTTTCGGGGCAAGGGACTGATTTTATTCAGCATTACTTTTTTGCCGCAATCAGAATATGCGTGTCGGGGCCGGCGTAGCGCAGCAAAAAGCGCATGCTGGCGCGACTGACGGCGACACAGCCCAATGTCGGATTGAAATTGTCTTTTTCGAGATGCAGAAAAATGGCGCTGCCGTGCCCCTTTTCGGGCGGCGCATCATTATAGCCAAGCTCGAAAAACACATCATAGAGCCGGTCGTGCCGCCAGAGGCGCTCGTGCCGCGCGCTCATTGGGCGCAAAATGGGCCGGTTGTAACAATCCGCCGTAACATCATCGCACCAGCCGCTTTTCTGGGATATTTTGATGGTTGGTAGGCCGGCTTGGGGGCGCATGACGCGGTCGGGACGATACCAAATGCGGCGCAAGGGAAAACGCCCCAGCGGCGTTTTCGCGTCGCCTTCACGCTTATTATCGGTTAGGCCGCCGCGACCCAGCGCACAGCGGGCGCGATGCGGGCCGAAATGCAATTGACCGCTATGTTTATGCGCGCCTTGCGGGGTAAC
>FZLQ01000129.1 GCA_900197605.1 Phyllobacteriaceae bacterium Water-Bin73
CCCTATGCCACGCCGGCAGTTTGCAAGATTTTTCACCTGAAGGTGTCGCTCAATGGCGCGATGGCCTGACGGCTCTCGCCAAACACGATAATGTGCTGTGCAAAATTTCCGGTTTTGGCATGTTCAACCATGACTGGCAGGTCGCCGACATTCGAGATTATGTACTTCACGCGATTGATATATTCGGCCCGCAGCGCATTGCTTTCGGCAGCAATTTCCCTGTGGATGGGTTACATGCCGACTACGGCAAAGTCATGGGTGCCTATTTGCAAATTACGGACGATTTTTCAGACGATGAACGCCGCGCCATGTTTCACGATAATGCGGCACGGTTCTATCGCTTGGATTAAAAAAGCGTTCTTACTTTTTTTGTAAATGCCTGTGCGCCTTGCAGCATGAAACTATGGTCGGATGAAAGAATGAAAAGGCTGACGCCCTTCTCACGCCATGATGGAATTTCGTCAATATTGGCCGTAAACATGCCAACGCGAACATCTGCCGCTTTGCCCTTGTCACATATAGCCTCAACCGTCGCTACCAAGTCAGCATGACCGGGGTTGTCATAACCTAGCGAAACGGTTAAATCGGAGCGTCCGATGAAAAAGCAGTCAATGCCCGGAGTAGCAAAAATAGCATCCAGATTGTCCATAGCTTCCTTGTCTTCAATCTGCGCAATGACAACCGTTTCAGCCGCGCTGTCGGACAAATGAGTTGCCATATTCTTGCTCATATAGCCTGCCGCGCGTGTCGAACCCGCAAAGCCTCGGCCCTGACCGAATTGAGCACTGCGCGCGGCAAAACCCGCATCTTCCGCTGTAATGACATGGGGGACGACAACACCCGTTGCCCCGCAATCCAATGCGTTGAGAACATGCTCCCCGCTCAACGCCGGCACACGCACGACGGCAGGCATATTACCGGCGCGCAATGCAAACAAGCACTGATCCAGTATTATCCGATCAAACGGGCTGTGTTCGGCATCAAGGCAAACAAAATCAATATCGGTCTGTGCAATTACTTCGCAAAGCATTGGCGACGGCGTTTTGAAAAACGTTCCCAAAAGAGGCTTACCCGCGCCCAAACGTTGCTTGAGAGACATACTAACTAAGCCCCCAGTTTATCAATGGCGCGAGACGCACCCTCGGCCAGGCTGGCCAGTTTGGCATATACGATATCCTCATCAACGGCACCAAAACCGGCAAATGTTGAAAATCCGCAATCGGTACCAGCAATCACACGCTCACTTCCGACAATGTCGGTGAAGCGCAAAATACGCTCTGCAACCAGTTCAGGATGCTCTACAAAATTAGTGGTGGAGTCGATGACACCTGGGATCAAAACCTTATCTTAAGGTATATTCATTTCGGTAAATACTGCCCATTCATGGGCATGTCGCGGATTGGAATTCTCGAACAAAAGCCCCTGCGGCTTGGCTTTTAGGGCAATCGGGAGAACCAAATCCATAGGCGCATCATGGTGGTGCGGTCCTTCATAATTGCCCCAACAAATGTGCATACGCACACGGTCTGCCGGCACATTCCGTAAAGCATGATTGAGGGCCTCGACATGCAAACTGGCAAGAGCCTGATATTCGCTGTCATCACGTCCCTTGAACATCATATGACGACCCAGCCCCAAATCCGGACTGTCCAATTGGAGAATTAACCCAGCCTCTACAATCGCCTCGTACTCAGCCTGCATGGCGTCCGCCAGGGCCATCAGATATTTTTCATGATTTTTGTAATGTTGGTCGGGCTGAAACAGGGCAATAACACCCGGTGAAGCAGCGTTCATAAATCCATCGACAACGTTTTGACCCTCGAGTGCTTGCTTGAAGTGCGCCAAATCATCTTCCAAGGGTTGCATGGACTTGACCTCAATCGGTCCGACACAACAAGGACGCTTATAAGTCGGCGTGCCACCACTGCTCGCTTGCCGCTGCAAAAAACCGGGGAATTCTTCCAAATCCGATGGTGGTGTGCGGGGGCTGTCGCCCTCGAAGCCAGTGATACGGTCTTTGATGTATGTGGCGTAAGAAATTTTGCTCATCTCGCCATCACTGACCAAATCAACACCTGCAGCTACTTGCTTTTCCACCACATCCTTGACGGCGTCCGCGATAGTCTCCTTGAAGGCAGCCCAATCGGCAATCTCTCCATTCTCATGTTCAAAAACCAAATCCGTAACGGCTTTTGAGCGCGGCAGGCTGCCGACATGCGTAGTCAAAATACGGTGCGTCACTAGGTATCTCCCCTTTCCAGAATAGTACCTGCATTCGCATGCAGCGCAACAATTTCAGCAGAATTTTCCTAAGCTGATGTGCTAGATGAGCCTATAATCAAGGCACCCGTGAAAATACGCTTTTCGTCAGACAAAGTCGGGTTTTCAACGCGGTCGGCGAGCATGCTTGTCGCAGCAT
>FZLQ01000128.1 GCA_900197605.1 Phyllobacteriaceae bacterium Water-Bin73
ACGCGATGAATTTGCGGCATCACTTGGCCGATATGCAAAAAACCTTTGCAGACATGGCGGGCACTAAAAATAAAATGCTCATCATGCATGGCGATAAGGACCGCACAGTGAATATTGATTATAATGCCGGTTCGTTTCTTGTTGCGCGCCCCGATGCCGAATTGCTGGAGCTTAAAGGTGCGGGGCATATGTTGCATCACACATGGAAAACCGAAATCACGGCTGAGATTTTGCGCTTTTTGGCTGATGGCAAAACCAATCCGGGTCGCCATAGTCGCCGCAAAGCGGATTAGGGCGGCGCCGTGTCGCCCGTCCTCACATGCCGATTGGATGCGCCAAGCAGCAATCGCCGCTTTTTGATTATTTGCGACCATGCGAGCAATTTTGTGCCGCCGGAATTAAACGCATTGGGCCTGCCGCCGAAAGAGCTGAGCCGCCACATTGCCTATGATATCGGCGCGCTGGGGGTGGCGGAGCGGATTGCCGAGACGCTTGATTGCCCGCTTGTGGCGTCGCAGTTTTCCCGCCTTCTGATTGACCCCAATCGCGGTCTCGATGACCCGACTTTGGTGATGAAGCTATCTGATGGGTCGATTATTCCGGCCAATAAAAATATCGACCCGTTTCAAGACAGGACGGCATGGCAGCACCGCATTGACGCTTATTATCACCCGTATAATCAGGCGATTGAGACGGCGATTGATGTGGCTCTAAATGCCGGTGAAGTACCGATTATTCTGTCAGTGCACAGCTTTACACCGGTTTGGCGCGGTCAAGCGCGCCCCTGGCAGGCGGCGGTGTTGTGGGACCAAGATGCGCGCCTGCGCGATGTCATGATTGATTATATGGCGCGCCAGCCGGATATTCATTTTGGTGATAATGCGCCATATTCTGGGCAGCTTAAAAATGACTGCCTGTATCGGCATGGCACACAAAAAGGCCTGCCACATGCGCTGATTGAACTGCGCCAAGACTTGATTGGCGATGAGGCGGGGTGCGCCTTTTGGGCCGCGCATATGGTCGAGATAATGCGGCTGGTCGCGCAAGCCGAGGGCAGCAATGAAATCCGTCACTTCGGATCGGTGAATGATTAGTTGTTCAAACCTTAAATCGTCTCTTGTGCGAGATAGGGCTTTTGCTATATTTGCGCCCTACCGAGCGGGGAGAAAAAAATGACCGACACGAATGATAGCCAGGATTGGGGCGATGAAATGGATCGTCCGGAGCATGAAGGGACCTATGAGGCTTTTCTGGACTTCTCAAAATGGGGTCTCATTGGCATAGCGGTTATTCTCATTATGCTTTTGCTGTTTGTGTATGGCTAAGTGCTGAGTTTGTCTAAACGCGCGCATTTTTAATAATCGGGAGAAACCTATGGCTGTAAGGCTAACTGTATTGAAGGAAGCAGGCGGTGAGCCGCGTGTTGCCGCAACACCGGAAACGGTGAAGAAAATGTCTGCACTTGGCATAAAAGTGACGGTGGAAGCCGGTGCCGGTGCCGGTGCCGGATTTGACGATGCCGCCTATAAAACAGCTGGCGCAACCGTGACCAAAGCCATGGGCGCGGTGTTGAAGAAATCCGATGTTGTTCTTGCTGTGCGTGCGCCAAGCGCGGCTCAGGTTAAAGCCATGAAAGCCGACGCAATTTTGGTCGCCTCGCTAAATCCTTATCAAGATGCTGCCGGTGTTAAATCATATGCTGCTGCAAAAATTCAGGCGATGGCGATGGAACTCATGCCGCGTATCACGCGCGCGCAATCAATGGATATTCTGTCGTCGCAATCCAATCTGTCGGGCTATAAAGCCGTGCTTGATGCGACCGCGGAATATACCCGCGCCCTGCCAATGATGATGACAGCGGCGGGCACCGTGCCTGCGGCGCGCATTTTCGTGATGGGCGCAGGTGTCGCCGGTCTGCAAGCCATTGCCACAGCCAAGCGTTTGGGTGCGATTGTAAGCGCCACTGATGTGCGCCGCGCTGCCGCCGAGCAAGTTGAAAGTTTGGGCGGCACATTTGTCATGGTGGAAGCCGATGATGATGATAGCGGCGAGACTGAAGGCGGTTACGCTAAAGAGATGAGCGCTGATTATCAAAAGCGCCAGCAGGCTTTGGTAACTGAGCATATTGCCAAGCAAGATATTGTGATTTGCACGGCTCTTATTCCGGGCCGTCCGGCACCGGAACTGGTGACCAAGAAAATGCTGGAGGGCATGAAGCCCGGTTCTGTGCTGGTCGATTTGGCCGTTGAGCAGGGCGGTAATTGCAAATTGTCTAAAGCGGGTAAAGTGACCGAACATAAGGGCGTCAAACTGGTGGCGCATAATAATGTGCCTGGTCGTTTGGCCGGTAATGCGTCTGAGCTTTTCTCGCGCAATCTATTCAATTTCATCGATGCGTTTTTCGACAAAGAAAAGAAGACGCTGGCTTTGGATTGGGAAGATGAAATTATCGCCGGTATTGGCCTGACGCGCGATGGTGCGGTGGTGCATCC
>FZLQ01000126.1 GCA_900197605.1 Phyllobacteriaceae bacterium Water-Bin73
CCTATTCGCTAAGACCGAAACGCACAATGTCGTCCAATTCAGGCCGCGCGCGTTCACTTGGCGGCTCGCTTGGCGTGCCGAGATAAATAAAGCCGGCAATCTCATCACCCGCTTCGCCGCCCAGAGCTTTCAGCACGGCGTCCTCATACGCCGCCGCACCGGTCAGCCATTGCGCGGCAAAGCCCATCGCTTGCGCGGCAGTCAGTAAATTCATGCAAGCCGCACCGGCTGATAAAATCATTTCGCTGCGCGGAATTTTCGGATGCTCTCGCGGGCAAGCCAGCACAGCCACCACACAAGGCGCGCGCTCATAATGCGCGGCGATGCTGTCATCATCTAAAGCAGCAGCGGCAATCGCGCCCAGCTTGGCGCGGTCATCGCCTTCAAGCACGACAAAACGCCAGGGCGCGAGCTTGCCGTGGTCGGGCACACGCGCCGCAATACCCAAAAGCGCGCGCAACTGCGCGGCATCAGGGCCGGGCGCTGTCATATTGCGCGCCAAAACCGAGCGGCGGTGTTGCAAAAATTCTATGGTCTCGACCATGCCGTGTTATTCTCCTTAGCGCGTTCTCTGCCATATAGCTGCGTTTCATTAAAGTCAATCAGCGTTGAAAAACAATAAACGGCGAAGCACCATGCATATTTTATTCAGCTTTGGCGCGCCCTTTCGGGTCGCCCTGATAATGGTTTATGCCGCCACTTCTATGGCAGCCCATGCCGGTGCGTGGGTTCCGCGAAAGGGCGAGGGAAAACTGATACTCAATCAAATCGAACAGCGCCAAGACGAGGCGAATGTGGTGCGCTTTCGTCACAAGGAAATTTACCAATCACTGTTGCTCGAATATGGCTTGAGCGAGACCATCGGCATCGCCGCCAAGCGCGGCGTACAGAAGCGTTTTCTGCCGCAGGTCAATAGCCGCACAGATGAAACCCGTTTCGGCATCACCTTTAATGCGCCGGCCATCGCCACCGGATTATTGCCGCCCTATTTCTTTGGGCTGGCCAAGAAAATGCTGCCGCTTAAAAACATTCAGCGCGAAAAGCGCGCCAGCATGACTTTAGGCTGGCTTGATGATGAAACCCAATATTGGTCAGCACTGGCGCAAGGCGACCGCATTTCTGTCGGGCGCTTGCGGGTCACGCAAGAAGTCAGCTTTGATCGCCTGCGCGGCAAAGGCCGCGATTGGCGCAACTGGCTCTATCGCTTTACCTTCGGTTTTGCCGATATTGATATCGGCACCGAGGCGCATCGCTTTATCGATTATAACGGCACTTATCAAGCGCTGTCGCATAGCTATTATGTGCAATGGAAGCCGTCGGGTTACCGCTTGGAAAACTGGCAGATGCGGTTGAAATCCGGCACGCGCCGCGCCCCATTGGGTGGGCTGACGATTCAGAAAAACGACACGCTGACCTTAGAATTTGAAATGGCTTTTTAGCGCAAATCGGGCGGCGTGGCTTCGGTGGCCAATGAGGCCGTTGCCGCGTCGAGCGATATTACGCTTTGGTCTTTCGAGCCGAGGCGACGCATAGAAACCGTGCCTTCTTCTGCCTCACGCATGCCGACGGCCAAAATCACCGGCACTTTAGCGACCGAATGTTCGCGCACTTTGTAATTAATCTTTTCATTCCGCACATCGGCGCGGGCGCGCAAACCCTGCGCCTGCAAAGCCGCAACGACTTTTTGCGCGTACTCATCGGCCTCTGAGGTAATCGGGCAAACCACCACTTGCTCAGGCGCCAGCCAGAGCGGCATTTTACCGGCATAGCTTTCCAACATAATGCCGATAAAGCGCTCCAGCGTGCCCAGCACAGCGCGGTGCAACATGACAGGGCGGTGCTTATTGCCGTCCTCGCCGATATAAGCCGCGTCCAATCGCTCAGGCAAAACAAAGTCGAGTTGCAGCGTGCCGCATTGCCATGTTCGGCCAATCGCATCGCGCAAATGATATTCAATCTTCGGCCCGTAAAAAGCCCCCTCGCCCGGCAGCTCTTCCCATTCGAGGCCAACTTCGCTCAGCGCATCGCGAAGCCCCTGCTCGGCGCGGTCCCAAACATCGTCGTCGCCGGCGCGCATATCAGGACGCAGCGCCAGCTTGACCGAGACATCCTCAAAACCCAAATCCGTATAAACTTGCGTCACCAGCCCGCAAAAATCGACCGCTTCGGAAATAATCTGATCTTCGCGGCAGAAAATATGCGCGTCGTCTTGCGTCATTTGTCGCACCCGCATCAGCCCGTGCAGCGCGCCATGCGCTTCATTGCGGTGACAGCAGCCAAACTCGGCCATGCGTATCGGCAGGTCGCGATAAGATTTAATGCCTTGTTTGAAAATCTGCACATGCGCCGGACAGTTCATCGGCTTGATGGCCATTAAATCGGCATCGGCGGAAATCACCGCCGCGCCATCTTCGGTGGACGGCACTTCATCGGGCACGACAAACATATTCTCGCGAAACTTATCCCAATGGCCGGATTGTTCCCAAAAGCGTTTATCCAAAAGCTGCGGCGTCTTCACTTCTTCATAATCATGCTCGCCCAAGCGGCGACGAATATATTGCTCAAGCTGCTGCCAGATAATATAGCCCTTGGCGTGCCAGAACACGCTGCCTTGCGCCTCTTCCTGCAAATGGAATAAATCCATTTCGCGACCCAGCTTGCGGTGGTCGCGCTTTTCGG
>FZLQ01000125.1 GCA_900197605.1 Phyllobacteriaceae bacterium Water-Bin73
ATGTCGGCTTGCATATTATCGGTCTTCGCCACATGAATGGCGGGAAAAAATTTCTGCACAAAATGCACGCTATCCGGGCCGTCTTCGCGCCGGCTTATCACGGTCGGTATAATCGGAATTTCAAAACGGCGCGCCAGCTTTACCGAGGCCGAGGGCGCTTTGGTCGGGCGGCCGAAAAACTCAATCGGGTCGCCGCGCCCTAATTTTTGGTCAATCAAGACAGCCAGCGATGTTTTGTTTTGCAAAAGCTCAATCATGGTTCGCGCGCCGCTGCGCCCTTTTTTAATCTGTTGGGGCATAAAGCTGCCGCGCTGTTTAATGACCCAGGCTTCCATATAAGGGTTATTGGCGCGGCGATAGAGAGAGCCGGTTTCACCGACAAGGCGCTGAATGCCCAACATCATCATTTCCCAATTCGAAAAATGGCCGGAGAGAAATATCGCCGGTCCGCCATTGGGCAGGGCGGCATCAACATGTTCTGCGCCTTCAATTTTGACGCGGGTCTCTGCTTCGCGGGCAATTTTCTTCATATGCGGAAATTCGCCCACCACGCGCCCTAATTGTCGCCAGCATTTATTCAGTATGTCTTGGCGCTCAGAGTCCGAAAGATGCGGCATGGCTTGGCGCAAATTATCTTCTGCGATATGGCGTTCACGCGAAATTTTACCGAGCCATGAGCCGAGTAGACTGCCGAGCCATGAGCCGATGCGTAAACCGGCGAGCTTGTAAGTCATCAGGAAAAATTTGGCGATTTGCGCTTGGATAAAATAAATTGGATGCATGCTTACCGCTTTGGCCTCTCGCGCGCTGTTGCAGATGATGCCTTGTCCGCGCCCCTCAAAATATGCCTTAATCAATAACTATTCTGGGGGGGATTGTCTATGAAAGCGTCATTGGGAGAAAGCATGTTAAACAAACTGGCACAAGGCTTGCTGGCGGGCTTGCTCATCATGTCATGTGCCACAATGGTTTTGGCAGATGATTATTTCGTCAAAAAATTTGGCAAAGATGATGAATTGGGTCATGCCAATTATCTGACCGAAGCGAAAGCCAAGGAGGCGGCCAAGCTGGTGCGCAACGGTAAGGTTTATCAGCTTGGCATGGTTACCGGCCCCGACACTCCGGCTTATGGTCCGCGCAAGTTTCAAATGATTGTGCATCAGCTGAATGACGGCTCGGGCGCGCTATTGGGACCTGACAAGCTGGTGTCGAATGATGACACGCTGGTTACTTCGGTCGGCATTGGCTCGCAGCTAGACGGCTTCGGTCATATCGGCAAGGAGCATAAATATTATAACGAGACACCGGCGGCTGAGGTTGTTGCCCCCGATGGCTTGTTGAAGTTTGGCACACATGCTTTGCCGGGCTTTGTTACGCGCGGCGTTTTGCTGGATATGACCAAAACCTTTAAGCAAGACCCCCTGCCCGTCGGCACGGCTTATACCAAAGCCGACATTAAAAAAGCGATGAAGCGGCAGGGCGTGAGCATCACCAAAGGCGATGTTGTTCTGTTTCATTCAGGCTTCATGAAAGCCAATGAAAATGCGACGACGCTGTCGCCTGGCGAGCCGGGGCTTGGCATAAGCGGCGCGCATTATCTGGCGGAGCTGGGTGTTGTGGCTGTGGGGGCCGATACATGGGCGCTGGAAGCGCTGCCGAGTGAAGACCCGAAGCGGGTTTTTCCGGTGCATGGCATTTTGCTGACCAAATATGGCATTTATATTTTAGAGAATATGGTGACACATGAATTGGTGGCTGATGGCGTCGATGAATTTATGTTCACCCTCGGCGTGCCGAAACTTGAGGGCGCGGTGCAGGCGATTATCAATCCGCTGGCCATCAGATAAAGCCGGTAAAATCGACCTGCAAAATGTTCGCTTGAAATACAGGGCGCGAAGCAGTTAAAACCAGCCTTATGAAAGCGCGCATTTATCAACCTGCAAAATCGGCCATGTCTTCGGGCACGGCCAAGACCCATTATTGGGTGCTCGAATTTGCCGCCGAGGGCGCGCGTCGCAAAGATGCGTTCACCGGTTGGAACTCAATCGACGGCACAGCCAATCAGGTGAAGTTGAAATTCGACGCGCTGGAAGAGGCGCAAGCCTATGCGGCGGCGCAAGGGCTGGCGGCGCGGGTTGACCGCCCGCATAAGCGTAAACGTTTGGCGAAATCCTATTCCGATAATTTTCGCTATGATAGAGTTGAGAAAATTTAGCCTGTCACTGGCCTATCTCCGGCCTATCACCGCATCAGGCCCCGTAGCTCAACTGGATAGAGCGCGAGACTTCTAATCTTGAGGTTGTAGGTTCAAGTCCTACCGGGGTCACCACGCCAGAAGCACTTATCGAGCGTAGCGAGGTCTAGTGCGCCTAAATCATTGAGCCGGTTTCGCCCAGCAAATAGAGGGCGACGTCGATGATGTCGATGAACAGCGAGATGCCCGCCATCACCAGATAAAAGGTAACGAATTTGGCAAAATAGGGTGTCGCGGCATAGTCTTTGCGATGGGTGAATATCCAAGGATAGACCGGCGTCCAAAACACGATATGGGCGAGGCCCAGCAGGCGCACATAACCTTATTACGCGTAAAGATAATCCATAAAATTACCGGCCAGCAGAAAGGCGGCAATAATGGCAATCGCCTCAAAGCGCGGCCGCCAGCCCTTATCGGTGCGCTTGGCGATGAAAAATATCGCGCCCAAATTG
>FZLQ01000124.1 GCA_900197605.1 Phyllobacteriaceae bacterium Water-Bin73
CTTTATGATGATGTCAGTGCCGCGGCTGAATTGTCGCCCATGCTGGCTGCCTTGCGCGATGATTATATGGCGGGGGTGCGGCCATGATACGTTTTATGCTCGTGCTCACGGCCTTGCTGGCTTTGACTAGTCTCGCTGCGCTGATTGCTAATTTGCCGGGCACGGTGTCGATTGCCGTGCCGGGTCATATGATCGACATGCCGCTGACGGTTCTATTGGGCTCAGTTCTTGCTCTTATATTAGGGGCCTTGGCAATATGGGTGAGCGCTCATTGGCTGTGGCATTTGCCGCTGCAATTGCGCCGCGCCCGATTGGCGCGCAACCGCAAAGAGGGGGAGGCGGCGCTGGCCGGCGGGCTGATGGCGCTGGCGCGGGGCGATGCCCAAGCCGCAGATGCGGCGACAAAATTGGCACGCCGAAAAATGCCGCATCAACCCTTACCCCTATTAATGGCGGCGCAAGCCGCTTTATTGGATGGACGCCGCGACGATGCCGCTGCCAATTATCAAGCCATGTTGGGCGACCGCCAGCCGCCGCAGCAAATTTCACTGGGGCTGGAGGGGCTTTATCATTTGGCGCGGGCTGAAAATGATGCCGATGCGGCGGGCACCTATGCGCTGCAAGTCCTGGAGGTCGATGCCAAATCAAGCTGGGCGCTGGAGGGGCTGATGACTTTGGCGGTGCAAATCGGCGATTGGCCGGCGGCTGAAAAATGGTTGCGCCGCTGGAGCCGCTCCGGTGTCGGGCGCGCGGTGGTCAAACAAAGACGCGCCATATTGGCATTGGCAGAAGCGCAAAGCTTACTGGTCGAGGATAATCCTGCAGCGCAAATGGAAGCTGTTAAAAAAGCTGAATACGCGGCAGCGCTTGACCCCAAACTTATTCCAGCGACGGCTTTAGCAGCACAGCTTTTGGCGCGCGCCGGGAATATGCGCCGAGCGCGCAAAGTTCTGAAACAGGCATGGCAAAAGGCCCCGCACGCGATTTTGGCGCAGGCCTGGTTGGATTGCCATAGTGACCAACCCGCAGCCGGACGCATCCGCGCGGTTGGGCGTTTTATCGGCAAGCATCGCGCTCATGAGGAGGCGGCGCTTCTGCGGGCGCGCATTGCATTGGCGGCGCGGCGGTTTCGTCAGGCGGCCAACTTATTAAGCCCGCTTGCTGAAGGCCCGTGTCAATCGCGGCGATTATGTTTGCTTATGGCTGAGATTGAGCTCGGTCTAGAGCATGAGACGCAGGCGCAGCTTTGGCGCGAAAAAGCACGCCGTGCCCCGGCTGAAGACGGCTGGCGTGGCGGTGGTCTCAGGCTCGATGAATGGCAACCCATATGTCCGGTCACCGGTCGACTGGGTGGTGTCAGTTGGGGGCGCTCTGCCCCAGACGGTAAATTGCTCACGGCCCAGTAGCTGAATTTAAGCTGCCAAATGTTCGAAAAAGCTCGTGGTGCCGCTTGGGTGATTTGAACACCCGACCCCATCATTACGAATGATGTGCTCTACCAACTGAGCTAAAGCGGCCTCGAAAAAGCCATTTGTTTTTAATTATTAGTCTGGCTTATGTCCAGTTTTTTGGAATATGTATTGGCACCCACCTCAACTTTGTAGTCATGAAGGGGCAAATGTTTTCATTGCGTTCTTTTTATTATCATTTTTTTAAATTTTTTTGTTGACGGACGCGAAATCTGAATTGCATGGTTAAAAGGTGAAAAAGGTTTTCTGGGAGAAGCGTATGGGAGTGCGTGATGGGAAGCTTTTATAGAGACGTTTGAGGAGGGCTCTATGTTTAAAGGAAAGATGCGTTTACTCGGGATGAGTGCGCTTGTGGGGGCGGGGCTAATAGCACCCGGCCCAGCTTCAGCCGCCAATGTGCAGCTGGGGGGTTGGGATGTCCAAATTGATAATATTGTTTCGGCTGGGATGTCTTGGCTGACAAAGGACGTTGAGCAACAGTACCTGCCGTTGGTAAATGGCGGACCAGCGGACAACAGTGTTTACTTTAATGCTACGGCGCCTACGACGGTCCCCGCTTGCGACACTAGTTACGGTGCTTATTGCCAAGAGGTGGCCACAATGGCCGTGCCAAACTTTGACGGCGCTATCAACTCTGATGATGGTCGTTTGAACTTCGATCAAGGAGACGCCTATTCTGCGCCGCTTCGTTTGACAACTGAAATTGAGGCTAATAAGGGGGCCTTAAGGGCCTTCGCGCGCATCAATGCTTGGTATGACGTTGTTGCTATGGACAATGATTCGTACAACCGCGGCGGCTCACTGGATAGTGATGGTATTCAAAACGCAGGTACGAATATTGAGCTGTTGGACGCTTTCCTCAGCTATGACGGAGACTTGGGCGACATGCCGTTTACACTTCGCGCCGGCCGTCAAGTAATTAACTGGGGCGAGGCAACTTTTATCCCTGGTGGCAATTCCGCGTTCAACCCGATTGATGTGGCTGCTTTGCGTCGCCCTGGTGCGGAAATTAAAGAAGCTTTGCTTCCTGTTGAAGCGCTCTATGGTTCAATTGCTTTTACGCAGGATTTATCTCTTGAGGCTTATGTGGGCGGCTGGGGCAAATATCGTCTGGAAGCCGGCGGCACGCCTATGGGCATCAGTGACAGCTTTACTGATGGCGTTTCAGGCGGGAACCCCAAAGACTTGTACTTTATTGGCGGTGGGCCTAGTTCGGGTGACAAGTTTGCATGCACTGGTGATGCAGCCTTTGCTGGCAGCACCGAACCGCATCTGCAAGCTAGCCTCGCTGTAATTACAGCCATTAAGGGCATTAGCGGCGCAGTTGCTTGCTCAACTGGCCACGATGTCGCTACCCCATGGACTACAGGTAATGCCGAGGTAGAAAGATTTGCTGCTGGTGATACTAATTTTGTTCAGGGTCTTGAGGATAAAGATGGCAAGCAAAGTGTTGGCCTGGCGCTTCGTTATTACTCTGAGGCCCTTAAC
>FZLQ01000122.1 GCA_900197605.1 Phyllobacteriaceae bacterium Water-Bin73
ATATGGCGGGGAACGCACAATTGCGCGCGGCCATTCATCATCATTTAGGCGATCTGATTGCCTATACCGGCACGGTCGGCGCAACCCATTGGGAAGAGGGTGCGCGAGATGACGCCGATTTGCCCGGACCACGTCCGGTGTTCTGGTCAGGGCCGGATGAGATTGCGGTGCTTTCGAAAGGCGATAATTCCAAAAATATTCTGACCGAAATCGGCGGGCGCACAGTGGGGCTGATGATGGAAGCCGCCAATTGGTTAAAGGTCAAAAAATTCGATAATGAAGACGCGATAAATGCCGCTTATCTCGATACGCTGGACGGCAAAATGTCGGCCGAAGAAGCGGTTATTTTTGATATCAAACAATTAGCGAATTGAAACCTACTGGCGTGTAAGGTGTTGAAAGTGAGTTCAAAAAATATGACATCCGATCACGAAGTAAACCTTGAGCAGTTTCAGCTTTTGATGGAGCGCCCCAAAGTCGCTTGGCCGACAATGTTTTTGTTTATGTCGGCTTTGGCGTTATTTGGCGCATCTTGTTATGGCTATGTGAGCGGGCGGTTGCCGCTTTGGTCGGCGATATTGTTGAACACTGTCGCCGCCTATTTTGCTTTTACGGTCGCTCATGATGCGACGCATAGCGCTGTCAGCACCAATCGAAAGCTTAATGATTGGCTTGGGCGCATCAGCACAATGTTGCTGGAACCGGCACCGGCTTTCAGCGTGTTTCGATTCGTACATATGCAGCACCATAAATTTACCAATGACCCGGAGCGCGACCCCGATAGCTATGCGGGGCGGGGGCCTGCACTTCTTTTGCCCCTTAAATGGGCGACTTTGGACGTCGCTTATTTTCGTTTTTATTTAAGCCCAAGCGTCTTTAACCGGAGACCGAAAAAAGAGCGCATGGAATTTTATATTGGCGGCCTTGTCGGCCTAACCATTATTGGCGCGGCAATTTATGGCGGTTGGTTGACTTATTATCTGCTGCTGCATTTTGTGCCGACCCGCATTGTCAAAGTTCTTTTGACACTGAGCTTTGATTTTTTGCCCCATTATCCGCACCAAACAAAGGCGCAAGAAGACCCGTTTCAAAGCACATCAAACCGGGTCGGTTTTGAGTGGTTGATGACCCCGTTATTTCTCTATCAGAATTATCATCTCGTGCATCACCTTTATCCGACCGCACCGTTTTATCGCTATCTGAAATTATGGCAGTCAAAGCGGCAATTTCATGAGAGCAAAAACCCGGCATTAGTGGGCGCGTTCTCACTCAAACGAAAACCGAATGAAGGGTCTTAGATAGCCCCTTTGCCTGCGGCGTTTTGGGCAGGCGGCGGCGCGGGTATTTTGTTTGCTATTGCCTTTTACCAGTGATATAGACTGCCCACGTTTCGGCTGAGGAAACAGGCAAAAACTTACCCAGGGCTTACCCAGTAAATTGCCAACACGCTGAAACCTTTAGTGGGCCCGTAGCTCAGGTGGTAGAGCAACTGACTTTTAATCAGTGGGTCGAAGGTTCGAATCCTTCCGGGCTCACCATTATCCTATAGTTGCGCATTTTGTTTGTTGACTGAAGAAAACCTCATTTTTTTGAGTTTACTGAGGCCCACAGCGTTTCACTCGAGTGGACTGGAGTAGACAAAATCAACAAAATATCTACCGTTTGCCGTTCTATTTCGACAATAGAACGGCAAATAGAACGGCAATCAACACTATCTATCGATTGCTTGACGAAGGTAATCTGGCGACACGTGCATGTAATTTTCTTCGACTGTTTTGAATACTAATAGAGATATCACAATTGACATGTCACTTGACATGCTACAACATGTCGGCTGACATGCTTAGAGCCGACCCCAAAATATCATTTGATGATCGAAAGCAGAAACTGCTTCAGACGGCTATCGAAATCATTGCGACACAAGGTTACGCAAAATTGACGATGCGGGCTTTGGCGAAATCAGACGGCATTAAACTGGGCGCTCTGCAATACCATTTCCCGACATGGGAAGCTTTGTTGACGGCGCTCGCCCAATATATTGGCGATAGTTATGAAAACTCTTTTGCGGCCTTGAAAGACAAGCCGGGCGGCGTCGACCTTGATGAACTGGTTTTATTTGCACTCGACGATATTCCAGGAATATTTTTACATTCGGACAATTTGTTTCCGCAGCTATGGGCAATGGCCCAAGTTGAACCGGTTATGGCGGAAATGCTCGACGTAATTTACACCAAATACCTATCCCGAATTGAGGATTGCCTCATTGCTTTAAAACATCCGTCACCGAGGGCAGAGGCGCTTGCTCTTATGTCGCTTATCGAGGGTTCAGCAGTATTTGTAGGCGAAAATCGTCGTTGGCACAAAGATGCCGCCGCGTTACAGACAACAATTTTAGAGATTATCCGGTCGCGCTACGGCACATAAAGACTGATATCCAATGGGGGGATAAAATGAGCAATCGAAAAGATTTGGACGACACAATTAACAAGCTTGGCTTGCGAGCTGCTATTTTAGTGGTTGTTTTGGGGGTCGTATCGGGCTTTTTCCCGCTTGATGCGCCGCAGGGCGCATTTAGCGATCGCATGCTGTGGTATAGCCACAATCTCACTGCCTTCACCCTTGGCTGGGCGGTGCAGATGATTGCTATGCTGGTCCTATCAGGTTTCTTCGCAACGATTGCCTGGACGGCCCGCCGCTCTCACCCGATCAGTTCATTTCTTGCCGGCACCGCATTGCTCATATCGGTTGTGTGCTTCCTTATTCCGAAGTTCATTGCAATTTGGTCGATTCCGCAAATGGTTGAAGCCTCCGCGCGTATGTCACATGACGCTGATCTGGCCGGAGAATTGTTTCAGCTATTACATCCCTCGCTTTCTTTCTCCCTTTTTACCTCATTCGATTATTTGGGTTTTTGGATGTATGCCATTTTTTGCCTGTTTCTGGTGGCGCCGCTTTATCGGCTATCGACTGATGCAAAAATCGCTGCTGTAACATTCGGTCTATTTGGCGTGCTTTATCATGCCCTGCTTTTAGGCGTCATGTTTGGTGGCA
>FZLQ01000121.1 GCA_900197605.1 Phyllobacteriaceae bacterium Water-Bin73
TCTCGACCCCTATCGCCCCCTATTGCGACGCCAGAACCGGCACGACCAAAAGGTCGGGCGCGGCCTGCTGCTTTGCGATGCGCAATGCGCTGCGCAATTCGCTGTCAAAGTTGCCATTGAGATCGACAAATTGATTTTGCGCTTTATCCCATGCGCCGCTCTCAGCGCCATCGAGTGTTTGATAGACCAACGCAACGCGCCCAATGCGCAAGAAGGATACGGTGCGCGTCTCGCCATTAATACCCATCTCGCCTTCGTAGGCTTCAATGGTGCGGCCATATTCATTTTCTATTTCATAGGCTTCGAGAATTTTACGATATTTCTCAGCCGGATTGGCGTCCGAACGGTCCATCAAAGCGCGCAAATTGGAAACGCGGGCTTTGCGCTTGCTGGCTAGAAACGGCACATCAAGCGCTACAAATTGTTCCAGCGCATCAATCATCCGAAACATGAGTGGCATGATGGTACGATCAACATTGGTGACGTCATCAATTTGCCGACGAATAGAGACCATTTCGTTTTTTTGCGCGACGATAAGCTTTTCAAGCTGGGCATTATATTCGCGTAACGAGGTAAGCTGTTTAAGCGCTGCGCGATATTCGCGGGTCATTGTGTCGGTCTCATCGTCGAGATTATCAATCCGCAATTGCGAAGCGGCCCCATCGTCTGTTGCCGTCTGGGCGGTTTGTGTAATCGACTGCAGGGATTGAGCATGTGCTGGCACAACCGCCGCCATAAATAATAAAAAGACGGCGGTGACCGGACTGTTAATTTTCATGAAACTTCACCTAAAACTACCTTTATTCGGAAAAGGTTTTTACACAGTCGGATTGGTAATGCAAACACCACACAGGATTTCTTGTGGGTAGGGTATTGCCAAATAGGCAGGAGAATTGTCAAAAACTGTCAATTTTAGAAAATTTTAATCTGCGGGCCGCGCGGGCTTGGCACTTTTTCGCTTTCGGGCAGGTCGCAAATGCGGTCCATATGGGTGGTGCTGCCATCGGCATATTCCCAAACCAATTGCGCGCCCTCGCGATAACGCCGCACAACAAGCGGGCCCCAGCCAAAGACATGGAAGTTTAGTTTTTTATCCTGCCACATCATCGAGGATGAACTGCGCGGGCAATAGGCTTTATCACCCAAAGTGAACACCACCATGCCTTCCGTATCATCTGTGTTCAGACCGCCTGTGCTGTTTGGCCCATAATCATGAATAATGCCGGAAGTGGTCACGACCGTGCGGTCGGCGCATTGCTCAATGCGTTCAACATGGCCGATATGCTTGCCCTTGACACCGCGCCAAAGGCCGCGAATATCGTCGGCTTGCGGGCTTAGCGGCTCTGTGCAATCGGCCAATATGGGCAAGGGAAAATGAGTGTAAGCGCAACCCGGCGTATTGCCTTTGGGAATTTCGGCGGCGCGCTTGCCGCTGCCATCAAGTTTCGGCAAGCGACAATAATCAATCTTGCTGCCGTCACCGGCCAGCGTTGCGGCATTGGTGGTCAAGGGTGGGCGCGGTGAAAAAAAGGCCAGCGAGAAAGCAATCACAACCAGCAGCCCCAAAAGCGCCAGCAAAGAAAGGCCGATTTTTTTTACCAAACGCGCGCGCATGGTCTAACGCAATAGGCCGCGCAACATGGAGAAAACCGCCTCGCGCGCCTCACTTAAATTGAGCTTTTGATGATGACGCAAGCGATGCCAGACCTCGAAAGAGGCTGCAGCATGGGCGGCTTCGCGTTTATCACTTGAGAGGGATTTTAACTCCGGTAGGCATTTTTCAAAATGCCGACGCAAGGCTTCCTGATTGCGGCCATAATTCTCCTGCATGGCCTCAGAGCGCCATAATTGCGCTTGCGTGCTCAGCATTAATTTTTTCAATCGCTCATAGGCCTCAGTGCGGTGCAGAATAAAATCACTCATGCGGTCTTCAACCGGGCCGTCAAAAATCGGCTGGTCAAACATACGCTCATAATATTGACGAATATGCCCGTCAATGGCGTTCAACAGCGCGTCCATATCCTCAAAATGACGAAAGAAAGAGCGCAGTCCGACGCCGGCTTCTTCGGCAATTTGTTTAGCTGTGGGGGTCAGATTGCCGCCATCCAAAAGATTAAGCGTTGCCGTAATAATGGCGGCGCGGCTGCGTTCACTGCGCTGTCGGCGCCCGTCAATAGTGGCTATTTCTATCGGTTCGCTCATGCCCTTACCCTAACTCAATTCGGCCAAATAATATAATCATCTTCCAGCGTCACATCATCAGCCGGTGTTTTATCAATCCATATCGGCATGCCGACAACATTTGGCCAGAGCGGTTCTGCCTGTCGCGCATTATGAGCGTCGAGCAAGGCATTGAGCTCAGCAGTTTTTTCGGGCTTTGACGCGCTGAGGTCATTTTGCTCGGTCGGGTCTTGTGCCAAATCATAGAGCCTGGTCTTTTTCGGATAGGCGCTGCGTTGCAATTTCCAGCCCTTTGACAAAATCGCTTGATAATCGCCGGAGCGCCAAATCAGCGTATCGCGCGGCGCGCCGGTTTTTTGACCGGTCAAATAGGGCAGTAAATTGACACCATCAATCTGCCCGGCTTGCGGCGTGGCTTTGGCAGCGGCCAACGCCGTCGGGAAAACATCGAGATGGGAAATCGGATGATCATATGTCCGGCCCGCCGGTAATTTACCCGGCCAACGCATCACAAAAGGCACATGCGTGCCGCCTTCAAAAAAGCTCAGCTTAAACCCGCGATAAGGCTTATTGATATTTGGCATGCCGATATAATTGGCCCCGCCATTATCGCTGGTGAAGACAACCAGCGTATTATCGTCGAGGCCCTCATCTTTTAAGGCCTGCATGACGCGGCCAACCGAGCGGTCAACCGCTCTTATCATACCGGCATAAACCCGCGAACGATGGTCGGGAAAATTATCGCCCACCGCCTCATAATCTTGGCGCGTGGCCTGCAAGGGTGTGTGAATTCCCCAATGCGCCAGATACAGAAAAAACGGCCGGTCTTTATTAGCGGCAATCGCCTTGACCGCCTCATCGGTATAATAATCGGTCAAATAGCCCTTGGGGCGAAACCATTCGCTGTCGTTAAAGCTGGCGGCATAATCCAGAACTTGCCATTGCACCTTATCGAGAACCGCAAACTCATTGGGCGCATTGACCACATTCGGGTCATCGACCGGCAGATAAAGCCCGCTGGCCATCAACAGGCTTTCGTCAAAACCCTGATCAATCGGCCTAAAGG
>FZLQ01000119.1 GCA_900197605.1 Phyllobacteriaceae bacterium Water-Bin73
TTGTGATATAGAAGCGAAACCGGAATTTGCGCGCCATCATGGCCGGTGGCGGTCATGCGGCGGGTCACATAATCACCGGCCGCATGTCCGCTTGGGACATTTTGGGTTTTGCGCAGCGCGCGTGTGCCGGTGCTCATATCGAAGTCAAAGGTTTGCGTCGGCGTTGTCATGGAAGCATAGGTGAAACGCAAATTGGTGCTGTCATATTCAGCCATGCTGCCAAAGCTGACATCATAGGCTTCTTCGTCAAAGGCAATATCGGCTTCGCCATAATCTGCGAGGGTAACCAGAATGATGCGGGGCAGAGCGTTCTCGCGCACCAAAACCGCCATATGGTCTTTGAAAGGCAGGGCGTCCAGCACAAGGCAACCCGCTTTATGGGCGCGCTCAATCTGCCAGCCGGATTTGTCGCCCGTGCCGGTCGGCACAGGCGCGCTGATGATTTGAAAGTCATCTGCTTTTGTGTCGCCATTCCAATTGGTGACGATTATCAAGCGGTCGCGTGCGGCATCATCATCGACTTCATACTCAATGCCGGTTTCGCGCGGGGCAACGCATATCGGTGCGGCCATTGGCTGATGCGCGTCAATGAGATGGGCTTCCGCCGTTTCATGGTCATGTGCTGAAATGATAAGGAAGCGGCCCGAGCGGGTTTCCGACAAGCCGATGAAAAAGCCGCTATCGGCTTCTTCATAAATGCAGACATCTTCCGATTGTCGCGTGCCAAGCGCGTGGCGCATGATTTTATGGGGGCGATGGTTTTCATCAATCGCGACATAAAATAAAAATGCGCCACATGCCGACCAACCAAAGCTGCCGCCCGTATCGCGCAATTCATCGTCCAAAGCCGCGCCGCTTTCAATATCGCGAAAGCGCACGGTGAAATATTCCGAGCCTTTATCATCATAGCCCCAAGCCAGCAGCGCGCCGCTTGGGCAGGCGGCATGGTTGATGATTTTAAAGAAGTCTTTGCCTTCGGCTTCGTGATTGCTGTCAATAATCGTGCGCATGGCCGCGACTTCTGCGTCGCGCGCGCCACAGCAAATTAGAGGATGCTCGCCGCCCATGACATAGCGACTGGCCCAAGACAGCGCGCCTTGATTGACCGGCACGCCGGCTTCATCTTCTTGAATACGCCCGCGCATCTCTGCGAATAGCTGTTCTTGCAAAGCAGCGCTTGGGGCCATGACTTTATCGGTATAGGCGTTCTCGGCTTCCAAATGGGCGCGAATATCGGCGTCGAGCGCTTGCGGGTCTTTCATCACGGCTTGCCAATTATCGTCGCGCAACCAAGCATAAGGGTCGGTGCGGGTGATGGCGTGATGCGTGTCGCTATACGGCTTTTCGGCGGCTTTGGGCGCGCCGGGCGGGGCTTTCAGCATTGTTGAATTACCTATTCAGCTATCGGCTCGCCGTTTTCGTCTTTCAGCGTCAGTGCTGTGCCGTTCATGCAATAGCGTAAGCCCGTCGGCGGTGGGCCATCGGGAAAGACATGTCCCAAATGCGCGCCGCAGCTTGCGCAAACGGTTTCAGTGCGCTTCATAAATAGAGTGTTGTCCGGGCGATCTGCAACCGCGCCTTCAGCGACCGGCTCCCAAAAGCTGGGCCAGCCCGTGCCGCTATCGTATTTTGTGCCGCTTTTGAAAAGCGGGGCGTCGCAGCACACGCAATGATATGTGCCGCTCGATTTGCTGTCCCAATAAGGGCCGGAAAATGCACGCTCAGTGCCCGCTTTGCGGGTAACGTGGAACTGCTCATCGCTGAGCCGCTCGCGCCATTCGGCTTCGGTTTTTTGCACCGGCCACACTGTATCGTCTTTTTTCCGACCCATTTTTAAGACCTATTCGAACAATAATGTCAGGTTTTCAGACACCATGACGGGTTGTTCCGAACCGTCCATTTCCATCACAATTTCGGCTGTGAACAGTTTGCCGCCCGCTTTGTCTTCAACACCTTTGAGCGTTGAGCGCGCGCGAACTTTAGAGCCGACCGGAACCATGCCGGTGAAGCGGGTTTTGTTCGAGCCATAATTAATGCCACGGGTGACGCTTTTCACGCCGGAGATTTGAGCCATCAGCACAGGCAATAAAGACAGGGTCAAGAAACCATGAGCGATTGTGCCCATGCCCAATTCTTTTTGTGTGCGCTCGGCATCGAGGTGAATCCACTGATGGTCACCGGTCGCATCGGCAAACTGATTGACCCGGTTTTGGTCAAGTTCAAACCAATCGCTGACCCCTAACTCTTGGCCGACAGCGGCGGCATATTCATCGAGATTTTCAAAAACGCGCATCCTATTCTCCTTCAAAGTGCGGTGTTGAATTAAACAATCTTGGAGTCTTTATTACCCCAATAACGGTCGCGCACAAGGCGCTTATATAGTTTGCCGGTCGGGTGCCGTGGTAATTCTTGTTCAAAATCAACCGAACGCGGGCACTTAATGGCTGACAGGTTTTCTTTGCAAAAGGCAATCAGTTCCTCTTCAAGGGCAGGGCCGGCATCGCTCCATTCTGCGGGTTGCACAACGGCCTTCACTTCTTCGCCAAAATCTTCATTCGGCACACCGATGACCGCGACATCAGCCACACGCGGATGGGTGATGAGCAGATTCTCGGTCTCTTGCGGATAGATATTCACCCCGCCGGAAATAATCATAAACGCTTTGCGGTCAGTCAAATATAAATAGCCATCTTCATCAAGCTTGCCGACGTCGCCCAAAGTGGTCCAGTTTTTATGCACCGGGTGACGGCTTTCAGCGGTTTTTTTCGGGTCATTATAATATTCAAAGCCCGGAGCTTCTTCGGGTTGCTCGAAGAAAATCGAGCCGCTTTCACCAACCGGCACTTCTTCGCCTTCTTCATCGCAAATATGCAAAATGCCGGTCAGCGCCGTGCCGACCGAGCCTTTATGAGCGAGCCATTCTTCCGAGCTTAACTGGCAGAAGCCATTGCCTTCAGAGCCTGCATAATATTCGTAAATCACCGGCCCCCACCAATCTATCATTTGTTCCTTAATCGGAATGGGGCAGGGAGCTGCTGCGTGAATGGCGGTCTGCATAGATGAGGTGTCATATTTTGTGCGGATGTCTTCCGGCAATTTCAGCATACGCACAAACATGGTCGGCACCCATTGGCTTTTGGTGCATTTGTGTTTCTCAATCATCGCCAAAGCCTGCTCGGGGTCGAAATTTTCCATAATGATGCAGGTCGTGCCGACTTGTTGCGCGGCCATATTATAGCGCAGCGGTGCGGCGTGATAGAGCGGCGCAGGCGACAAATAAATCTGCTTATCGTCAAACCCGTAAAGCAGCGTCCCCAGACCCAAAAGCGCATCGGCTTCGTCAATGGAATTGCCGGTCAGCTTGCGGCGAATACCTTTCGGGCGCCCCGTCGTGCCTGATGAATAGAGCATGTCCATGCCTTGCGTTTCATCAGCCACCGGTTCGGCCGGTTGCGCG
>FZLQ01000118.1 GCA_900197605.1 Phyllobacteriaceae bacterium Water-Bin73
GTTGCGCCGACCGTGCCGGTATAGGCAATCAGATCGCCTAAATGATGATGAATGCCCGCGCGAATTTGTGCGTCCCCCGCCATATCAAAAACCACACTGGAATCGAGGGGCAATTGGTCAATCTCATCATAGGTCAGCACCTCGTCATAACAGCCGGTCATCTCAACAAAGGCTTTATTGCGCGCCGATGTCAGGCCGATAGCACGGCATTTATCTTTATGTTCTTGGGTCAGAAAATGCCCAAAACCGAGAGCCGTTTTGCAGGACGCGCTGGTGATGACAATATTGCGGGCACCATAAAAATCATGTCGGGTAATATAATGCTCAAGCAAGAATGATGTGCTGATGACCGGCCGCAGGAGGCTTTGCATATCGTCAAAATCCGGATGGTAACCCGGCTCAGCGAAAGAGCGGGCATATTCGCGATAAAACTCAGGTATCGTTTCACGCGCGGGGCTCATATCGGCGCATTTCATCGCCGTGACCTTATCCATTTTTGCCAACACAAAAGTCGAGAGCGGATAGAAACCATAAAGCCGCTCGCCAACAGGTAAATCATCATGAGCCGACGCAATAATGTCGCCAAAGCCCCAAAATGGCATGCGCGCATAGGGCGCCGATGTCGGAAAGCTGTCAAGATAACGAATAAGGCCGGTTTTTCCGGCAATGCCGTAAGAGATTGTATTGGCCGTCAATGCAAGCCGGTCCACAGCAATTATCACATCACCTTTTTCCAATTGGTCGCCATCCAATGTGGCACCATCAATGAATTTTGCGTCACGGAAATCGGACGGGTTGAAAACGAAATCTCGGCTTTTGTAGTTCATTTTAAAAACTTAACACCCACTTGACATCAAGACAATAAAAAGTGACACCGATGGTGTCAAAACTATGTTATCGGGGGAATCCTCATGGATACGAAAATTACACAAATACGAATGAGCGATTATCCGGGCAACCGGGCGCCGCGGGAAATATGGCAGACCACACATGATGCCCTTCCCGAATTAAGGGACGGTCAGGTCGCTGCGCGCATTGACTTCGTGTCGATTGACCCCGGCATGACCGGTTGGATTACCGATAAACGGGGCTATATGCCGCCGGTGCGCGCGGGCAGTGTCATGCGGGCTTTCGGCGTCGGTGAAATAATTGAAAGCCGCAGCGATAATCTCGCCGTCGGTGATTGGATAACCGGCTTTTTGGGTGTGCGCTCGCATGGTGTTTTCAACGATAAAGATGTGCGGCCCATTGCCGTTGAGATGGCGCCGCCGGAATTATTTCTCTCCGGCCTCGGCATGACGGGTTACACAGCTTATTTCGGCATGATGGATATTGGCCGCCCACAGCCCGATGAAACGGTTGTCGTTTCTGCCGCTGCCGGTGCGGTGGGCAGCATGGCAGCACAATTGGCCAAAAATGCGGGCGCGCGCGTCATCGGCATTGCCGGCGGTGCAGAAAAATGTCGTTATTTGACCGAGACGCTGAAGCTTGACGCGGCGATTGATTATAAATCGGAAAATATCGGGGCGCGGCTTGATGACTTGGCGCCCAATCATATTGACCTTTATTACGATAATGTGGGCGGCGATATTTTGGATCTGGCTTTGGAGCGCATGAAATATCGCGGACGCATTGTCGTATGCGGTGCGATTTCCCAATATGACAAAGAAACCCCTCAAGGACCGGCCAATTATCTGCAAATCGTCATGCAGAGCATCAAAATGCAGGGCTTCACCATGCGCGATTACATGCACCGTGTTCCCGAAGCGGTGCAAGAGCTGAGTGTCGGCCTGAAGGATGGGTCGCTGATTTGCCGACAACATATTTTGCAGGGCCTGGACAGTTTTCCCGACGGGTTTGAAATGCTTCTCGCCGGTGCCAATGAGGGAAAATTATTGATACGGGTTGATCATCAAAGCGCATAAGGCTGGCGTGACGCGGCAAAAAATGGATAATCTGCGGGAGAGGATTTTTTGATGTCTGCCGACCGCGCCGCGTTTCGTAAGAAACTCACCACACAAACCATTATCGCCCCCGGCGTTTATGACGGGCTGTCGGCGCGCATTGCCGATGCTGTGGGCTTTGATGCCCTTTATCTCTCGGGCTATGGCGTGTCGGCCAGCCAATTGGCCAAACCCGATAATGGCTTTTTGACCCGCGCCGATATGCGCGACCGCATTGCCTCTATTTGCGCGGCCATCACCACCCCGCTCATTGCCGATGCCGATACCGGTTTTGACGATATCGCCGCTACCGTGCAGGCCTATGAGGCGGCCGGTGCCTGTGGCATTCAAATTGAAGACCAGCAAATGCCGAAACTTTGCGGGCATATTCCCGGGCGCGAAACCGTCAGCCGCGACGCCGCCGTGGCGCGGATTGAGGCGGCGGTACAAGCGCGCCAAGACGATAATTTTCTGATTGTCGCCCGCACTGATGCGCGCGAGCAAAGCGGCATTGACGAAGCGATTAAACGCGGACGGCTTTTCGCCGAAGCGGGCGCGGATATTTTGTTTATCGAGTCGCCTGAATCTGAAGATGAGTTCAAGCAAGTCGGCGCAGCTCTGGGCGACATGCCCCTATTGGCCAATATGGTTGAGGGTGGCCGCAGCCCCCTTATCGCGCGCGATGCGCTGGTTGGCATGGGGTTTAACTTTATCATTTATCCGGTCGCCGCAATGGCCGGCGTCGCCGCTACATTGCAAACCGCCTATCAAAGCTTGCGCGATGACGGCTCTATAGCTAATAGCGTTAGCTTTAACGAGCTGAGCCGGATTGTCGGCTTTCCCGAAAAATAAGATTTTGCCGCTTGCGCAAAGCCTTGAAAGCCCCTTATTGTGCGCCGCATTCTAGGGAGACATTACATGACAGACACACCGGCACAATTAGAAGATTGGACCAAATGGGGCTCTGAAGAACCGTTCGAAGACCATGCTGGCCCGTTTTATATGAAAATTGATGCCGATGGTGGTGAACATTTATCCGCTTTCTTGTGCGAGAAGCGTCACTTTAACGGCGGCGGGTTTTTGCATGGCGGTATGCTGATGAGCTTTGCCGATTACGCATTATTCGTTATCGCGCATGACGCATTGCAAGACGAGCATTCGGTCACGGTCTCATGCCAAACCGAATTTCTGAAAGGCGCCGCGCCGCTTGGTGAGTTGGTTTATGCGCGCGGCCAAGTAACCCGCAACACCCGCTCTCTGGTTTTTGTCAAAGGCGAAATTTTTTACGGCGAAGACACGCTGGCGACCTTTAGCGGTATTTTGAAAAAAATTAAGAAGTAAAGCCAAGCCGCTTCATAATGTTTCGCCGCAAATAGCCTCACGCGTTCTTCTCTTTGAGATGGCAGACCAGCCCTCGCAAATGCTGAAACCTTGTCCGCTAAAATGATTTGCGAATGTCGTCGGCTGCCGCTTTTGCCAATTCAATTTGCGGTGACCACAAATGTCGCCGGGCCTTATAA
>FZLQ01000116.1 GCA_900197605.1 Phyllobacteriaceae bacterium Water-Bin73
CGCGAATGGCGGCATCGCTGTCACCCGCTTGCAGGCGCGCGCGCACAAACACCCGCAAATCTCTCGCCAGCGGCGCGTCGCTATCATCAATGGATTGATTTTGGCAAACCATGCAGCGCAATTCTTGGCTGAGGGCACGGGCGCGGGTTTCCAGCATCGGGTCAGCCAACGCCTCGCCCGGGTCAAGCGCCTGCACCGGAGCAAGCGTAACCAACATTATCAGCATAATCCAAATAGAGCGCATCATGCCCGCCTCAGTCGCGTGACAAGGGCAAAGCTGCCGCCCAAGGCCATCAGCAATGCGCCGAGCCAGATGAAGGCGACATAAGGGTGATACCAAAGGCGCAAGACCCGCTTGTCGCCGCTCGTCTCACCGACCACGGCATAAAGATGGCCGGTCATATCTGTGGTGATGGCGGCCTCAGTTGTTTGGGCGCGTTCGGCTTCATAAAAACGCCGCTCAGGAAAAATATGCGTGCCTTGATGGCGACCGGTCAGATAAGTCAGGCGCGCTTGTTCGGCACGATAATTCGGCCCGTCAATTTCGCGCAAACCGTCATAGCGCAAGCTGATGCCGGCAATGTTGATTTGCTGATTGGGCGCGGCGGCCACAACGATTTCGGCGCGCCATTGCGTCGCTGCCAAAATACCCAACAGCATGACCGCCAATCCGGCATGCGCCAAAGGTGCCGAAAATGCGTTGGCGGGGAGCGTCCAAAACTTTATCAAACGGCTGCGATACGGCCCAAGCCGTTGCGCCAAATCCAGCCCCGCGCCAAACAGCAGCCACAAGGCCGCAGCAAACAATGCCACCACCATTACCGATGCCGCGCCGCGCGACAGCACAATGCCGCATGTCACCAAAGCGGCGGCACCTGCGGCCAAAAGCAAGCGGTTTTGCAATGGCTTCACACTGCCTGCACGCCAATTCAATAGCGGCCCTAACGGCAAGAGCAGCGCGAACGGAATGGTGAGCGGCGCAAATACGGCATTGAAATAGGGGGCACCGACCGAGATTTTACCCATGCCCAGCGCGTCTAAAACAAGCGGATAAATTGTGCCGAGAAATACCGTAACCGTGGCCGTGGCCAGAAAGATATTATTGACCAAAAGCAAGCCCTCGCGACTGACCGGCTGAAACGGTTTATCGGCGGCAAGGCGGGGCAAGCGCAGGCCATACAACACAAATCCGGCCAGAGAAAAGCCGCCCAAAATCGCCAGAATGAAAAGCCCCCGCTCAGGGTCATTGGCGAAAGCATGCACCGAGGTCAACACGCCCGAGCGCACCAAAAATGTGCCCGATAAAGAAAGCGCGAAAGTGATGATGGCGAGCAATAAGGTCCATTTTTTCAACGTGTCGCGCTTTTCCGCAACCAATGCCGAATGGAGCAGAGCCGTGCCCGCCAACCAGGGCATGAGCGAGGCGTTTTCAACCGGATCCCAGAACCAGAAGCCGCCCCAGCCCAGCTCGTAATAGGCCCAATAAGAGCCCAGCGCGATGCCGAGTGTCAGAAATATCCATGCGGTTAAAATCCACGGTCGCATGCGCCGCGCCCAATTGCCGCCATCATCAGCGCCGGTCAACGCGGCCAGCGCAAAGGCATAGGCCATCGAAAAGCCGACATAACCGGCATAGAGCAGCGGCGGATGCGCGGCCAAGGCCGGGTCTTGCAAAATCGGGGTCAGCCCCTGCCCGCTAAATGGCGCAGGCAAAAGACGGGCAAATGGATTTGAGGTGAACAGCAGAAACGCTAAAAACGCGACGCCCAACCAGCCTTGCACAATCAACACCCGCGCCGCGAAACTGTCTTTCGTGTCGGTAAAGCGCGCATAGGCCGCGCCATAAGCGGCGACAATCAGCACCCATAGCAGCATGGAGCCTTCGTGATTGCCCCAGACACCGGCAATTTTATAGATAAGCGGCTTGGCGACATGGCTATTGGCGAAAACCACGGCCAGCGAAAAATCAGAACGCACAAAGCCATAGCTCAGCGCGGCGAAGGCCAGCAATATCAAGATGAATTGAAGATAAGAAGCGCGGCTGGCAATCGATAAGGCGATATCCGGTGCGGTGCGGGCCAGATAAATCGGCGCGATGGCCTGCACGGCGGCAACCACCAAAGCCAAGACCAAAACAAAGTGACCCAGCTCCGCAATCATCGCCCATCCTTACCCGGATGCGGCGCATTGAGCTTGCCGGATTTCTCGAGTGCCTCGGCAACTTCGGGCGGCATATAAGTTTCATCATGCTTAGCCAAAACCGTGTCAGCGATAAACCGACCGGAGGCATCGAACCGCCCTTCGGCGACCACGCCCTGCCCCTCGCGGAATAAATCGGGCAGCATGCCCTCATAACTCACATTGATGTCATGCGCCAAATCCGTCACTGCGAAATCGGCGCGCAAGCCATCACGCTGAACCGATCCTTCGCGCACCAGACCGCCAATACGCATGGCCTCGCCAATCACGGCCGGCTTGGCCGCCAATTCGCTGGGCGAGCGAAAGAAAACAATATTGTCTTCCAGCGCGGTAAGCGCAATGCCCGCCGCCAGCGCCAAAAACGCCAAGCCGCCGCCTATCGCTGCCAATCTGATTTGTTTCGGTGTCATTTACCGTCCTCTGTGGACGCACTATACCCAAAGCCCCGCTATTATGACCATGCCTTTTAGCGCGGCATTTAGCGCCAAGATTATTTGGCGAGACGCCGGTCGAGCATAAGTGCCAATGGCATATTATCCGGCAATCCGGCGCGCATTTGACGCCATAGCTTCTTGGCTTCAACCCTTTCGCCCAATTGGTCATGCGCCTCAGCGCGCCAAAAACGCGCGGCGAAATTATCAGGCTCTTGCGCCAAAGCCGTGTCGAGCAAGCCGACCGCCGCCACACTGACAATGCCGCCATCTTGTTCAATCAAAGCCTGCGCCAAGCCGACCATCGCCTCGCCATTATCGCGCTCAATATCCAAAAGCCGTTGCCACGCATCGGCGGCTTTGGCGTAATCCTCAACCGTCATTCGCAGACGCGCCATCAGCAACCAGCCGGTCGCATCATCAGGCGCGGCGCGCAAACGTTGCTCCAGCTTTGCCATAACCGCGCCCGGCGGCAAATCTTCCAGTGAGCCCGAAAGGCGCGGCCCCAGCGGCGCATCAGGCGATTGAGGATTGCCAATGCTCAAATAAATACCGAGCGATAAAAGCGGCACCACGGCCAGCACAGCCATAGCGGCGCGCTTTTGTGGCGATGTTTGCAATGGCGCGCTTAACGCATAGCCAATGGCGCAGGCCACAACCCCGCATAATGTCCAAAATATTGCCGTCGAAACCAGCGCTTAAAAACCCAGATAAGTGGCGACTTCACCCATTGGTGCGCGCGGGCTTTCGAGATTATTCACCGCCGCGTCAGGGTCGGCATAGCCAAGTGCCAAGCCACAAAACAAAGTATGCGTGTCGGGAATATTCAGATATTCCTTCACTGTCGGCGCCCAAATCGCCCAGGCTTCTTGTGGGCATGTATGCAAACCGCGCTCGCGCGCCAACAGCATCATGGTCTGAATGAGCATGCCCATATCCGACCATTGGCCTTCTTGCATTTGTTTATCGAGAGAAAAGAACATGCCGATAGGGGCATTGAAGAAAGTGAAATTGCTGGCCAACCAAGCCA
>FZLQ01000113.1 GCA_900197605.1 Phyllobacteriaceae bacterium Water-Bin73
ATTGACCTCACCCGGCAAATCAAACGCGCCCAGCGTCGCGACCTTTTTGCTGTCATCGGCAATGACAATCATTCTGTCAGACGCCGCCGCGACGATTTTCTCGCGCAGCAAAGCCCCGCCACCGCCTTTAATCAGGCGCAGCGCATCGTCCAATTCATCGGCACCATCAACCGTCAAATCGAGGCGTTTCAAATCATCTAAAGGCGCCAGCTTAACGCCCAGACTTTCAGCTTGTGCGCGGGTCGCTTCTGAGGTCGGCACGCAGACAACCTCCAGCCCGTCGGCCACTTGCGCGCCCAAGCCATCGACGAAATAGCGCGCTGTTGAGCCGGTGCCGAGACCGAGCTTCATGCCGTCGCGCACTTCTTCCAATGCGCGCAAAGCGGCTTTTTGCTTCATCTGCTCAACCGCCGTGTCGGGCTGTAAAATTCTGTCCTGCCAGTTTGATGGACCGGTCATAACCCGCGCTCCTCTCTAATGGTTTCCCATGCTTCATTTATCGACGCCATGCGCGCTGTTGCAATATGCATCATTTCGGGCGGCATGCCACGCGCTTGTAGCTGGTCGGGATGATTTTCGCGCACCACGCTCAGCCACGCATCTTTCACGGTTTTGTCCTCAGCATGGCGACCGACACCCAGCACTGTATAGGGGTCAACAATGCTGCCATCATGATGCGCCTGAATACGCTTAAAATCGCTGTCATTTATATTGAAAATTCCGGCGACAATTTCGAGGAATTGATATTCGGCGGGGTGCAATATGCCATCGGCATAAGCGATATAGAACAGCACATCGAGCACATCTTCCAGCACTTGGGGGCTGTCGGCGTAAATATCTTTCACCTGCCGCGCATAGCTGTCAAAGCCGGTCACGTCTTCCTGCGCGAGGCGAAACACGCGCTCCATATTCTTCAATTCGCTATCGGGCACGCGCATCATGTCTTGCACGGCCTGCACTTCAATCGGCGACACATCACCATCGGCGCGGGTCATTTTCGCGGCCAGTGAAATCATCGCAATGGTGAAAATAACTTGGCGGTCATTGACGCGGTCGAGCGCAAAATGCCCGGCCAGCGCGCCGACCAATGCGCCCGGCACGCCGCCAATCGCATAGCCTGCGGCTATGCCTGCTATCTTGCCCCAAACTGACATGAGCGCAGTCTAACGGATTCAGCTACGGCGTGTATGACAAAATCGGTGCCAGCCATTTCTCGCAAATTTTCAGCTCCATACCCTTGCGCTTGGCATATTCAGCCACTTGGTCGCGGTCAATTTTACCGACCCCGAAATAAGCGCTTTCAGGATGGCCGAAATACAGACCCGACACCGCCGCGCCCGGCCACATGGCAAAGCTTTCGGTCAGCGCAATGCCTGCGCCTTTTTCAGCGCCCAACAAGTCAAACAAGGCCGCCTTTTCCGTATGGTCGGGCTGCGCGGGATAACCGGGGGCGGGACGAATACCCTTATATTGCTCGCCAATCAGCGCATCATTGTCGAGCGCCTCATCAGACGCATAGCCCCAAAACTCGGTGCGGACACGCTGGTGCATACGCTCGGCAAAAGCTTCCGCCAAGCGGTCAGCCAACGCTTTCGACATGATGGACGAGTAATCATCGCCCGCCGCCTCAAAGCGTTTCGCCACATCATCTTCACCATGACCGGTGGTCACGGCAAAGCCGCCAATATAATCGGCACCTTCGGCAATGAAATCAGCCAGCGCCATATTCGGGCGGCCTTCGCGTTTTTGCATTTGCTGGCGCAGCGTATGCAGTCGCGTGCGCTCGCTGCTGCGCGTCTCATCATCGAACACGACAATATCGTCGCCATCACGCGCGCATGGCCAAAAGCCGATAACCGCTTTGGCGGTCAGCCATTTCTCACCAATCATTTGGTCGAGCATGTCTTGCGCGTCCTTAAACAGGCTGCTGGCCGCCTCACCGACCACATCATCGGTCAAAATGGCCGGATAACGCCCATGCAAATCCCAGCTTTGGAAAAACGGCGTCCAGTCAATATAGGCGCGCAATTCTTCCAAATCATAATCATCAAAGATTTTCGTGCCGGTGAATTGCGGCTTCACCGGTTGATGCTCTTCTTTGGGCGTCCAGGCATTTGCCCGCGCTTCCCCGATGGGGGTGCGCTTGTCTTCGGCGCGGCTACGCGCATGAGCTTCCGCCATCGCCTCATAATCGGCGCGGATTTCAGTTTGATAATCGGTAGATTTTTCTTCCGATAAGAGATTACTGGCAACCCCGACCGCCCGGCTGGCATCAGTGACATAGACGGTCTGACCTTTGGCGTAATTCGGATTAATCTTGACCGCCGTATGCACTTTTGAGGTCGTCGCACCGCCAATCAGCAGCGGAATATCAAGCCCGCGCCGTTCCATTTCAGCCGCGACATGGCACATCTCATCAAGGCTTGGCGTAATCAGACCGCTCAGCCCGATAATATCGACATTTTCCTCAACCGCTTTGTCGATAATATCATTGGCGGGCACCATCACGCCCATATCAATGACATCGAAATTATTGCATTGCAGCACAACGCCGACGATATTTTTGCCAATATCGTGCACATCGCCCTTCACCGTCGCCATCAGCACTTTGCCTTTGGACAAGCTCTTGGACCCGGACGCAGCTTTTTCTTCTTCCATAAAGGGTTCGAGATAAGCCACGGCGCGCTTCATCACGCGGGCCGACTTCACCACTTGCGGCAGAAACATTTTGCCCGCGCCAAACAGGTCGCCAACGCGGTTCATGCCGTCCATAAGCGGCCCTTCAATCACATGCAAAGGCCGCTCGACAGATTGGCGGGCTTCCTCCGTATCCTCTTCGATAAAATCAGCCAACCCATTGACCAGCGCATGCATCAGCCTTTGGCCGACATCGCCCTCGCGCCAGCGCAAATCGGCTTCTTGCTGCGCGCCTTTTTGGCCACGATATTGCTCGGCAATCTCCAGCAGCTTATCCGTACCGTCGGCGGCGCGGTTCAGCAGCACATCTTCAACGCCCTTCTTCAGGCTTGGCTCAATATCCTCATAAATCGCCAACTGACCGGCATTGACAATGCCCATATCCATGCCGACACCAATCGCGTGATAGAGAAATGCCGAGTGCATCGCCTCGCGCACCGGCTCATTGCCGCGAAAAGAAAAAGAGATATTGGACACGCCGCCCGACACATGGGCGCGCGGCAATTCTTCGCGAATCCGCTTGGTCGCCTCGATAAAATCGACAGCATAATTATCATGCTCTTCAATACCGGTGGCGACCGCGAACACATTCGGGTCGAAAATAATATCCTCAGGCGGGAAGCCGACTTGCTCGGTCAGAATTTTATAAGAGCGTTGGCAAATCTCAAACTTGCGCGCCGCCGTATCGGCCTGCCCGTCTTCGTCAAAAGCCATCACAATCACCGCCGCACCATAGCGCAGGCACAAACGCGCCTGCGCGAGGAAGGGCTCTTCACCCTCCTTCAACGAAATTGAATTCACGACAGGCTTGCCCTGCACGCATTTCAAACCGGCTTCAATAATTTCCCATTTGGAACTGTCAATCATCACCGGCACTTTGGCGATATCCGGCTCAGTGGCCGCGAGATTGAGGAAGCGCACCATCGCCACCTCACTGTCCAACATGCCTTCGTCCATATTAACATCGATAATCTGTGCGCCGTTCTCAACTTGCTGACGCGCAACATCCAATGCCGTGTCGAAATCACCCTCGGTAATCAGTTTGCGAAATTTAGCCGAGCCGGTGACATTGGTGCGCTCGCCGACATTCATAAACGGAATCTCATCG
>FZLQ01000141.1 GCA_900197605.1 Phyllobacteriaceae bacterium Water-Bin73
CGGCGCGCCAAACCGCTTGTCGCCGGCAGCGGCGCCGCGCCGCCCTTTTCTCCCAGCCATTCAGCAATCGCATAATGGCCCGACACGGTTCCCGCCTCACCGACCAAGACCGGCACCTCGCCCGACGGGTTGAGCATCAAAAAATCCAGACGCCGCTCCCAGGGTCGCTCTTCGACATATTCAACGGCGAATTTTTTCTCTGCCAGAATTAAACGGATTTTTGCGCGAGAACGGGCAGACGGGTTGATGAAAGAGTGTGGCCATAAAGAGAAATTACTGCGTTTTGGGGAATGGGAGCAAGCGAAACCCGCTTGCTGATTTGGGGCGGCGCGCGTTAGTTTGGCGCATGGGTTTTGATCATCTTCTTTTGCTCGCCGCCATTCAAGGCATTACCGAATTTATTCCGGTATCCTCATCGGGGCATTTGGTTTTGGCGCATGAAATATCCGGCGCATCGGGGGCATCTCCGGCATCGGGGGCCGTGGCGCAACCCATGCTCGACGTGGCTTTGCATTTCGGCACGCTATTGGCGGTGATGATTTATTTCCGCCGTGATGTCGCAAGATTGGCGCAAGGCGGGCTCGATGTGCTGCGCCATAAAAAAGGCGCGCCGCGCCAAGCCGCCCTCACCATGACCATTGCCACGCTGCCGGTTTTGCTGGCCGCCGCCCTACTGATGAGCTTGGGGGCGATTGATGCGTTGCGCCGTGCCGAGACAGTCGCTTGGGCGAGTATTATTTTTGCCGTGCCGCTTTATGTCGCCGATCGGTTCGGGTCAAACGCCAAAACCCTCGAACATATGGCGGTCAAGCCGGCCTTTATTCTGGGATTGGCGCAAATGCTGGCGCTTATTCCGGGTGCCAGTCGCGCCGGTGTCACCTTAATGGCGGCACGCGGACTTGGCTTTTCGCGCGAAGCCGCAGCGCGTTATTCCATGCTCATGGCGATGCCGGTGATTTTGGCCTTTGCCTGTTTCGGCTTGTTGGAACTGGTCGCGATGGGCCGATATGATGCGCTTGGCACGGCGCTGCTCGGCGCTTTGCTGGCTGCCCTGTTTGCCTTTGCGACGATTGATTTATTTCTCAAAATGACGCGCCATTTATCGCTGTTGCCCTTTGTGATTTATCGCATCGGCTTGGGCGCAGCGATTTTGATTTTCATCTGATTTTTTGTTCTATTTCTTTGCTTTATTTCTTGCCATGCGGTCGATAGCGCGCCAGATAATCAAGCTGTCCGGCAATCGGGCGCGGCGTGATGCCCAAAGCGGCAAAGTCACGCCCATGCGCCTCATCGCTGACAATATTATCGCTTTTCAGCAAGATAATCTGGTCGGGGGTCAATAAAGGGGCCACGCCGATAAGCGTTGAAAATTGCGCCAGAGCGGCAATCATACGGGCGGCAAAAAACGGCAAAGGCATCAGCCAGCGATGGCGGCCGGTCACTTCGTTCAACAATTCCATTAATTGCTTAAAGGTCAAAATATCAGGCCCGCCCAATTCATAATTCCCCGCATCAATCTTTTGGTCGGTGCTGCCCAAACAGGCGGCCACAGCCTCGGCCACATCAAATACCGAAACCGGTTGATATCGCGTTGCGCCGCCGCCAATCAGCGGCAAAGCCGGGGCAATCATCGACATG
>FZLQ01000120.1 GCA_900197605.1 Phyllobacteriaceae bacterium Water-Bin73
AGTCAAACATGGTGCGTATCTCATTGCTGTAAAGCGCGATGAAAAAAGTCTGCCCGAAATTCGACAGCCCCATCATCAAAAAGCCGAACAGCAAAAAGCGGTAATGCGCGCCAATGAAAGAGAAATAATTCATCTGCCCGTCTTAGAGAGCGGCGCGTTAACTGGCAATCGCTTAATCACGCAAGCTGCCTTGCACCTTTGGAAACGCATTTTAGAGGCGTGCATTTGGAGACGGACTAAGGCAGCAAAGCTGCCAAGCCCTTATACCGCATGGCTGATACAAAAAGGTGTGGCGGGGTCAAGGGCGAGGCGTTCTGTGCCAATCGCTTCGCCGCAATTCACGCAATAGCCATATTCGCCTTCATCAAGCCGTTTCAGCGCGGCGTCCAATAAATGCACATCGCGTTGGCGACGCCTTTGCGTCTCCGCCGCCATAGCTTGCTGCTGTATCGCGTCGATACGCGACAAACGCCCCTGTTGGCTTTGGTCGAGCTCAACCGGCGCGGCATCTTCGGCATTGGCGTTCAGCAAATCCGTCACTTCCTGCTTTTTCGCCAGCAGCATTTTTCTTATCTCTTGTTCAGTCACGTTTCAGTCATTGCCTTTTCATATTGGCTGGCATTAAGTTAACCGCAAAAGGGAGTTCTGACTATGCTTGAAGGCATTAAAATAATTGAAATGGCCACCTACATCGCTGCCCCCTCTGCCGGTGGCATTATGGCTGATTGGGGTGCCGATGTTATTAAAATCGAGCCATTGGGCGGTTGCCCGATGCGTAAATTCTACGCCAGCGCAATGACTGATGATTATCCCGACAATCCGGTGTCTGCCCTCGACAATCGCGGCAAGCGCGCCATTGCCGTCAATACCGGCACGCAAGAAGGCCGCGAAATTGTCCGCAAATTGATTGAAGACGCCGATGTGTTTCTGACCAATGTGCGCCCCGGCCAGTTGACAGAACAAGGCCTCGACTTCGACACGCTGTCAAAAATCAACCCGAAGCTGGTTTATGCCAGCGTCACCGGTTTTGGCTTGCAGGGCGAAGAAGCCGATAAGCCCGGTTTCGACACGGCCGCGTTTAACGCCAAGTCAGGCTTTGGCTGGATGATGACACCAAAAGGCTCCGCCCCCGCGCCTTTACGCACCGCCGCCGGTGACCACATCACCGGCATTGCAACCGCCAGCGGCATATTGGCAGCGCTTTTGAAAGCACAACGCACCGGCGAGGGCGAACTGGTTGAAAGCTCGCTGGTTCGCTCTGCCGCCTATGCGGTGGGTTGCGATTATGGCACCTGGCTGCGTTATGGTCGCATTGCCCGCTCCCGCCCGCGCGAGGAAGCGATTGTCGCCATCAATAATTACTATGTCACCAAAGACGATTGCTGGCTGTTTATTAATGGGCGCCCGGGCGAACCGGATTGGCCCGATGTCGCCCGCGCCATTGGCCGCGAAGATTTAATCGCAGATGAACGTTTCGGCAGTTTGCGCGATCGCCGCCGCAATGGCGTTGAACTGATTGCTCTTATGGATGAAGCCTTCGCCCAAAAAACACTTGATGAATGGAAGCCCATATTGGATGAGGCCGGTCTTATCTGGTCGCCGGTGCAAACCTTTGAGCAGGCTTTTGAAGACCCGCAAATGCATGATGCAGGCGTGTTTGTCGATATGCCGAAAGCCGATGGCACCAGCTATAAAAACATCGCCTCACCCATTCGCTTTGGCAATGAAAGCACCGACCCGAAAGGGCCGCTGCCGGAAATTGGCCAGCACACAATGGATATTCTGGCGCAAAACGGTTTTGATGAAGAGACCTGCGAGACATATCTAAAAGCCGGCATTATCGGCCAGCACGAGGGCTGATTAAGCCGCTTGCGTCGCCTCTTGCTTTAAGGCGCGCCGGTCGAGTTGGCGATAGCGCCACATAACCAGCATAAACGGCACAAATGTGCCGAGGATAACGCCATCGGCCAGTCCCATAGCGCCGCGCCCGAGCGGGAAAATCATAATATAGGCGAGCGGTATCATCACCACGCCATAGGCAATGAAATGAATCAGCGTCGGAGCCCAAGTGTCGCCGCGCGCGCGCAAAGCCATCGCCAGCAAAGACTGGCCGGTGTCAAAAACCAGCGCAATCGCCACCCAAGCTATCATCGCTGCGGCCAAATTAAACACAGCCGGATCAGTGCTGAAAAATGCGCCCAATTGTTGCGCCATCACAAACATGATGATACCGGCAACCACCATGATAAAACTTTGAATGGACAGGCCAAGCCATGCCCAGCGCGATACTTGACGCATGTCGCCCGCGCCATTGGCATTGCCGACGCTGACGGCTGTGGCCACGCCAAAGCCCAGCCCCATCATAAAGAAGACGGCGAAGACGTTAATCATAATCACATGCGCCGCCACCGCTGCCGTGCCGAGGAAACCGGCAAACAACACCAGCGCGTTAAACGCCCCGTTTTCCAACCCCATAGAAATGCCCGATGCATAACCGATGCGGCGCAGTTCCGTGCCACCGCGCCAGGTGATTTGTGTTTTATTGAGGCCGAATTTCTTATGGTCGATAAAGAAATAGACGTAAGACAAAATCGCCACCACTTGCATGACGCGGACGATAAAAGTCGCCCAAATCGAGCCTTCAGCCCCCAGTTCGGGGAAACCGTAAACGCCGTAAACCAAAACATAATTGGCAAAAATATTGATGATATTGGCGGCAATCATAATCACCATGCCGGGGCGTGGATTGCGAATGCCCTCCAAGAAAAAGCCGGTGGTCATATGAATGGCGGCCAGCGGCAGGCTTAATCCGGCAATCACGGAAATATGCCCACCCTTCGCCGCCAACTCGGCATCTTGGCCGGTCAGAAGCAGCCAAAACTCGCCAAAATAGCAAAACAGAAATCCGACCAAGCCAATCGCAATGCCCCAGGGCAAGGCCTGCCACAGCACTTCGCCGATTTTGTCATATTGCCCAGCGCCATATCGGTTCGACACCAAAACCGATGTGCCCATTAACAGGCCAATCATAACCAGAATGAAGATATTGCTCGGCACCATGCCAATGCCCAGATAAGCAAGATGCTCAGACGCATAGCGCCCCACCATCACCGTATCGGTAATGCCGAGCGTCAAAATGCCGACGCGCGAAATCACCACCGGCCAGGCAAGGTTGAGCAATGTCTTAATGTCTTGAGTCAGGCTGTTCATGGCATCGCCTATTCGCTAAGACCGAAACGCACAATATCGTCCAATTCAGGCCGCGCGCGTTCACTTGGTGGCTCGCTTGGCGTGCCGAGATAAATAAAGCCGGCAATCTCATCACCCGCTTCG
>FZLQ01000112.1 GCA_900197605.1 Phyllobacteriaceae bacterium Water-Bin73
GTTTTGTTCGATAGTGCCCTTGCGGATAAGGCGGGTAAGCGTTTCTTCGTCCGGCTCATTGCCTTCCAAATAGGCTTCCATCACCGCATCATCTAGCTCAACAACCGCCTCAACCATCGCAGCACGATATTCATCGGCTTGGTCTTTCAGCGTGTCGCGAATATCGACATATTCATATTCCGCGCCGAGGTCTTCAGCTTTCCAAAGAACCTCTTGCATTTTCACCAGATCAATCAGGCCTTCATAATTTGACTCAGCGCCGATTGGCAATTGAACGACCAGCGGATTGGCACCCAGACGGTCGGTAATCATATCAACGCAACGGAAGAAGTCGGCACCGATGCGGTCCATTTTATTGACGAAACACATGCGCGGCACAGAGTATTTATCCGCCTGACGCCATACTGTTTCCGATTGCGGCTCAACACCGGCAACCGAGTCAAACACCGCAACCGCGCCATCGAGAACCCGCAAAGAACGCTCAACTTCAATGGTGAAGTCAACGTGGCCGGGTGTGTCGATAATGTTGATACGCTTGTCACGCCAGAAGCAGGTCGTCGCCGCCGAGGTAATCGTAATACCGCGCTCTTGCTCTTGCTCCATCCAGTCCATTGTGGCCGCGCCATCATGCACTTCACCAATTTTATAGCTGACGCCTGTGTAATACAAAATCCGCTCAGTCGTAGTGGTCTTACCGGCGTCGATATGCGCCATAATGCCGATATTGCGATAATCTTTAAGGTCTGTGGTACGTGCCATGATGTCGGGTCCTAGAAAAAACTACCAGCGATAATGGGAGAATGCGCGGTTTGCTTCAGCCATGCGATGCGTGTCTTCACGCTTCTTCACAGCTGAGCCGCGATTATTGAGGGCGTCCATCAGCTCACCGGCAAGGCGGTCAACCATGGTGTTTTCGCCACGGCCACGAGCCGCTGAAATCAACCAGCGAATGGCCAATGCTTGGCGACGGTCAGGGCGAACCTCAACCGGAACCTGATAGGTCGCACCACCAACACGGCGAGAGCGCACCTCAACAGCAGGCATGATGTTTTCAAGCGCTTCGTGGAAAACCGCGACCGGCTCCCGCGACAGCTTGCTTTCGATATTATCGAGAGCCCCATAAATAATGCGCTCGGCGGTCGATTTTTTGCCGTGCAGCATCAATGAATTCATAAATTTGCTCAGAACCTCATCGCCATATTTGGCGTCGGGGATAATCTGGCGTTTCTCAGCGCGGTGACGTCGTGACATGAAACAGCTCCCTACTTCGGACGCTTGGCGCCGTATTTCGAACGACGCTGCTTACGATCTTTAACGCCCTGAGTATCAAGGACGCCGCGAATAATGTGATAGCGAACACCCGGCAAGTCTTTCACGCGTCCGCCGCGGATCATGACCACTGAGTGTTCTTGCAAATTATGTCCCTCACCCGGGATATAGCTGGTGACTTCGAAGCCGTTGGTCAGGCGCACACGAGCCACTTTACGAAGCGCTGAGTTCGGCTTCTTTGGTGTGGTTGTGTAAACGCGGGTGCAAACGCCACGGCGCTGCGGGCATTGATCCATGGCCGGCACCTTATTGCGTTTCAACACTTTTTTCCGCGGCTTGCGGATAAGCTGGTTAATGGTCGGCATACTGCCTACTCCCAATCTTCAAACACGAACAGGCCAAGCCGAGCGATGCCTTATGATATGAGCGGCAAGCTCTTCAAAACCCATTCACCGACAACCCAAAAACCTTTGCGGTTGCGGCGCGTTAAGCAGAGGATCCAACCAAAGGCGGGATCATGCGTCCAAATTGTTTACTTCAGATACTCAACAGCGTTTAGGTTCATCATCACGAGTAAGACCCCGAAACAGCAGAAAACCTACAGTCCTGTCACCAAAGTAAACGTGTCATAGGGGAATCAGATGCGTCGGTCAAGCACTGATTTTCAAGCTTTTTATCGCACCAAAAGAAAAATGCCGGTCTCCCTTGTGGAAAACCGGCATAATTCGTAAATAACGCATATATTTCAATGCGTTAGATAATTATCCCTCGGCTGAAACAGCCTCCTCATCGCCCTCTTCTTCGGGCAATTCAGGGGTCGGATTAAGCGCTTCAAGCTCGGCATCGCGCGCGGCGGCCTCGCCTTTCAGACGCTGCATCAGACCACCGGTACCGGCCGGAATCAGGCGACCGACAATGACGTTCTCTTTCAAGCCGACAAGTTCGTCATATTTGCCGTTAATCGCCGCTTCAGTCAGCACGCGAGTCGTCTCTTGGAACGAGGCGGCAGAGATGAAGGAGCGGGTTTGCAGCGAAGCTTTGGTGATGCCCAACAAAATCGGTGTCGCGACGGGCGGCTCTTTGCCTTCCGCTTTCAGACGCTCGACTTCTTCTTCAAACTCAATCCGGTCGATTTGCTCTTCTTTCAGATAAATGCTGTCGCCGGTGACTTGAACCTCAACTTTTTGCAGCATCTGGCGAACAATCACCTCAATGTGCTTATCGTTAATGGTCACGCCTTGCAGACGATACACATCTTGAATCTCATTAATGAGATAAGCTGCGAGCTCTTCCACACCGGAAATCGCCAAAATATCGTGCGGGGCCGGGTGTCCGTCAATCAGATACTCGCCCTTCTCGATAATGTCACCCTCTTGCACAGACAGGTGTTTGGCTTTCGGCACCAAATACTCGACCAGCTCTTGGTCAGCGGATTCCGGCTGAATGATGATGCGACGCTTGTTTTTATAGTCACGGCCAAATTCAACTTTACCCGTAATCTCAGCAATAATCGCATGGTCTTTCGGGCGACGTGCTTCGAACAATTCCGCCACACGCGGCAGACCACCGGTAATATCACTGGTGGACGCACCCTCGGTCGGAATACGCGCCAGAATGTCGCCGGCATGAACGCTGGCACCCGGCTCAACCGACAAAATAGCGTCAGCCGCCAGAATGAAGCGGGCTTCATTGCCGTTTGACAGGGTTTTGATTTTGCCTTTTTCGTCTTTGACGACCATGGCCGGTTTCAAATCGCTGCCGCGCGTGCCGGTGGAGTTATCAATGACAACGCGCTGGCTGATGCCGGTCGCTTCGTCAGTGGTTTCCGTTACCGTCACACCCTCGACAAGATCTTCAAACCCGACCACGCCCTCAAGCTCGGTCAAAATCGGAATGGCATAGGGTTCCCATTCAGCCAACCGGTCGCCACGGGCAACCTCTTGGCCTTCTTCGACCCGCAAGCGCGCGCCATAAGCCAATTTATGGCTGGCCCGCTCAAGCCCATTATTGTCAACAATCTTGATGACCACATTACGGCTCATCACCACCGGACGGCCTGAACTGTCTTTAACAATGCTGGCATTCTCAAGCTGCACAACGCCATCGGCATTGGACTCGATGAATGATTGGTCAACAACCTGCGCCGTGCCACCAATGTGGAATGTCCGCATGGTCAACTGCGTGCCCGGCTCACCGATTGATTGCGCTGCAATCACGCCGACAGCTTCGCCGATATTCACCGGCGTGCCGCGTGCCAAGTCACGACCATAACAGGTCGCGCAAACACCGGATTTGGTTTCGCAAGTCAGCGGCGAGCGCACTTTAATGCTCACCAGATTGGCTTCTTCAATGGCCGGCGCATGTTCTTCCGAAATCAAAGTGCCTTTCTTGATTATAATCTCATCAGTCGCCGGATTGACAACATTCTCAACCGGCACACGACCCAATACGCGCTCAGACAAGGAGGTAATGACCTCGCCTGCATCAACCACGGCAGCGACAGTGATGCCGTCTTTGGTGCCGCAATCAACTTCATTGACGATGCAATCTTGAGC
>FZLQ01000111.1 GCA_900197605.1 Phyllobacteriaceae bacterium Water-Bin73
GGGTGTATGACCCGACCGGTGCCGCCGCGGCGATACAAATGGCCCTGCTCGATGGCCCCGGACGCAATTCGATGATTGGCGATATGGGCGCATTGTTTTTCGGCATGGGTGGTTTTGCCATATATGGCGTTTGGAGAAAACAACCGGCGTTTCTTTTTGCCGCCTCTTTCCTGATTGGCACGGCTGCCGTGTTACGAATCATATCCGGATTCGCGCATGATGCGCCGATCATTTGGAGCGCTGTGGTTTTTGAACTGGTCGCCGCCGCTATTTGGATTACGCATGGACGCAAATTGTCGGCCTGATTATCGACCTCGCATTTCCAAAATCGGAAATGCAGCTATCGGCAGAAACGAAGGGGGGCATCTCGCGGCTGGAGATATTCATCGGCGCTCGGAAGTTCAGTAATTATTGACACAAACTGTGTCGATAGATACAAGAATTAGGGTTTAATAATTTTCGATGCCGGTGCCCCCTATGCCAAACAACCTTATTTCTTTCGGCATTTTTGCGCTTTTGCTGGCCCTTTCATCCGGCCACGAGGCGCATGCACAAGCCGCAGCACAAACACCAAGCGACCGCCCGAATGTCCTCATCATTATGGCTGATGATGTCGGCTATATGGATTTCGGGTCCTATGGCGGGGAAGCGGCGACGCCGGCTATTGACGCAATCGCCACGCGCGGCATTAAAATGTCGCGCTATTACACCTCACCGCAATGCGGGCCCTCGCGCGCCATGCTGCTGACCGGGGCTGACAATCACGAAATTGGCATGGCCATGATTCCGGAAACCTTGCCGGATGACATACGCAAGAACCCCGCCTATTCATTAAAATTGCCGCAGGGCACGCTGACATTGGCAGACCGTTTGGGCGCCGCCGGCTATCAGAGCTATGCCATTGGCAAATGGCATATTGGCGATGTCGGGGCGAATTTGCCGCGCAAACATGGTTTTGACCGCTCGTTAATTTTTGACGCAACCGGCGCCGATAATTGGGCGACCCGCTCTTATTTGCCGATTTACGACACGATTCAATGGTTTGAAGACGACACGCCAATCGAGCGCCCCAATGATGACTATTCGTCAAAATTATTCGTCGATCGGATGATTGACTATATTGATAGCGGTGATCCGGAGCGTCCGTTTTTCGGCTATTTGGCCTTTCAAGCGGTGCATATTCCGGTGCAAGCGCCGCGCCAGTTCATTGATAATTACGATGGACGATTTGATGCGGGCTGGCATGCGCTGCGTCACGAGCGCATGGCCAAAGGCAAGAAGCTGGGCCTGATACCGGCTGACGCCACTTTGCCGCCCCAACCGGAGAATGCGCGCCAATGGGACGCGCTGAGCGCCAAGGAAAAAGCCTATTATGCGCGCGCTATGCAGGCCAATGCGGGCATGATTGAGGCAATGGATTTCCACCTCAATCGCCTGTTTGAACATTTGGATAAAATCGGCCAATTGACAAACACCATTGTCATTATCATTTCCGATAATGGCCCTGAATCGGCCTCTATGGTCGGACAAAGCCCGCTAGTTGATTTCTGGCTGAACCGACAAGGATATAATATTGGGCTTGAAACGCTTGGCGAAGAAGACAGCATGGTGGCCATTGGCATGGAATGGGCGACAGCCGCCGCCGTGCCCTTTGCCCGCTATAAATTCCACGCCACTGAAGGCGGCCATCGTGTGCCGATGATAATTGCCGGTCCCGGCATTAAACCGAAAGATTTTGAACCGGCGCGTGCCCATGTCTTTGATATTACGCCGACGGTTTTAGATTTGGTCGGATTGCCGGCAAGCTCCACCGCCAATGAAGTAGTGCCGATAAGAGGGCGCAGTCTTGTGCCGGTGCTATCGGGCCAAGCCAATGAAGTTTATGGCGCAGATGATGCCATCGGCATTGAAGTCGCCACCAATGCGGCGCTTTATAAGGGTGACTGGAAGCTGCAAAAAATGCCGCATCCTGCCGGCGATGGCCAATGGCGTCTTTACAATCTCGCCAATGACCTGGGGGAAACCCGCGATGTGAAACAAGAATATCCGGATATTTTTGCCGAATTGAAAAGCGATTATGCGGCCTATGCGGCGGAAGTCGGTATTGTCGATTTGGGCGATGATTACAACCCCATGCGCCAGATAACCTCTGATTTTTCCCTCAGTATTCTGGCTTTCATCTGGCCTTATGCGCTGGGCTTTTTGCTGATAGTTCTCAGCATCATCATATTCGGCGTTCGGTATAGGTTAATGGGCTAGCATATCATTTTTGGACGGTAAGCCGGTTTGGCCGAAAATGATATGGTCAAATGCGGGGCAGTATTGATGATAATTCTGTTAAGGAAAATTAAGGTCTTCCTGTCGAGGGAATTATGAAGGGACGCAATCTTCAATATGATATTTACCAACGGCTTTTATCTTGCATGGAAAAAGCCGGTGTTAGCCCTGAGCAATTGCTCAACAGGGCGTACAAAAAAGGCCTTTCAGTCGGTAAATGCCTGTCGGTCGGTGACGATACAAAATTTTCGGGATTGGATATCATGTATTTGCTGGAGGCAGCCGAGGAGCTTTCAGGAGATACCGCGCTTGCCATGCGTATCGGTCAGCAAATCAATATTGAAAGCTACGGCACATTCGGCTTTGCGCTGATGACCTGCGCCTCGCAGAGAGACGCTATTTATTTGTTGGAGCGCTATAAAAGGATTTTTTCCGGCCCACCCTGGCAGATTGTAGAACAGGATAAGGACCTTACATTGCGGGTGAATTGTGACGGATTGAGTGCAAAACAAACACAAATGACAAGCGAATTATGTTTTTCGCAACTCGCCTCAATCGGCAAAACCTTGCACGGCCTGAAAAACAAAAATCGCATGACGGGCACAAACCCGATAGAAAAAGTCGAAATTGAATTTACCTATCCCGAGCCGCCCCATGCCGATCTTTACATCGATATTTTCCCAGCAAAAATTGCGTTTAATCGTGATTCCAACCAAATTCATTTTCCGGCAAAGTTTCTTGACATGCCAGTCAAAACCGCAAATCCGTTTGATTATATCGTCTTTAAACAACAATGCGCAGAATTATTGAGCAATTTAGATAATTCGGAAAAAATCACCGCTGCTGTGCGTGTTCTGCTAATCCAGTCAGCTGGGTCTTTTTTGAAGATTGGGGAGGTCGCCGACCAATTGGGCATTAGCGAGCGCACGGTGCGGCGGCGCTTAAATGCGGAGTCGACCAGTTTTTGCCACACTTTGGATGAAATCAGAAATCTTCTGGCGCGCGAATATTTGACCCAAACCGAACTTATTGTTGCTGAGATAGCCCATCTTTTGGGCTATGAGGAAACGGCAAATTTCAGGCGCGCTTTCAAGCGTTGGAACGGCTTAAGCCCAAGTCAATATCGTAACGGGAAATATGATAATAGTCGCCTTCTAGGCATGATCACCTGAATGTCAGAATTTGGCTGAAAATGACCTTACCATTCACTTAGAGAAAAAGTATCGAGACAATGTATTTTAGCTTCCGAAGCGCCCCTAGGTGGCCGGTTTTCTAAGCTTCAATTCTGATTGGAAACCTGCCTTTTAGGGAAGGATACCAACCAATTGTTTAAGGTAATGGAAGCTTTGAATCGCAGTTCACCGCCCGCGGTTTTAATAAATTATTGCTGACCTGTAATAGGATTAGAAAGAAAATGAAATCTAGATTGATAAAGGTTCTGATTGCTCTGGTAGTGGCCTTAGCCGCAGCTGGCGGCAGTTACTGGCAGCTCAACTTCAATAAGGACTGGCGTGAACAATATGCCTACACCAAAGGTGTGGACGCACTGATTTACTCTTTTCCCTATTTTTTGAACACAGTGCTTCGCTACAAGTGGAGTCAGCCTGAAGCGCCAGAGGGTCA
>FZLQ01000110.1 GCA_900197605.1 Phyllobacteriaceae bacterium Water-Bin73
CGTCTGGGAATCTGCTGGCGGGTCGAACAAGTGCTTCAGGGGTTGACACTGATGGTCATGTTCTCTTTGGAGGTGGTGCTAGTTATCAATCCAACACCGACAATGGCGTTCAGTTTATAAACAGAAATGGCACTGACGGTAAAATCATTGAATTTTACAAAAACGGCGCAACTGTCGGGTCGATTGGGGTGGCTCAAAGTGGAGATAGGTTTTACATCTCTGGTAACACTTACGGCTTTGCGATGGATACTAGCGACGCGAGTATTATGCCTAGTTCTAGCGCAGGTGTTGGTTATGACAATGTGGCAAGTTTAGGCAAAAACGCCGCTCGCTTCAAAGACCTCCATCTCAGCGGCACTGCTTATGCTGGCATCTTGAGCTTAAAAGATGCCAATGATAACGGCCAAATAAACGCCACAAACTCAGGTGCTAAACTTTACTACAACGTCAACGATGCTCATATCTGGCAACGACAAGGCAGCGAGAAGGCAAGGCTGGATGCGTCTGGGAATCTGCTGGTGAAGAAAACCGCTATTGACTCTAACGCAGTAGGTTTTCAAGTAGACGGTGGTAGCGGCAAAATAGCGGCTACAGTATCAGGAGCTGAGGCGGCTCGTTTTGTTAGAACATCTAGCGATGGTGAGATTGTCAGGCTGGTTAAGGACACCACAACTGTCGGGTCGATTGGCTCTCGTGGCAATGGCACATCATATATCACACTAAAAACAACTTCTGGTGTTGGTGCTGGCTTGACTGGCTCTGACAATCGTATTTTGCCAATGGACGAAAGTGCATTAGCAGATAACAACACTGACTTAGGCATGTCATCTTATCGCTTCAAAGACCTCCATCTCGGCGGCACTGCTTATGTTGGAACATCAGTTGCGGCTAACACATCAGATGGCTCTGACACATCTCGCCTGTCTATAGGTGGCGGTGGCGATGCCAATAGCACTGGTCGTGGTAGCCTTGTCCAGTATTACGGCAATGAGCATGCAAGTGCCGCTGGTGCAATGAGACATTTTATGGGCAATGCTTCAGGGGCGTATATTTCTTGGCATCTTGGTTCTGGAACAGAAGCTATGCGCATCACCAGCGCGGGTCTGGTCGGCATTGGTGAGTCAAGTCCAGATGGGTTGCTTCATTTGACTGGAGACACTAACTCCAATGGCGCAGAGTTGTATTTGCAAGTCAATAACAACAATACCACCGACAATCTAGGCGCAATTCACTTTGGTAACAATGTTGATTCAACCCTGTCAATGATACGTGGCAGCACTGCTGCTGCAAACAACTCAAGTTATTTATCATTTTATAACTCTGCTACGGGAACTCAAACTGAACGGATGAGACTTGAAACGGACGGAGACCTCCACGTCGATGGCAACGTAGTCGCATACTCCACCACTGTTTCAGACATTCGCCTCAAGAAAGATATTGCGCCAATCGAAGATGCGGTGACCAAAGTGCAGCAGCTTAATGGTTGCACCTTTACCTACCTCAAGGATGACCGCAAGTCGGCTGGCCTGATTGCTCAAGACGTAGAGAAGGTTTTGCCATCTGCGGTCATTGAGGATAAGGCTGTATTTCACGGCGAAGAAGGCGAGACATATAAGACTGTGCAGTATGACCAAGTGATTGGTTTGCTTGTCGAAGCTGTGAAAGAACTCAGCGCAAAAGTAGAGGAGTTAGAAAATGCCTCTTCAAAGTAGCGGACAGATTAGCTTGAATGATTTGCACGTTGAGGCTGGCGGCACAACAGGCACACAGTGTTCTATGAACGACAGCGACATTCGTGGTCTAATTGGCAAGGCCAGTGGCGCACAGTCATCTTTTAGCAACTTTCACGGTGCGAGTGCTGTTTCAAATTGGTCATCCACAATGACGGTTGGAAAGGTTACTGTCTTTAAGACAACTGCTTATGGGCTTCAAAGCGCGGCTTTTACTTTTGGTTCGTTGACTGATAATACTGTAGACAATCTGGGCGGTGCGCAGGTTTCATATTTGCAATGGGGTAACAATTTATTCGTCTTTGGTGTCAAAAGCACAACTCAGGGAAATAGTGGCTGGACATCAATCACGATTGGTAGCCAAACAATTAACCGCACCAGCCTGAGTTTTAATAACACAACATCACTCAATAATTGGGCTGTGTGGCAAGGGACAATCTCCACAAACCCATTCGGGACAACTAGCGGCGCAACGCGCAGCATTTCAATGACGTAAGATATGGATATTCAATTTCAAATCATCGAGACAGCCGACAGGGACATCTATGACAGACTGTTTGCAGAGGCCTTGCCGCTAATAGGCGCGGAACGCTTGCGGCTGGGCGAAGAAAACCTGAGAGAGGAAATGTGGTCTGGCCTAACCGACCCGTCAAACAAAATCCATCAAGTGACTGTTGACGGCTATGTCACTGTTTACATCTGCTATAAAGACTATACCTACAACGAAAAGACTTATCGCTTGCTTATGCACCCGACTGTCGGCTGTGATGCGAATGGCTCGAAAGCGTGGTATTACAGCGAAGAATTTAAGCAAGCCGAACAAGCATTTGACGCAGCGCAAAACCACGCTGGCCTCATCACTTTGTTCAATCCTGACACACCCGCCGCGTTGTCTATGGGGGCAAACTTTGGCTCATACGCAAGCATCGAAGTGTTTGAAGTGAATGATTTTGACGGTGGTGTCTTTAACTTTTTGGGATTGCCTGATACAATGCGGGTCATGGTCGTAACTTGGAATTAATGGATACAACTGACATCGACAAGCGTTTTTGGTCAGCAATAGAGCAAGAGCGTGTTACATTTGAAAATAGCAAAAACAACGGCAATATGTCATTGCCATTAAAGGATAACTCGGAGACCAACAATGAGTTTTAATTTAACAATCGAAGGAAACTAAATTATGGCAACTTGGACTATTGCAAACTTGGAACGTAATGTCGCTGATGGCGGCGTTACTGTGGCGCATTGGCGCGTCACTGAAACGGAAACAGTTGGGGAAGGCGATGATGCCGTAACCTATTCTGCTTCCTCTTATGGCACTGTCAGCTTTACGCCTGACGCAAGTGCTGATGGCTTTATCGCTTTTGATGCCCTGACCGAAGCCGATGTGCTTGGCTGGGTATATGAAGAAGTTGACCAAGCCGAAACCGAAGCTGCTCTGGCTGCTGATATTGCTGGGCAGAAAACCCCTGTTACTACTGACGGAGTGCCGTGGTAACGCAACACACAGGAGAGAATGATGGGAAAACAGGAAAAGACCCCTATCACGATTGACGGTGTTGAATATGCAGAAGATGATTTGACGGATGAGCAAAAGGTTATGATTAACCATCTGCTCGACCTAGACCGTAAAATCAGTTCAGCACAATTTAACATCGACCAACTGAATGTCGGCAGACAAGCATTTATGAATATGCTAAAGTCGTCACTGGAAGCCGAACCGGAGACAGAAGAATGATTGAGACAATTATTTCATACGCAACCGCAATCATCAGCGCAGCCAGTATCATAGCTGCGGTGACACCGACGCAAAAAGACGATAACTTCATTGGCAAGCTCTATCGTGTTATTGACCTTTGCGCCGTGAATATCGGCAAGGCCAAAGAGAAATAAGATGTCTACCCAAGCGCAGCTAGAGGCACATGAGCGTGAGTGCAAGGTGTTCCGTCAGATGGTTGACGATAAGTTAAACACCCTTGACCGCCGCATGTGGCGCATTGAGGCTTTGGCCTTCACGGCTGTGCTTGGGCTATTCACCCTCGGCGGCATCATAATGCAGAAGCTGTGATGCGTCATGTGGCGCGCCGGTATTGTTCTGTTGCTGTGTCTGACAACAGCACACGCTCAGAATGAGCAGACCGGCGACCTAAACACGAGCAACGTCAACTCGAC
>FZLQ01000109.1 GCA_900197605.1 Phyllobacteriaceae bacterium Water-Bin73
CAGGTCGCTATCGCCATCAAGCCGCCATTGCCCTTTGCCATCATAGCCAAAGCGGCGGGTTTTTAGAATACCGGCCCCATCGGTTTGCGCCAGTGCGGCTTTAAGGCTGTCCAAATCGGTAATATCGAAAAATCCGGCGACGTCGAAGCCTTGCGCGCGCATGAATGATTTTTCAACCAAGCGGTCTTGCGCCACTTCTAAGGCGTCCGCCGACGGAAACACGTTTTTGCTGCGCGCCAATTGCGCCACCGTAGCAACCGGAATGTTCTCAAACTCATAAGTCACCACATCAACCTCAGCGGCGAAGGCGGTGAGCGCGCTCATATCGTCATAGGGGGCTTGTGTGAAAGCGGTCGCGACTTGTGCGGCAGGGCAGTTGTCTTCGGGGCAGTAAATATGCGTTTTAAGGCCAAGTTCCGCCGCCGCGAGGGCTAGCATGCGCCCTAATTGCCCGCCACCGACAATACCGATAATGCCATTGGGGGATAATGGTCGCTGCTCTGCGTCAGCCGTCACTGGGTATCTCTTTTACATCAGCCGTGCGCGCGGCGCGCCATTTTTCGAGCCGCTCGGCGAGAGCGGCATCTTCATTGGCCACAATCGCGGCCGCCAAAAGTGCCGCATTTTTCGCGCCCGCATCGCCAATCGCCAATGTGCCGACCGGAATTCCGGCGGGCATTTGAACGATAGAAAGCAGGCTGTCTTGCCCCGATAAGGCTTTCGACTGCACCGGCACACCAAGCACGGGCACAGTGGTCAAAGCCGCTGTCATGCCCGGCAAATGGGCGGCACCACCGGCACCGGCGATAATGGCTTTCAAGCCCTTATCTTTGGCGGCGCGGGCATAATCATACATGCGGTCGGGGGTGCGGTGGGCTGAGACGATTTTAACCTCATGCGCGACACCCAATTCGTCGAGAATGTCAGCCGCATGCTTCATGGTGGGCCAATCGCTTTGGCTGCCCATAATAATGCCGATTTTTGCGTCGCTCATAATCGTCTCCGCTATTTCAAAATACCCCGCTTGCGCCGGGAAAGCGCGGGTATAGCCTAAACTATACACGCATGACAAGCCGTTTTGCGACAATTCGGCATTATTCCTGCCCGATGTGAAAAGCCAAAAAAGGATAGACACGCCGCGACCAAACTGCCACGCTTGAATCGTTAATGGAGGTAGCTATGACCATCAAGGCTCGCCTCACGAGTTTGAAGCGTCAGCATACTGAGCTGGAAGAGGAAATTCGCGACCGACAGGGCGGATTATCCGAAGACAGACTCGATATATGGACGCTGAAACGAAAAAAACTTGCTCTTAAGGAGCAAATTGAGGCCTTGCGTCAGCAGGCATAAAGCCTGCGCTGAATTATGATTTGAAAACGTCCTCGGGGCGAAGGCTTTCCTCTGTGTCTTCTGCGGGTGCAGCAGCGGGCGCATCTGCAAATACATTGGAATCATCAATCGGCTGTGCCGGTGCTTCAGGCTCGTGCGGCGTGTCTTGCACTACCGCCGTGGTTTCGGTTGCATCTTTCAGCACTTCACCATTTTTAGCAGCTTCGCGCGCCAAACGTTTCTGGCGGCGTTCTTCGCGCTTGGCGGCTTTGGCGACATAATCGTCCAGCTCGATTTGGCTGCACATGCCCAAAGTAACCGGATCAAGCGGCGTGATATTCGCCATGTTCCAGTGATTGCGCTCGCGCACACTCTGAATGGTCGGCTTGGTTGTGCCAACCAAACGGCCAATTTCCGCATCGTTTAATTCCGGATGATTACGCACCAGCCAAGCGATGGCGTCGGGGCGTTCTTGGCGTTTTGACAATGGCGTATAGCGCGAGCCTTTGCGCGGCTTTGGCGCAGGAATATCGCGCTTGGCGTCGGCCAATTGCAATTCTGCGGTTTGGTCATTGGTGCAGCGTTCAATTTCATCGCGCGTCAATTGACCATTGCTGACCGGGTCCATGCCCTTAATGCCGGCGGCAATATCGCCATTGGCAATGCCTTTGACTTCCAACGGATGCAGACCGCAAAACAGAGCAATCTGGTTGAATGTAAGGGCGGTATTGTCAACCAGCCAAACGGCGGTGGCTTTCGGCATAAGCGGTGCGGTCATGTCAGTCTCCAAACGGTGTCAAAACGGTATCAAAACAAGGTCTAATCAATGTGAAACGATGCACGCTTTTAATGACGCAAGAGCTATGCATCAACGAAAACATCAATTTCAAGGAATATGACGTTTATATAGCCCAAGCTTTTGAAAGCTGCAAAGAGTTTGTGCGTCATCACCATGACGGCTTAGCGACAATCGAGAATAATCTTGCCGATATGATTGCTGGTTTCCATATGCGCTTGGGCTTTTCCGGCTTCGGATAGGGGATACACGCTATCCACAATCGGCTTAATGGCAGCTACGCCATCGGTGCCGATATGCGGCCAAAACAGTTCTTTCACGCGGCCCGTCAAACGGGTTTTTTCCGCCAATGGTCGCGCGCGCAAGGTCGAACCGGTTAGGGTCAGACGTTTCAGCATGACCGGTAGAAAATTCACTTCCGCCGTAAAGCCTTGCATATAGGCAATATTGACAATACGCCCGCCCATGGCAGCGGCCTCCATATTGCGTCCGATATAATCGCCGCCGACCATATCGAGGATAACATCAACCCCTGCGCCATTGGTGAAGTCGGCGCAAGCTGCAACGAAATCTTGCTCTTTATAATTAATGGCGAGGTCAGCACCCAAATCGCGGCAGGCCTTGCATTTATCCTCAGAACCGGCGGTGACAAAAACTTTTGCGCCAAAATGCTTGGCCATTTGAATGGCTGTCGTGCCAATGCCGCTTGAGCCGCCATGCACCAATAGGGTTTGGCCGGGCTGCAAACCGCCGCCCTCAAACACATTGGCGTAAACCGTGAAAATCGTCTCGGGCAAAGCCGCCGCATCGGTGTCGCTCATCGTGTCGGGCACGGGCAGGGCGTGGTCTTGATGCACACAAGCATATTGGGCATAGCCGCCACCGGCCACCAAAGCGGCAATGCGGTCGCCGATGACCCATTTATCCACCTTGTCGCCCAGCGCGACAATCTCACCGGCAAATTCCAGCCCCATAATATCGGGGGCACCGGGCGGTGCAGGATACAGACCCATGCGCTGCATGCAGTCGCCGCGATTGATACCGGCGGCTCCCAGTCGCACCAATATCTCGCCCTCAGCCGGTTGCGGCATGGGGTGATTTTCCAGTGACAGGTTTTCGGGCGCGCCGCCATCACCAATGGCGATAGCTTGCATCACATTTTCGGACATAAGAGTAACTTTCTATTAAAGTGAACTTGACGAAGCTTAATCAGCGGGAGGCAGCTATGGAAGAGGAAATCACCGCACCAAAAGACAGTGCGCTGGCGGATTTGCAAAAGCAGGATTTGAGCTTGCAAGGGGTAGATGAATTGAGCGCGCGCATTGTGCTGCTTGAGGCCGAGATTGCCCGTGCGCGTGCCATGCTGGAAAGCAAAAAAGGCTCCCGCGATGATGCGGAAGCCCTTTTCAAATAGCTTATTCCGGCGTTTAGCTGATAAAGCCGTCGAATTTTTTGTTGAAGCGCGATACGCGACCGGCGCGGTCAACCAGCGTTTGTGAGCCTTTGGTCCAAGCCGGATGGGTTGTCGGGTCAATATCCAGCGTCAGCGTGGCGCCCTCTTCCCCAAACGTCGAACGCGTTTGAAAGCTCGTGCCATCTGTCATGGCCACCGTAATCATGTGATAATCGGGATGAATTTCTTTTTTCATCGCCTTTTCCTTCTCAATTCGAGTTGAGCGCTTATATAAACAGAAGAAGCGACAGGCGCAAGTCAATTTGGCCCAAATATGGTCTCTAATTTGTGCTCTGGTGAAGCCGCGATTTGACTGCTATAAGCGCAGC
>FZLQ01000108.1 GCA_900197605.1 Phyllobacteriaceae bacterium Water-Bin73
CCAGGGAACCCTCAAGGTCGATGACATTATGTTTTTCCGGCAGGTTGAAGCGCAGATGACCAATCATGCCGGTGGCGGTGGCCTCTACGCCGGCAATCAGCCGCGCGGCGCCGCTTTCTATGGCTTGTGTGTCGGGCGGTAAAAGCGCGCTCATCTGTCTTCCTTACGGTAAAATTGGTGTCTGTTTGACAGCCAAAATTCATTGTGAATGGTTGCTTGCCAGAGAAATCGCCAAAATGGTAGCTTGAAGTGCATTTGGGCGAAAGCCAAAACGGAAGTGAAGATGATGAAAACGGCAGAAAAACTCGCGACAGTTGACCCCGTATGGTCGCAAATTCGAGATGAAGCAACGCAAATGGTGAGAAATGAGCCCGGCATGTCGGGTTTTTTGCATGCCACAATTTTGAATTTTGACCGCTTGGAAATGGCAATTGCCTCGCATTTGTCAGAAAAGCTGGCCAATTCAGAAATGGGCGCGCGCAGTCTGTGCGAAGTTTTTGAAGAAGCCTTCGCAGACAATCAGGCGATTAGCGAGGCGATGCGCGCCGATATTGTGGCGCATTTCGACCGCGACCCGGCCTGCCGTTTATATTTGGACCCGGTGCTTTATTTCAAAGGCTTTATGGCGGTGCAGACCTATCGCGCGGCAAATTGGCTAATCGCCAATCATCGTCGCGGCATGGCGCTGTATTTGCAAAATCGGGCTTCGGAGATTTTTCAGGCCGATATTCATCCGGCGGCACAAATTGGCAAAGGCATATTTATCGACCATGCAACCGGTGTGGTGATTGGCGAGACGGCTGTGGTTGGCGATGATGTGTCTATGCTGCATGATGTGACGCTGGGCGGCAGCGGCAAAGAGGGCGGCGACCGGCATCCGAAAATCGGCAATGGCGTATTAATCTCGGTCGGCGCGAAAGTGCTGGGCAATATACGCGTGGGCGATTGCGCCAAAATCGGTGGCGGCTCGGTGGTGTTGACCGATGTGCCGGCTTACACAACAGCGGTCGGCGTGCCGGCCAAAATTGTCGGCAAGGTCACTTCGCCGGAACCATCACGGCAAATGGACCATTCAGTCGGCGAAGACGGCGACGCGATTTAATAAAATTCAAAAGTCAAAAGGGGGATTTGGCATGGCGAGATTAACCGGAAAAACCGCATTCATATCGGGCGGCGCGAAAGGCTTGGGCGCAGAAATGGCGCGCGCCATGCACGATGAAGGGGCCAATGTCATGGTCACTGATGTGCTGGAAGATGAGGGCATTAAGCTGGCTGACGCGCATAAGAATATGCAATTCATGGCGCATGATGTAACTGATGAGGCGCAGTGGGCGGCGGCGATTGAGGCGACGGTAAAGGCCTTTGGCGGCCTTGATGTGCTGGTCAATAATGCCGGTATCGCGCATGACTCGACGCCGCTTGAAGACACCACATTGGAACAATGGCGTCATGTCACGGCGATTGACCTTGATGGCGTTTTTCTGGGTGCCAAATATGGCGTGCGCGCGATGAAAGAAAATGGCGGCAGCATTATCAATGTGTCGTCGATTTACGGCATTGTCGGCTCGGCGGCGCAAGCGCCTTACCATGCGGCAAAAGGGGGTGTGCGATTGCTCACCAAAGCAATGGCGGTTGAGATGGGCAGTCTTGGCTATAAAATTCGCGTCAACTCAATCCATCCGGGTTTTGTCGGTACCGATATTTTGCGCGATGGCATTAAGCGCGCCGTTGAGATGGGCGCTATGGATGGCGAGAATGAAGCCATTGAAGCCTTGACGCTGGGCACACCGGCAGGTCGCTTGGGCGTGCCGCGCGATATTGCCAATGGCGTGGTGTTTTTGGCATCTGATGAATCCGAATGGATGACGGGTTCTGAGCTTGTTATTGACGGCGGTTTCACAGCCCAGTAGCTTGCAGCAATTAATTCGGAGGTATTCCATGAACAATGATGAAATCATTCGCGTGCAAACATATTTGCGGCTGAAGTTTCAAAACGACATGCTGACGCTAAAGCGCGGCGCGAAGGACGACATGATCGAAGTGTTCATGGAAGACGAGTTTATCGGCACATTGTTTCGCGACGATGAAGAGGGTGAAATTTCATACGCCTTTAATATGGCGATTTTGGAATTCGACCTGCCGACGCTGTAATCAGTTTTGTCGCCGTGCTGCGGCGCGGAAATTGCGTATCATTTCACGAATATCGCGGTCAATGGCTTCCCATTGGCTTAAGTGAGCGCGCTTGAACACATAGCTGACCTGCGCCGAATTGCCGAGATTGAAACGGCTTTCACATGTCGGATTGTCATTGCTCATATCATCGCACACAAATAGCGGTGGGTGTTGACGCTCTGCCGCGCTGCCGGTTTTCAGCCCGCGAAAAATCTGCTTACCGGCATAGGGCGAGTTTGAGCGAAAGTTGAAACTTTGCAGCCCCTCATCACCCACTTGGCCGGAACCGGCAATATAAGGTTGGTAAATCGCTTTGAAAATGCGCCCTTCTGGCAGGTCGCTGGTGGTGGCGCGGATATTGATGGTCAGCAAATCTGAGGCCGCGCCGCTGTCGAGAAACGCATCTGCATAATCATCATGCCACGGCGTCAGGCTGGGCAGCAGAGCATGCAGGCTGGCATGGTCGAGCGTGCCGCCGCGCCGCGAACGACCATTGCGGGTATAATGCGCCGGCACGGAAAACAAAGTGCCGCCAATTTCAATACGCACGCGCCCGCCATCATCGGTCGGCGCATAGGCGAGGCCTTGCAGGTCGCGAATTCCCGGCCCAAAATAAAACAGATAAAAAAGAAAGCCGCTGGCAACGAAGCTGCCCAGCATGATTGCCGGAAGAGCCCAAATGGGCCATTCATGTTCAGGCACCGCCCGCGACAATAAGCGCTTAATCATGGTTTCCTCTTTCGCAGTATGGAAACTGTGTTTACCATGAGATTTCAAAAGGTAACAGCGCCAATGGGAGGGATTCATGACTGTTTACGCTTTGGGCGACCGCGCCCCGCAATTTCCGGCCAGCGGCAATTATTGGATTGCGCCGGACGCGCAAGTGATGGGCGCGATTATTCTCGAAGAGAATGCCAGCATTTGGTTTGGCGCTGTGCTGCGCGGCGATAATGAGCCGATTACCATTGGCGTGAATTCCAATGTGCAAGACGGGTCGGTGATGCATACGGATATCGGCTTTCCGCTGACGCTTGGCAAAAATGTGACTGTGGGTCATCAAGCCATGCTGCATGGCTGCACGGTTGGCGATAATTCGCTTGTCGGCATTGGCGCGACCATTTTGAATGGTGCGAAAATCGGCAAAAATTGCCTTATCGGGGCTCATGCACTGGTTGGCGAGGGCAAAGAAATTCCCGATAATTCGATGGTGCTTGGCATGCCGGGCAAAATCGTCCGCGAATTGGACGAGAATAATGAGAAGATAATGATTGCCTCGGCTGAACATTATGTCGAGAACTGGAAACGCTATCAGCGCGAATTGAAAGAGGTTGGTTAAATGATTGAGACGGTTGATTATATTATCGTGGGCGCAGGCAGTGCCGGTTGTGTGCTGGCGGGACGTTTGAGCGAAGACGAAAAAAATTCGGTTCTGCTTTTGGAGGCAGGTGGCAAAGACAAAAACCTGTTCATTCATATGCCCGCCGGATATTCGCAGCTTGTGCCGGAGCGCAATGACCAGAATTACGGCTTTGAAACCGAAGCCGAGCCCAATCTTGAAGGACGCCAAATGTATTGGCCGCGTGGGCGCGGCTGGGGCGGGTCGTCGTCGATTAACGCTATGGTTTACATTCGCGGCAATGCTTATGATTACGACCATTGGAGCCAGCTTGGCAATCAGGGCTGGTCGTATGAGAGCGTGTTGCCCTATTTCAAACGGGCCGAAGATTTTTCGGGCGAGGGCGATGATGAGTATCACGGCACGTGGGGGGGGCTGGGTGTATAACAATTCAATAGCCG
>FZLQ01000107.1 GCA_900197605.1 Phyllobacteriaceae bacterium Water-Bin73
TTCTCCTCTGATGGCGAGGTGCCGGCCTAAGCCAGCACCTCCGGTTTCATGCGCTCATAATCGGCGCGCTTCATCTTGAACCGGACGCTGCCGCGTGAGGTCGATAGGTGCACCCACTTGTGCCCGACGAATGCCCACATGCAGTGCACGCCACTGAGCTGCGAGTGCTCGTTGTTGAAGTGCATGCGAACGAATTGCGATTTCTTAAACCGCGCGTCCCACGTCTTGCCGAGTTGCTTCGGCGGCACGAGCTTGAATTTCGTGCGACGCTTGCGGCGAGCCGGCTTCACTTTGACCGGCGCGACACTACCGCCGCGGATTAGGAAATCAGGGTGATTGATGGTTTCAAAATTTGTCATGATGATGCTCCCCATTGGGGTGCGGGCCGTTAGGCCCACACCTTTGCTGTTTGGTCATATTCGGTATACCGATGACGGCAATCCAAAGCGCGCATATGGCAATGATGAATGTTGCGCTTGTTTGCCTCGGCGCGAATTCCTGCATAAGAATGTTCGAGCGAGACGACACCCTTCATCAGCTCGTCAACCTGTTCGGTGATGTCAGTGATAAGCTCACCGATTTGGCGACCACGCGGCAAGTTGTGTGGATTGCTGAGAAATGAGGCAAGTTGGATGCCAAGCTCACCAGCACGCTCTAGGTCTCCGTTGATGCCGCGTTGAATGGTTTCCAGTGTCTGACGAATTCTCGCATCGCTGTATTTTGCATATTTTGTCATCGGTTTAACTCCTCTGTTTGCGTCTCCGATAACACTGTTATACGAAACGTGACAAAGAATGTCAAACACATAATGTGACAAAATGTGAAAATAATTTATGCGAAAAAAGCTATATAAACCGCGGCTCCGGTGAGCATGCCGCAAAAAAAGTATTGCGAGCCGCTGTCAGTGATGAGCGATGAGAGCAAAATTAGTGGCAAAAAAGCAATCGCCAGAAGAACAAACCAACCGATATAAATCGCGGCCGCTACCTTTTCCCCCACTGCTTTCTCCATAGCCATGAGCTGAAACGTGTGAGCTGGCGTTGCAGCCAGAACACCGGCGCCGACCGCCAGATGCTATTTGGTCGCTTTGCCACTGAACCGCTCCATCGCCCCGCCGACAACTTTGTCGAGGTGCGGCGCTGCAAAATAAAAACCGAGAACCAACATCATTGCGCCGGTCACACTATCGCCGCCCTGCCGGATACTTTCGGCCGACTGGTTTATGCGCGGGTCAAATACCCAGACCGAAACCACGTCGAGCAACATTGCCAAAACATACTGGACGGCCCAGATGCCGGTCACGACTAGAGCAATCAAACGCCGTGCGAGATTTTGCCCTTGCGTGCGCTCCATCCAGCCAACGACCATCTGACGTGCGGCCGTGCGTTCTTCGGCTGCGGCTTGTGCCTTTTCTTCGTCAGTGTAGACCAGCGCATCAAGCCCCTTTGTCACGCCGCTGATGGTCGCGCCGAGCGCTTTTTCGCTTCCAAATATTCTCGACAATAAGCTCATCTCAATGCTCCATCCTGTCAAATTTTGCCCCGCCGGCGAGCACCGCCGTATTGCAAAGGTTTACCACTTTTTGCAGCGTAAACTCAAACCGCTTTTGTGACAACTCGCCGGTCGAGTGCGATGCCGCCAGCTCGCCGGTCAGCTCGTCATGTATAACGCCGAGCCAATACATTCTGGCGTCGTCGCCCTGAATGCTATCATCTGGCTCGACAAACATTTTAATATGACCAAACTGTCGGGCGAGGGCCGACTGTCTCGTCATCTCGCAAATCGTCAATATGAATAAATCTGCCCTGACCTTTTTGCGCAATGCCGATGCCGCTAAATCCACCCATCGCCATCGCAATCTTGAGCACCTGATACGCTTCACCGCGGCTCACTGCTAAATCGACAGCGCGGCCGGTCGTGTGCGGCCCGTCATGGCCGGTCGAGCTGACCTGAGCGTTCCATTCCGGACACCTATAGCCTGAGCTAATGCGCAGAGGCTTGCCATACTTGCGCCGCAGCTCATCAATGCGCTCGACAAATGTGTGGTCGACCTCGCAACGGCCGCAATGGCTGCACGCCCATTCGGAGCGATTGAAAAACTCGATTTCTTCCCAATCCGTTGGCTCAATAATCATCTAATCGTCTCCGTGCCTTGCTTATGGCAAGTCTAATCTGTTTCTGCTCCGGTTCCAAGAAATCTTCACGATAAAGCGTCGTGCGTTTGCCGGTCACTGTTGACGTGCACCTGATGCAGATGCGCCGCAAATCAAGCGCCACATAACAGATGAGGTCTGCGTCGTCGGTCGTGATTTGCCGCTTAGTCTTGCTGCCCTTGCTCGTCATAAACGCCCACGCCTTGCCAGTGTCGCGCCTCGGCCCTGCCGCAGTCTTTACCTCGACCCGCAAAGGCGTGTTGTCGTCGTCAAATAGAATGATGTCCGTGCCTTCGAGGTTTGCCAGCGCGCACCGATATTCCAGAGCCTTAAAGGCCGACATGGCGAGATGTTCACCTGCCGCGCCGATTGAAACCGCGCCCCTCACTGTTTTCCAACTCATATCACCTCAGCGGGTTGCCAACCGTGTCGATAGCTTTCCATAGGTCATCGGCCTCTCTGTTGAGCTTCTGGAACCGACTGTCGATTGATTTGATTTTTTCGTCAAACTGTTTGACCAGCAAATCGTTCTCGACCGACGTCTTTTCGACCTCAGCAATTCGGTCACGCATGTCGAGCAATTCTTTTTGATTTTTCATAATGGTCTCAAGGTTTGCACCGAGCACCGTCAGTTTTTCAGCAGCCTCGCCGTTGCCGGCCACGGCCTGCTCGACCGCTTCAATCCTGCCCATAAATTGCGCTGCGCCGTATATGCCACCGCCAACCGTTGTCGCCAGAGACATGACGACGGCTATCCAGACGCCTTTTAGGTTGACGCCGCCAATCTTCAGCTCAGTGTCTTCGAGGCTCATTGAAACATGTAACTTTGCTGGTCGAGATAAATTTCTTCGCCGGTCGACAGCACGCTGGCCGCGTCAACCATTGAGCCAGAAAGCCATTCGTGAAATTCGATGTTGCCGGTGTTGCTGGCCCATTGCACGCTCAAAATGTCGTTGGTGGCGCTGTAAGAAATCGACGCCTCTGCCATTGAGTTGCCGTAATCCTGCGCGTGCTGGTCTGAGATGCTCGTCAGTTGCTCATTTTTACTGGCTGCGAGAAACGCGCCGGCCTCGCGTGAATTGACTGCGATGGCCTCGAGGCTCTGATTGAAATCGTCGACTGTCGACTGTTGAATTTCGACGTCGTTTGTCTCGACATAATCCTGAACCGCTAGTTGCTGGCTGACGTCCTCGGTCTCCTGCGCCGTCTCTGCGCGCTCTGCGACCTCCTCAACTACACTTAATTGAACGCTCGCGACGATTAGACTGTCGACCGCGTCAGACACTTTGACCATCGACTCGGCGGCTTTTTCTTCTAGCGCCATTTTTGTTGTGAAGTAGAGCTGTTGCTGAACGTCGGTGATTGCCTGATTATAGGCCGACACGTCTGCCTCTGTGATTAAATGCTGCTCAGGAACGACTGCGGAATAATCAATCACGCCGCCGGTCGCCGCGTAATGCTCTGCACCGAATGCGGCATATCTGCCTTGTTCAAGTTTGACCGCGATGGTGCGGCTGGCCTCGACCAGATTGTCAATCGTCGTCTCTGATTGAGCTGCGGAAACGCTCAGAAAGAGAGCCGCCAGTGTCGTCGCCATTTTCTTCATCAGTGTCATCCTTCACTCCGATGCGTAAAATCATATCATAAAAATCTTTGCGCTCCAGATAGTTTGGAATAAAAACTTCGGGGTCGCGGCGCATTAACAGTGTTGCAGCCCTGCCGACGACCAGTTTGCCACCAACAGATATTGGGCATGGCGTGCTGGACGCCAGCATGGCCTCCCACACGGCAAGCGACTGACAAAGCCTTGCCACCGC
>FZLQ01000106.1 GCA_900197605.1 Phyllobacteriaceae bacterium Water-Bin73
TATATAAACAGAAGAAGCGCAAGGCGCAAGTCTATTTGGTCGCTAATTCAGCCTCAAATTTGTGCTCTGGTGAAGCCGCCTTCTGACTGCTATAAGCGCAGCAAATTAACGAAGAAAGGGTCTTGGACCTTGTCACGAAATGAAGCCGCTGAGGCGGTTGCCCAAATGGAAGAAGATGCGAAACGCCGACCGCGCGCGCGCAGTTTGCGGCCCTTGCGGGCGCTATTGCCGTTTATCGCGCAATATCCGGGGCGCGTCTTAGCTGCGTTTTTAGCGCTTTTAATGGCAACGGCAGCAACCCTCACCATGCCGATTGCCGTGCGCTTTATGATTGATAACGGCTTTTCAACCGAAGACGCGACGTCGATTGACCGTTATTTTCTCGCCATGTTGGTGGTCGCTATTGTGTTGGGATTGGCGAGCGCTATGCGGTTTTTCTTCGTCTCATGGATAGGCGAGCGCGTGACAGCCGATTTGCGCGCCGCCGTTTACAATCACATCACGACCCTGTCTCCGGCATTTTTTGAGGTTACGCGGACCGGAGAGGTGTTGTCGCGGCTCACTGCAGACACCACGCTGATCAAAACCGTTGTGGGTTCGTCTGCCTCTATCGCCTTGCGCAATTTGTTCATGTTTGTCGGCTCAGCCATTATGTTGGTTTATACCAGCGCCTCATTGGCCGGACTGGCCGCGCTGACTTTGCCCGCCATTATTGTGCCGGTGATTGTGTTCGGGCGGGTGGTACGCCGTTTGGCGCGGGCCAGCCAAGACCGCATTGCCGACACAGCAAGTCACGCTGCCGAAACAATCACTGCCATGCAAACGGTGCAAAGCTTCACCCATGAGAACGAAGACCGCCGTGTATTCTCTTCGGCAATTGAAAACTCATTCGACACGGCGCGGCTACGAATTTGGGCGCGTGCCGGTATGACGGCTATCGCCATTGTGCTAGTTTTCGCCGGTGTCACCGGCATTTTATGGCTGGGGGCGCAAAACGTTCTCGACGGTTCCATGACCGGCGGCACGCTGGGTCAGTTCATTCTCTATGCGGTTTTATGCGCGACCTCTATCGGCGCTTTATCCGAGGTTTGGGGCGAGGTGCAGTTGGCGGCAGGGGCGACCGAGCGTTTGGTGGAAATCTTGGAAATTGAGCCGGTCATTCAACCACCGGCCAATCCGCAATCCTTGCCGCAGCCGACGCAAGGCCGCATAGCCTTTGACGATGTGACGTTCCAATATCCGACACGGCCCGAAATCTCTGCCCTGAGCGGTTTTTCGTTAGAAGTCACGCCGGGCGAAACCGTGGCATTGGTCGGCGCATCGGGCGCGGGCAAATCCACCGTGTTTCAATTGCTGTCGCGCTTTTACGATCCCCAGACCGGCAGCATCAGCATTGATGGCGTTGCGCTGCCTGATATGACGCCTCAAATCGTGCGCGGTGCTTTGGCTGTTGTGCCGCAAGAAACCGTCGTGTTTGCCAAATCCGTGCGCGACAATATTCGCTTCGGGCGCCCCGATGCCAGCGATGATGAAGTTATCGCGGCAGCGAAAGCGGCGCAGGCTGATGAGTTTATCGCCCGTCTGCCGCAAGGTTATGATACCGAATTGGGCGAGCGCGGGGTGACATTGTCGGGCGGTCAACGCCAACGCATTGCCATAGCGCGCGCCATATTGCGCGATGCGCCGGTGCTGCTGCTTGACGAAGCAACCAGCGCGCTTGATGCCGAAAGCGAAACTTTGGTGCAAAAAGCATTGGGGCATTTAATGGAAGGGCGCACCACTTTGGTGATTGCCCATAGGCTGGCGACGATTTTGAAAGCCGACCGCATTATTGTTATGGAAGGCGGTCGTGTTACCGCCACCGGCAAGCATGCCGAATTGCTGGCTCAAGACGGGCTTTATGCGCGGCTTGCCGATTTGCAATTTGGCCGCGAAGCAGCCGAATGAATCTTATAGTTTTTTAAGCAGATCGCCGTGCACGGTTTCATTACCGGCGACAATATTGCCCTCGTCCAGCATTCTTTGGCGGTTTGTGTGGTCGGAAACTAAGCCCCCTGCCTCGCGCACCAGCACGATACCGGCGGCTAAATCCCACGCACCCAAGCCTGTTTCAAGATAGCCGTCAACGCGACCGGCGGCGACAAAAGCAAGGTCGAGAGCGGCGGAGCCGAATGTGCGGATATCGCCAACATCATTTGATAGCGCGATAATTTTGTCCTGCCATTCAGGGCGTTTGCCGCTTTCCTTATAGGGCATGCCCGATGAGATGATGGCCTCACTCAGGCGGTCACGCGCCGCAACCCGCAAGCGTCCGCTTGGCCCGTAAGCGCCCTGTCCGCGTTCTGCGAAAAACAATTCATCTGTAATCGGATTGTAAATAACACCGGCGACCAATGTGCCCTCGCGCTCCAGCGCGACAGAAATCGCAAAATGAGGAATGCCGTGCAGAAAATTAGTGGTGCCATCAAGCGGGTCGATAATCCAGCGATGGGTTGCGTCCGCGCCTTCAATGACGCCGCGCTCTTCCATTAAAAAGCCATAGCCCGGGCGGGCTTCTGACAATTCTTCAAAGAGGATTTTTTCAGCTTTCAAATCGGCTTGGGAAACGAAATCGCCCGGGCCTTTTTTTGATACTTGCAGGTTTTCGACTTCGCCGAAATCGCGACGCAGCGCGCGTCCGGCTTTTTCGACCGCGGCACGCATAACATTCATGGCCGGCGATTGTGCCATTAGTCAGCTCGTTTCAAATAGGTGACTTCGTTTGTATCGACGACGATTTTATCGCCGGTTTCCACAAAGGGCGGCACCATAACACGCACGCCATTGGCACATATGGCCGGTTTGTTAGAGGAGGCGGCGGTCTGCCCTTTCACAACGGCTTCGGTTTCGGTAATTTCCAGCGTCACTTGGTCGGGCAAGCGAATACCAATCGGCTTGCCCTCATGGCTTTCCACCACAACATTCATACCGTCTTGCAAAAAGGCGGCGCGGTCACCGACAAATTCGGCTTGCAGTTCAATTTGCTCATAACTTTCGGTGTCCATGAACACCAGCATGTCATCGCTCTCATAGAGGAATTGATAATCGGTCTGCTCAAGGCGCACACGCTCCACCTTGTCGGCCGAGCGAAAGCGTTCATTCAGCTTCGAGCCGTTCAGCAGATTCTTCAATTCGATTTGGGCGAAAGCCCCGCCCTTGCCGGGCTTCACATGCTGCAGCTTCACCGCAACCCATAATTCGCCATTATGCTTAATGACATTGCCCGGGCGGATTTCATTACCGTTGATTTTCATGGTCTTCACCTTGGTGAGATTGAGATGAAACAGAATTGAGGTCTGATAGCATAGCGACGACGCGCGGCAAATGCTTATTTCTGATGCGCTTCATCAAATATCTGATTAAAGGCGCGCACTGCCGCTGAAGCGCCTTCCTTATGCCCCCACACGCTGCCCGAAGCGGAGATAAAATCAGCACCTGCCGCGACTAATGGCGCTGCATTATCGGGCGTGATGCCGCCAATGGCGACGCAGGGCAGTTCAACAAATTCTTGCCAAAAAGTCAGAATATCGGGGTCGGCTTGTGTTTTGGTCTGTTTGGTCTGCGTCTCGTAAAACGCGCCAAAAGCGACATAGTCAGCCCCCGCTTCACCCGCTTCCATCGCCAAATGTTTGCTGTCATGGCAGGTAACGCCGATAATTTTATCATCGCCCAATTCGGCGCGCGCTACGTCATAGGCGGCATCATCTTGGCCGATATGCACGCCATCGCAGCCAAATTTAGCGGCGAGGGCAGGGTCATCATTGAGAATAAACGCGACATTATGTTTATGTGCTATCGGCATCAGCGCGTGAACCGCTGCTTCAATAAGTGCCTCGGGCGCGCTCATATTATGCTCATCTTTCAAGCGCAGTTGAAGGCTTGCCACATCACCGGCGGCCAAAGCCGCATCAAGCCGTGGCGCAAATTCTTGCGGGTTAAGTTGAGGTGGTGTGATG
>FZLQ01000135.1 GCA_900197605.1 Phyllobacteriaceae bacterium Water-Bin73
ACTTCGTCGGTCTGTAATTCGAACGGTACGGTGTAATTATCGGTCGCTTTATACGCCCCACCTGGACGGTTGAGCAGGCCGGGACGGAAGCCCTCCGAATAAGTCGCGTAATACATCACATCGTCATTGGGCGTGAAGGTAAGGCTGAATTTGGCAATCGTGCCGTCGGTTTCAGCTTTGTCCGGCGCATGCACGGCATTGTAAATGCCCGCAACTTCGGCCTCACAAATAGCGTTCGGGGCGCATAGATTTAGACCATTGAACCCGCGCGTATTGGTGCTCCAGCTATCGGCAGCCATCAGTGCATCTTTGATTTGCTGAATGGCCGTCGCACGGTCGGCATTAAGCGACACTTCACCTCCCGAAGTCGGCAGACCGGCTTTGACAAAGGTGATGTGGGTACTCTGCATCGTATCTGTGATGAATGTGAACCGGCCATCACCATCATAAAGGTCAGAGATATTTGTGCCGAAGGCTCGCTTGTCAGCGCTTTCTTCTCCGTCTCGATGAAATCCATTACCGAAAGACGAGTTGGCACTGCCTTCCATATCGACTTTTACATCGTATTGACGCGCTCCGACCGTCAAAGAGAGCAGGTCAGGAAGGATATCATATGTCACTTCACCAAAAACGCCGAATTGCTCATCGGTTCGTTTAATATCGTTTCTGAAAATCACCCCATTAGGAAATGGGGCGGAACCGGTTTTGACATTGACGTCATCAAAGTACCCCGTATCGTGGAAACCTCGAAGAGCCGCATTATTTGCGTCCTTCTCAAAATGAGGCATGATGAAAACATTCTCTGAGCCGGGATAAGTAAAATCAACGCGTTCCATTAATTCGGTCTCGCTGGCATAAAAGCCGGCAGTACCGCGCAGGCGCATGTCTTGGTCTGACTGCACGCGGAACTCATGCGACCAAACTTCGGTTTCGGAATCCGATGTGACGAAAAGGTTTGGCGCTTGGCAAACTCCAAACGGCGTGCCTTGCGTATAGCCACCCGATGGTGAAATCGGATTGGGTTCAACTTCAATTCCTGCCGTGTTGTAAGAGCTGGAGGCATAATTATATTCCGGATAAGTGACCGAGCTGTCGCAGATATAATAAGGCAGATATTGGCCGACATAGAGATAGTCGGTGTAATCCACTCTCTGGTCGGTTTCGCGATTTGTAAACGCACCCGTGTAAAGTGCATCCAAAGCTCCTAGGCGACCTTCTAAAGTCCAATTGGTATTATGAAAGTCGTCGCTAATTGTGTCCAGCTCGTAGCGCTGCACTTCCAAATCATCCAACTCGGGGTCGGTGAAGAAGACGCCATCGGACTCAACGCCCTGTTGCATGTGATTGACGTTCAGCGTCCACTCGTCATTTAACTCCTTGGTGACACCAAGACGAAAACCGCTATAGGTGGCATCGTTGAAATCATCCTCAACCAAAGCGCCATTATCGGCTGCCATAAATGTCACATCGGGAAATGCATCATTAAACGACTGCCCTTCGGCTGGCATGGTACGGTCACCCGCGCCAACACCATACAAAGCAATTGCGGGATCGCGCGCTCCGGCTGTAGGGGTATAATCGCCCCGCTCTTGCGCCGCCAGAATACCGCTGCGGCTTTGCACACCGGCTCGCGACGTGCTGACCGGCACGCCATTGGGGCGCACGGTCCCCGCTTCGCGGAAGCGACCTGATGCGCTAGCGTCGATTGTACCGGCGACGTTGTCTACATAACCGCCCTGGAAATCGTTAAAAATCACGCCGCGAATAGCCATTGTGTCGGAAAGCGGTTGGTTAAAAATCAATTCAACCTTTCGGCTCGCTTCACCGCCTTTGGTGAAGCTGACATCGGCATTGACCTTGACCATTTCCTCATCGAGGTTGGGCTTATTGGTAATCAGGCGCACCACACCTGCTTGCGAGCTTGCACCAAACAGCGTGCCTTGCGGACCGGCGAGGACCTCTACGCGCTCCATATCCACCGCATAGACATCGAGGTTGCGGCCCGGCTGCGA
>FZLQ01000104.1 GCA_900197605.1 Phyllobacteriaceae bacterium Water-Bin73
GAAGAACCCTGGGCGCCTCTTGTCGGCCAATTGGTACGGCGCAGCAAAGCGGCGGTTCTGCCGGTTTATTTTGATGGGCAAAATTCGCGGCTGTTTCAAATGGCCAGCCATGTCAGCTATGCCATGCGCGTGGCGTTGATTTTTCATGAAGTGCGCCGCCGCATCGGCACAAATCTCGATATGGTCATTGGCGATGTGATGGATTTCGATACGCTGGAGGCTCATTTGCCGCCGAAAAATCTGGCCAAATATCTGCAAAGCCATGTTTATCGGCTGAGCCGATTTTTACCGCGCGCGCTTTGACAAGATTCCGTTTGCACCGAGGCCTTATAATTTGCTTCAATTACGTCAAGATTTTCGAGGGAGATAAAAATGGAAAATTGCTTAAAATTCTACATTGACGGCCAATGGGTGGACCCGGTTGACCCAAAACCGTTTGACGTTATCAATCCGGCCAATGAACAAGTTATCGGTCAGATTATGATGGGTAATGCGGAGGATGTGAACAAGGCCGTTGCGGCTGCGAAGAAAGCCTTCCCAAGTTTCTCAACCACCAGCGTGCAAGAGCGCCTTGATTTGCTGGACGCGATTATGGCGTCTTATCAAAACCGCTATGACGAGGTTGTTGAAACCATTTCGGCTGAAATGGGCGCGCCCATGTGGCTGTCGAAAGCTGCTCAAGCGGCGATGGGCTTGGCGCATCTCGGCACGGTGCGCGCCATTCTGGCTGATTATGAGTTTGAAAAAGCGCATGGCACAACGCTTATCCGCAAAGAAGCGGTTGGCGTATGCGGCTTGATTACGCCGTGGAATTGGCCGATTAACCAAATCGCTTGTAAAGTGGCACCGGCCATTGCGGCGGGCTGCACCATGGTGCTGAAGCCGTCTGAGGTCGCGCCGCTTAACGCCGCGCTGTGGGCTGAAATTCTCGACGATGCAGGCGTGCCTGCCGGTGTGTTTAATCTGGTTAATGGTGACGGTCTGAATGTCGGGGAAGCCATGTCTCAACATCCTGATATTGATATGATGTCCTTTACCGGCTCAACCCGTGCCGGTGTTGCCGTGGCCAAAAGCTCTGCCGATACGGTGAAGCGCGTCGCACAAGAACTGGGCGGCAAATCTGCCAATATCATTCTCGATGATGCCGATTTCAACACGGCTGTCGCCGCAGGTGTCCAAAGCTGCTTCATGAATTCAGGCCAGTCTTGCAACGCACCGACCCGCATGTTGGTGCCGGCTGCGCGTCACGATGAAGTGGTGGAAATTGCCAAAGCGGCTGCCGAGCAAGTGAAAGTCGGTGACCCGAATGAAGGCGACACCACCATTGGTCCGGTGGTCAGCGAAATGCAGTTTGAAAAAATTCAATCGCTGATTGAACAAGCCATTGATGAAGGCACGGAATTGGTTACCGGTGGCCCGGGCAAACCCGATGGTCTGAATGCCGGTTATTATGTGAAGCCGACCATTTTCGCCAATGTGACCAATGATATGACCATTGCGCGCGAAGAAGTGTTTGGTCCGGTCTTGTCGATTTTGAAATATGAATCGGAAGAAGAAGCCATTGCGATTGCCAATGATACGGTTTACGGCCTGTCGGGCTATGTGCAGGCCGGCAGCACCGAGCGGGCGGCGGAAGTCGCGGCTCAGTTGCGCACCGGTAATGTGCATTTGAACGGCGCCGGTCCTGACCCGATGGCGCCTTTCGGCGGCTATAAGCAATCGGGCAATGGCCGCGAATGGGGCGAGCATGGGTTTGAGGATTTCCTCGAAACCAAAGCCGTCATGGGCGCGGTTGCTGCTGAGTAAAATTTTTGAAAGGCCGATGGGGCGACCTGTCGGCCTTTTTGTATCTGCTGAAAGGAAGCGCTGATGTTGTCCAATAGCTATCCGATGCTTGAGTTTAATCTGGGCGAAGAGCTCGATATGATGCGCAATAGTTTGCGGAGTTTTGTCGATGATAAAATTTTACCGCGGGCGGACGAAATTGACCGCACGGACACATTCCCGCGCGACCTTTGGGAGCCGTTGGGCGAATTGGGTTTGCATGGGCTGACTGTGTCGGAAGAATATGGCGGCGTGGCGATGGGCTATACGGCGCAGGCCATTGCCGTTGAAGAAATTTCGCGCGCGTCGGCCTCGGTCGGGCTGTCTTTCGGGGCGCATAGCAATTTATGTATCAATCAAATTTTCCGTTGGGGCAATGAGGCGCAAAAGCAGAAATATCTGCCCAAGCTGGTATCGGGCGCACATTTGGGCGCGCTGGCCATGTCTGAGACCGGCGCCGGTTCTGACGTTGTTTCCATGCGCCTTAAGGCCGAGAAAAAGGGCGATAAATATGTTCTCAACGGCGGCAAGTTCTGGATTACCAATGGCCCCTCGGCAGATGTGCTGGTGGTATATGCCAAAACCGAACCGGACGCCAATTCGCGCGGCATCACGGCGTTTATTATTGAAAAAGATTTCAAAGGTTTTTCTTGCGCGCAAAAGCTCGACAAGCTGGGGCATCGCGGCTCTGAGACCGGCGAGCTGGTGTTTGATAATTGCGAAGTGCCGGAAGAAAATATGATGGGGCCGCTTAATCAGGGGGTCGAAGTGCTGATGAGCGGGCTTGATTATGAGCGCGCCGTGCTGGCGGCGTGGCCGGTCGGCATTATGCAGGCCTGCCTCGATACCGTGTTGCCTTATATTCATCAGCGCGAACAATTCGGCCAGTCCATTGGCACGTTTCAACTGGTGCAGGGCAAGCTGGCCGATATGTACACCAAGCTGTCGGCGTCGCGCGCTTATGTTTACGCCGTCAACCAAGCCTGCGACCGGGGCGAGACGACGCGCAAAGATGCGGCGGCTGCGATTTTATTCGCCGCCGAGAACGCCACACAATGCGCGCTTGATGCGATCCAGCTGATGGGCGGAAATGGCTATGTGAATGATAATCCGGTCGGGCGTTTTTTGCGCGATGCCAAGCTGGCCGAGATCGGCGCGGGTACATCTGAAATTCGGCGCATGTTGATTGGGCGAGAACTCTTCAGCGAGACGGCTTAGCGACTTCTGAGCCGCTCCATCACGCCAATGCCCAAAATGACCGGCACCAGCCCGACTGTGAGAATAATCAGCGCGGGCAGGGCGGCGTCTTCCATTTGGCCAAGCGAGGCATAAGTGTAAACACCGGTCGCCAGAGTTTCGAAATCAAACGGGCGCAGAATTAAAGTGGCCGGAAGCTCTTTCATCACATCGACAAAAACCAGCAATATCGCGGTCACTAATGGCGCGCGCAAAAGCGGTAAATGCACGCGGGTTAAAGTGGCGTTCATATTTGCGCCGAGGCTGCGCGCCGCCATATCCAATCCCGGGGCAATTTGTGTGTAACCGGCCTCTAATGTACCGAAAGACAGCGATAAAAAACGCACCACATACGCGATGATGAGCGCCGCGGCAGTGCCGCTCAAGACAATCAAGCCGACACTGGCATCGGCCAAAAACGCCAAAGCCGTCATAATACCCAACGCCAAAACCGTGCCCGGCACGGCATAGCCCAATGCGGCCATGCGGGTTATGGCGCGCCGTAGGGGAGTGCCATTGCGCGCCGCAAAAGCCAGTATCAGACCTAAGGCGGCAGCGATGATGGCGGCGGCGGCGGCCAAGCCGACCGAATGGAATGTGGCGCGGGTCAGCCCTGCTGGCCAGCTTGCATCGGGCAGATGCACCAGCAAGAGCGAGACGGGCAGGGCAAAGCCCAGCGCGATGGGAATGAGGCAGAAGCCGCTCATGGCGACGAGCATCGGGCGTGAGGCGCGAAAATCGGGCAGATTACGGCGGCGGCCTTGGCGTTGATAATGGGCGCTATCGCCGCGCTGGCTGCGCTCCAAAGCCAGCAGCAAGGCCATAAAGGCGAGTAGGGTAAGTGCCAATTGCGCCGCGCCCGCCAAATTACCGCGCACTACCCATGTGTCATAAACGCCGAGCGTCAGCGTGTTGACGCCCAAAAACTCGACCGCGCCAATATCGTTCATGCACTCCATCAGCACCAAAGCAATGCCGACAATAATGGCCGGTCGCGCCAATGGCAGGCCGATACGCATAAAACAATTGAGCGGCGACAGGCCGAGCGTGCGCCCGGCTTCAATCATTACCGCCGATTG
>FZLQ01000103.1 GCA_900197605.1 Phyllobacteriaceae bacterium Water-Bin73
AAAAGTAAGCCAACGCTCGACAGTCTTGGGGCGGGTTTTAATCTGGCCTCATATGACCTCGATTTACGTGGCGCAGGCAATCTCGTCGGGGAGGAACAATCCGGCCATATTAAAGAAGTCGGCTATGAGCTTTATCAAGCCATGCTGGAAGAGGCCGTTGCTGAACGACAGGGCGAGGCGGCGCAGGAAAACTGGGCGCCACAAATTAATGTCGGCATTTCGGTTTTGATACCCGAGACTTATGTGCCGGACCTTGATTTGCGTATGGGGCTGTATCGCCGCCTGTCGGGACTGACAGAGCGCGCCGATATTGATGCTTTCGCTGCTGAAGTGGTTGACCGCTTCGGGCCAATGCCGGACGAGGTGCAACACCTGCTTTCTGTGCTGGCCATTAAAATTGACTGTCTGGCTGCCGGCATTGAAAAGATTGATGCCGGGCCTAAAGGCATCGCTGTCGTCTTCCGCGATCAGCATTTTGCCAATCCCGAAAAGCTGCTGGCGCATGTTTCCACCAATCAAGAACGCATAAAAATTCGCCCCGACCAAAGCCTTGTCTTCCGCGCCAAAGCAGAAGATGCCGATGAGCGGCTGCGTATCTCCGGCATTGTTGCGGGGCAGTTGGCCGAACTGGCGGCCTGATTATTGCACCGCGAGCTTTTGCCGCGCTTTTTCGATAAATCGATTAAGATATTCAGGCTCTTGCGCGCCCATGAGCAAAAACTTGCCACCGGCCAGAAAGGCGGGAACACCATGCACGCCAAGCTCGCGCGCGGCGGCATCATCATTGCGCGTCGCCTCAATATCATTATCGCCCTTAAATAAATCAGCCATGAGCGGCACATCGAGGCCGTGCTGACCGGCAATTTCCAACAGCACAGCCACATCACCGATATTCTTGCCTTGCTCAAAATGCGCCGAGAACAAAGCTTCGGCAATGGCGTGTTGCTGGCCGGTGCTGGCCGCCCAACGGATAAGGCGATGCGCGTTCAGCGTATTCGGGGTGATTTTGATATTCTCAAAGGCGAAATTGATATGCGTGCCTTTGGCGGCTGCTTTAATGTTCTCGCGCATTTGCTTGACCCCGTCCTCGCCATAACGCTCTTTTATTTTGGTGCTCAGATCTGCGCCTTCCATCGGCGTATCGGGATAAAGCTGATAGGGACGCCACATCAGATTAATCCGAACCCCCTCAAGAGCGGCCAGTGCCGCATCAAGCTTGCGCTTGCCGATAAAGCACCACGGGCAAATCACATCAGAAATTACATCCAGTTGCAGCACCGGAAGATTATCAGTCTCAGCTTGGCTCATCTTCTTCTCCCGCCTCAATTCTCGCTTAGCTTTATTGTGGCAAAGAATGCTAAACAATGTCAAAGTGCGCGCCATAAATAAGGAGCCAAAAGTGGAAAAAATCGAAACCGGAACTGACTTAAACGGCCATACCGCATTGGTAACAGGGGCCAGCTCCGGGCTTGGTGTGCGCTTTGCCCAAGTTTTATCGGCAGCAGGCGCGCGCGTCGTCATTGCTGCACGCCGGGCTGAGAAACTGGCTGAATTGGAAGCTGAGATTAACGGGCAGGGAGGCAAGGCGCTGGCGGTCGCGCTTGACGTGACCGATTTGGACAATATTGACAGCTTCTTCGAGGGCCTGCGCGCGCAAAATATGATGCCGGATATTTTGGTGAATAATGCCGGCATGAATGTCGTCAAACCGGCGCTCGAATATACGCCCGATGATTATCGCCAAGTGCTCGATACAAATCTGACCGCGCCGTTTTTTTTGGCCAATGAGTTTGCCCGCCATCATATTGGCGCAGGAAATGCGGCCCGCATCGTCAATATCGCTTCGGTTGGTGGCTTCAAAGTGCTGCCCGGATTAACGCCTTATTGCACATCAAAATCGGGCATCGTTATGATGACGCGCGGGCTGGCACGCGAATGGGTCACCAAGAATATCAACGTAAACGCCATTTGCCCCGGTTATATCGAAACCGAAATCAATGATTTTTGGTGGAAAACCGATGGCGGTAAAAAGCAGATTGCAAGCTGGCCACGCCGTCGGTTGGCTGATAAGGGCGATTTGGACGGGGCGCTGCTATTGCTGGCCGGGCCACAAGGCAGTGGCATGACCGGCACAACCATTACCGTCGATGACGGGCAATATATTTAGGGCGGCAAATAGGGACTGACATGCTTATCGACAGCCATTGCCATTTGGATTTCAAAGATTTCGACGAAGACCGCTATGCGGTTCTGAGCCGCGCCAAAGCCGCAGGCGTTGATCTTATGGTGACGATTTCAACCAAAATCACCGAAGCCGAGAAAATCATCAAGCTCGCAGAGAGCGATGACGCGCTGGTTTGTTCGGTCGGCATTCATCCGCATGAAGCCGGGCGCGAGCCGGAAACATCTGCCAAGACACTGGTGGCATGGGCGCAGCACGAAAAAGTTGTCGGCATTGGCGAGACCGGTCTGGATTATTTTTATGAGCACAGCCCGCGCGCCGCGCAGCAACGCAATTTCCGTGCGCATATTGAAGCCTGTCGCGTCAGTCGCTTGCCCCTGATTGTGCATGCGCGCGATGCCGATGAAGACACGGCCGATATTCTCGAAGATGAAATGGGGAAGGGTGACTATCCCGGCCTTATTCACTGCTTCACGGCGGGGCCTGAACTGGCGCGCCGCGCTTTGGATATCGGGTTTTATATTTCCATTAGCGGCATTGCGACCTTCAAAAGCGCAGCCGATTTGCGCGAGACCATTAAATCCGTGCCGCTGGACCGGCTTTTGGTCGAGACCGATTCACCCTATCTCGCGCCGGTGCCGCATCGCGGCAAGCGCAATGAGCCGTCATTTGTCGCCGACACGGCAGCCATGTTAGCCGAGTTGAAGGGCGTATCGGTTGAGGAATTGTCGCGCGTGACAACCGATAATTTCTTTACCCTGTTCAGCAAAGCCAAACGACCGGTGACGCAGGCATGAGCCTGACTTTTCGTATTCTGGGCTGTGGATCGTCTGGCGGCGTGCCGCGCCTTGACGGAAATTGGGGCGCATGCGATCCGGAAAACCCGAAAAATCGCCGCACGCGATGCTCGATGCTGGTGCAGCAAAAAACCGATGAAGGCATGACCGCCGTGTTGGTCGATACCTCGCCGGATATGCGCGCCCAACTTATTGACGCGAATGTCACTTGGCTTGATGCCATTTTCTATACGCATGACCACGCCGACCAAACCCACGGCATTGATGATGTGCGAGCGATGGTGTACGCCAAACAAAAGCGCATTGAGGTGTTTATGGACGGCGCAACCGCCAAAACCCTGACCAATCGATTCGGCTATTGCTTTGAACAAGCAAAAGACATGCTTTATCCGGCTATTTTGAAGGATAACCGCATCAGCACGCCATATCAGGAAATCAACGTCACCGGCGCTGGCGGCACCATAAGCGCGATGCCGTTTCGGCAAATTCACGGCAATATTGACTCGCTTGGCTTTCGCTTTGGCGGTGTTGCTTATTCAAGCGATATCAGTGATATACCGGAAGAAAGCTATGCGGTGCTTGAGGGTTTGGATTGCTGGATTATTGACGCTTTGCGTCGTGACCCGCATCCGACGCATTTTCATCTGGACCGCGCTTTGGCAGAAATTGAGCGCTTTAAGCCAAAACAAGCCATTTTGACCAATTTGCATGTCGATTTGGACTATCGGCAATTATGCAACGATTTGCCGAAAAATGTCGTTCCGGCCTTTGACGGCTTGGAGTACCAATAATCTTTTGTTACCACCGAGTTAACAATTATGTGGTGTACAAATTATGTTCTCTCGAGTGTCCGCGGTTTTTTCCTTTATCGAACTTCTTGTCGTTGTTGCAATAATCGGCATTCTGGCCGCCGTCGGAATCGTTGGCTTAAAGGCTATATTAATGCCGCCAAAAAAGAAACAGCACTGGCAAACGGCAATCTGGCCGCGCGCGCCATTGAGCAAGACTTTCTATCCCTGTAAACGGCTTAACCGGCACAACCGAGCTTGGCATTAAGCTGGTTCGTTGCGTAACGCTCTCGACCGATGTCACAAGCGCCAGTAGCTGCTTCAAATATGCTGAAAATCTAAAACAATACCTCAATGGCCGTGGCGTATTCAAAATGCCTGTCGCAATAAGGGCGGTCGTCTGGCGACTGACGCAGAGG
>FZLQ01000130.1 GCA_900197605.1 Phyllobacteriaceae bacterium Water-Bin73
AAAAAAGCAATGAGCAGGCGCGCCCCTGCCATACCGGCACGGTCTTCTGAATTGCTGGTCATGCGCGCCATCAGGGCAGAATAGGGGGTGGAGGCCATTGTGAACAAGAGGCGGAAAACCAATTGGCCGACCAATGCCGTCAGCCCTAAAGCGGTGAGGGACATATCGCCCGGGTGCCATAAGAGCAGCATATAACCAAACGCCATCGGTATCGGGACGAATAGCAAATAAGGCCGGTAACGACCCCAGCGCGAGCGGGTACGGTCAGCGAGATAGCCCATAATCGGGTCTGTGCCGGCATCCCAAAATGACCCAATGGCATAAATAATCCCTGCCATTGCATTTGGCAGTCCCAACACATCTGTATAAAAATAGAAGAGATAAAGGCTGATGCCTTGCCAATATAAATTAAAGGCGAAGTCGCCACTGCCATAGCCAATCTTTTGACCCCAACCGAGCCTGCGCGGTGCAACGTTCATTTTGGTGTCTCCCTCCCACGGCAGCAGCCACCATGCCTGAGCTTGCACAGCCTGCCAAGCGGCAATAGTCTGAAACACAGGAGTTCTTATGCGTATGAAACTTTTTCACTCTATGGCCGCGATTGGTTTGGCAATGGCGCTTGTCGGTTGCGACGCGCCGCAAAGCCAATTGAAAACCCATGATGATATGCTGGCTCTGGACAGCCATCTCGACACGCCCCTGGTGCTCGACCGCGCAGGCTTTGACATCAGCCACCGCCATGACTGGATGCAGGATTATGCTCAGGTTGATTTGCCGCGCATGAAAGAGGGCGGTCTCGATGGCGGCTTTTGGGTTATTTACACGGCGCAAGGCCCCCTCACCGAACAGGGTTACGCCAAAGCTCTGGCTCATGCGCGCCAACGTAGCGTGGTGATTGACGAGATGGTTCGCAATCTATCCTATGATTTTGCGCTGGCTTTGCAAGCCGATGAGGCGGCGCGCATTGCCGCTTCGGGCAAGCGCGTGGTCTATAAAAGCATTGAGAACGCCTATCCTCTCGGCACGAATATCGATTTGCTTGATGAGTTTTACGCCGCCGGTGTGCGTATGGTCGGGCTGGTTCATTCGCGTAATAATCAATTCGCCGACAGCTCAACCGATAAGGCGGGGCAGAAATGGGGCGGCTTATCGCCATTGGGCAGGGCGCTTATCAAGCGCGCCAATGCGCTGGGCATGATTGTTGATTTGTCTCACGCCCATGATGAGGCGCTGGCGCAAGCGATAGCTCTCTCAACCACGCCTATTATTTTGTCGCATTCGGGCGCGGCCCATCTTTATGAACACCCGCGCAATGTGCCCGATGCCTTGCTGAAAAAGCTGGCGCAATCCGGCGGGGTTATTCAGATTAACTCGCTGTCTGGATATTTGCGCGACTTGAATACCGACCCCCGACGCTTGCCTGAATTTATCGGTCTGTATCGGAAATATCAAAACGCCCCAGGAGGCATGCGGGAAAACCATAAAGCCTTTATTGCCGACCGCCGTGCGCTCGATAAAAAATATCCGCCCGATTATGCCGAGCTGTCAGATGTCATGGATCATATATTTCATGCGCTGGCCTTAATGGGCCCCGATCATGTTGGCATTGGTCTCGATTGGGATGGTGGTGGTGGGGTGAACGGCTTGCAAGATGTTTCGGACTTGCCGAAAATCACTGAGGCCTTGCGCGCTGCATCGGTCAGCACCCGAACCATTGAGAAAATATGGAGCGGAAATATGCTGCGCCTGCTGCGTCTGGCTGAGGCGGCGCGCACCCAATAGGCTCGAAAACAGGTTCTCAAAAGGTCGCATTGCGCCAGAAAACGATTCTGCTATTTTCCGCGCATGAAAATAAAACATTATCTCAACCTCCCCGTCATATTGCTGCTTTCGGCACTTGTGACGCCATCGGCTTTCGCACAAGCCAGTGTTTTCAACGCGGACAAAGTTACCTTCTGTTCAGATGGTGAGTTTGATTGGAATAGCGGTCAGTCGCTTTATGACTTCGTTATTTTGTCACGCGAAGATGGCGATTTTCTTATCAGCTTTCTCGGTATTCCTCATCCGAGTTTTGAGGAGCGCGCATTTGATAATGCGTGGATTAAAATGAAGGGCTTGTTTTCGGCGCGCAAAACCCGTGGCGATATTTTTCAAAGCCTCGATTTGAGTTACGAATTATCAATTGATGTGGAAGGGCAGTCGCCGCGTATCGCCAAGCTAAATGTCGATAAGACGGGCGCTTACACTTTTAATATTGAGCCG
>FZLQ01000101.1 GCA_900197605.1 Phyllobacteriaceae bacterium Water-Bin73
CAGCGATGTGCCGCCGATTGCCGTCACAGCGGGCAGCATGTCGATGACCGCCTTCTCGCACCCCACTGCCGCAGCGGCGGCCATGTTGCGCGAAACCCTGCGCGCTCGCGCCGCCACCAAGCTGAACAAATCTGTTGATTTGATTTTAGATGCGCCGGGCGGCTTCACCACGGCAGAAAATCAGCAATTGGTTTATGCCGATTTGGTTGACGACACATCGGCCATGATTGAGTTTGACGAGAGCAAGCCCCTGCCCGCGCTTTATACCTTCGACAAGACCCGTGCCAAAAAGCAGGTTGGCCGCGCCACGCGACCGCTCGACATGCAAAAGCTGATAACCGGCGCGCCGGTTTATGCGGCTGATGTCCCGATGGACGGCGTTTTGTATGGACGCGCCATAAAACCGCCCGTGCGGAATGCGCGCATTGATACGCTCGACACAAGTGGCGTTGAGGGGGTCAAAGGGCTGATAAAACTCGTGCGCGAAGACGAATTTGTCGGGGTGGTGTGCAAAACGCCAAGCGCGGTAGATGCGGCGATGGCGCAGATTAACGTCACTTGGAAACTCGAACAGCCGATTAACGATGATGAGATTGCCAAAATAATTGATGTCGATGCCCGCATGGCTGAGGGCGATTTGGAACATATATTCGAAGAAACAGACCATCGCAAAGATGCCGATTGGCATATTGATTTGCGTTTTGATGTGCAAAACCAAAGCCACGCCATGCAAGAGCCGCGCGCCGCGATTGCGCGCTTCAACCCAAGCACTGCCGCGCATAAGCTCGAAATCTGGACCGGCACACAAGACCCGTGGGCGATGAAACGCATGGCGGCGCTGGATACCGGATTGGACGAAGATGAGGTCGTTGTTTATCCGCAGCGCATGGGCGGCGGCTTTGGCGGTCGCGAACATTATGAAGTCGAGATGGACGCAGTGCGTCTGGCGCGCGCCGTCAAGCGACCGGTTAAGGTGCAATGGGTGCGCGCTGACGAATTTATGTGCAGCCGCAGCCGCCCCGCTTCGGCGCATCGTATTCGCTTGGCCGCCGATGAAAAAGGCAATCTGTCGGATTGGTGGCATGGTTATGTGACCGGTCATATTGTGCTGGCGCGTGAGCGTCTGCCGGGCTGGCTGTTGCCGCTGATGCGCTTGGGCGAAGATATTGGCACGGTGCGCGGCGCGGTGACGCCTTATGCCGCCCCGCATCACCGCGTTGAATTTAGCGATGTTGATTTGCCCATCGATCTGGGCGTGTGGCGGTCACTCAATGCCGGTCCGGCGGTATTTGCCCGCGAGTCCGCGGTTGATGAGCTGGCGCTGCAATTGGGCCGAGATCCGATTGATTATAAAATCGAGCAAATGGCCGGCAACCATCCGCGCCTGCAAGCCTGTCTGGAGCGGGTGCGCGAATTGGCTGAAAAACGACCCCTGCCGACAGGCAAAGGATATGGACGCGGCTATGCTTGCGGTATTTACGAACACCGCTGCAATGTCGCCGCCAGTGCTGATGTGTTTGTCGATGAGAAGACGCAAACCATTAAAGTGATGCATATGTGTTGCGTTGAAGATGTCGGCCTTGCCGTCAATCCCGACCAATTGCGCGCGCAAATGGAAAGCAATATTGCGTGGAGTGTCGGCATGGCGCTGATGGAGAAATATGAAATCGGTGATGATACGATTCAAAGCTTGAATTTCGATAATTACACCATTCCGCGTATGGCCGACATGCCGAGCGTTGACACTGATATTATCGACCAGCCGGGGCTGCCGCCTGCCGGTGCCGGTGAGGTCGCGTTAATCGCCGGGCCCGGCGCGATTGCCAATGCCATTCGCCAAGCCACCGGATATCGTGCGCTTAGCCTGCCCATTTCTTATGACGATATTAAAACCGGCAAAAAAGCCTAGTACTGAACCAGGTTTGGCCGACCAACAAAGAAGGAAATCAAAAATGATGAGAACAAGCCATATGATAGCGGTTTTGCTGGCGCTCAGTGTTGCAACACCACTTCATGCCGCCCCATCAACGGTATTCCATACGGTGGTATTTTGGCTAAAGGCCGACACACCGGCCGGCAAAGTCGAAGAGATTATCGTCAACACCAAATCAATTGAGCGCATGCCAATGGTAGAAAAAGTCTATGTCGGCCAGCCCATTAAGAGCCCCCGCGAAGTTGTCGATGACAGTTTTTCGGTCGCTTTCACTATGGTGTTCAAAGACGAGGCCGCGTTGCAAGCCTATAATGCGGACCCGCATCATAAAAAGCTTTCATCGCGCACCCTGCCCCATGTCGCGCGGGGCGTAATTTATGATTACAAATCCGAGTAACAGCTGGCCGCAAATAAAGGGCGCGTAAACCGCGCCCTTTATTGTTTCCTGTAATGTTTTAGTCGGCCAAACCATTATCAGCGAGAAACTTTGCCGTCTCAACCAGACTTTCACCGGCATGACGAGGCTTCCAGCCCAATATTTTCTTCGGCTTTTCGCTGGCCGTGTACATTTCTTTGCCAACAAAATTTGCCAATTGCTTCAAGTCAGGATTGATGTAACCCATCGCCTTCACGAAAAAGTTCGGCAATTCTCTTTTCGGGGCTTTGTCAAACCCCGCCTCGCGGAACATCTCTGAGATTTCCCGAAACCAATATTCCCGCTCACTGGCAATAAAGCGCTCACCATTGGCCGCATCTTGTTGCATCGCCAATAAATGCAGCGACGCAACATCGCGCACATCGACAAAACCCAAATGCATTTTCGGGTTGCCCGGCACTTCGCCGGTAATGATTTGCTTGATGAAGACATTCGACGTGCCGATATCGTCAGACAAAACCGGCCCGACAACGCCAGCCGGATTTATCACCGCCAGAGCCATTTTATTGTCGCCGGTTTGGGCGTTACAAATTTCCCAAGCGCGACGCTCGGCCAGTGTTTTACTTTTATTATAAGGCGGCGTCTTAGGATGCTCGGCATCGGTCCAATCGGCTTCGGTAAAATGCGTTTTACCGTCATGCGTTTTGTCAATCGCCGCGCAAGATGAGGTCAGAACCGTTTTCTTCACACCCGCCCGAATGGCCGCTTGCAGCACACGCTCTACGCCGCCAACCGCAGGCACAATCAATTCATCTTCATGCTTGGGCATGCCAACGATAAACGGCGAAGCGACGTGCAGCACATATTCGCAACCCTTCACGGCGTCGTCCCAGCCCGCATCTTTGGTCAGGTCAGCTTCGACCAAAGACAGCTTGTCGGTCGATAAGCCTGCCTTTGACATGGCCTCGACAACTTCGTCTTTGCGTGACACGGAGCGGATGGTGCCGACAACCTCATAGTCTTGCGCCAAGAGTTGCGCGATGCAATGCAAACCGATGAAACCAGTTGCGCCCGTTACCAATACTTTTGTCATAAGCCCCTCCAAATTATCGGTTAAGCATAGACGAGACGCTGCGTCTTGTCTAATAATATTGTCCATCTTTACGAAACACGCTTTGATGAACTTATGTTTGAACACAATATTTTCGCGCGCCTGACAGAATGGCAAGCGCAGGGTCACAAAACCGGCTTGGCCACACTCATTGGTATAGACGGCTCCAGCCCTCGCCCCATTGGCGCGCAAATCGCCCTTACCGAAGATGGCCGCTATATCGGCAATATCTCCTCGGGTTGTGCTGAAGAAGCAATTATTGCCGAACTCCAAATTGCTGTCACTGAAAAACGTAACCATGTGACGCGCTATGGCAAGGACAGCCCCTATCTCGATGTTGTGCTGCCTTGCGGCTCGGGGCTGGATATTCTGTTTAACGGCGCTGACCTCACCCACATCACCGCGCAAGTGTCAGCCCTGCATATGGCGCGCCAAACGGCTTTTGTCGCCGTGCAGCTGGATAACAGCTTGGCGGTTAGCGCGACGGCGGACAGCGACAAGGCGATGGCTTATTCGCCGGAATATCGCCTGCATATTTTCGGTGCCGGTCTACAATTAATCAGCTTTGCCGAATTGGCCCATGCAATGAATTATCAAATTATCGCGCATAGTAATGATGAGGCCAGCTTAACCACGCTGGGCGAGATGGGGATTGAGGCGCAGCCCATGACCCATCAAAGCAAATTTGACAGCGCCGATTTTGACGCATTTTCTGCCGTCATTACCCTGTTCCATGAACATGAAATGGAGACTGCCATTTTGCAGGCCGCGCTGGATTCACAGGCACATTATATTGGCGCATTGGGCAGTCGTAAAACGCATGAGCAGAGACGCGATTTACTGCAAACCGGCGCGCGTCCGTTTGAGGATATTATCGGGCCGGTCGGCCTTGATATTGGCGCGACAGACCCGTCTGAAATTGCCCTGTCTATTCTGGCGCAAATCGTCGAGAAGCGCCGCCGATAATGGCGCAGCAAGCAAAAATTGCGGCAATCGTTTTGGCCGCCGGGGCGTCTCACCGCTTTGGCGCAGCCGATAAGCTGCAAGCGCATCTCGACAATGAGACCGTGTTGGACCGCAGTCTTGCCGCCTATGCTGACGCGCCACTGGCGCGTAAAATCGCCATCACGCGCCCC
>FZLQ01000114.1 GCA_900197605.1 Phyllobacteriaceae bacterium Water-Bin73
CGGCCCGCAGGCTTGCCATGGGTAAGGGGGTCCCCTCTTCGGTGGTCACAATCCCGCCCGCGGCTTCCAAAATGGCTTGTCCGGCGGCGGTGTCCCACTCCATTGTGCGGCCATAGCGCGGATAAAAATCCGCCGTGCCTTCGGCCAATAAGCAAAATTTGTAAGATGAGGCCGTGGCGATGGTTTCTTTGACATTGAGGCTGGCAATCATCTGGTCGGTTTGTTCGCCCCGATGCGAGCGGCTGGCAATCACGCGCAGACCGCTCGGGTCGGCTTTTTGCGTAGTCAGTTTTTCAGCTTGGCTGATATCGAGCGCACCATCGGGTGCAATCGCCAAACGATAAGCGCCATCAGTGCCACTGAAATAAAGCATCTCATGCACCGGCGCATAAATCACACCGGCAATCGGATATTGGCCTTTAATCAGGCCGATATTGACGGTGAAATTATCGCGCTTGGCGACAAAATCGCGGGTGCCGTCCAACGGGTCGAGAAGGAAAAACATCTCATCGAGTTTGTCCGGCACGGTTTCGGCGCAAGCCTCTTCGCCGATAACTTGAATCTCGGGCGCAATTTTTCGAAGCGCCGCTTCGAGTAAAATTTCGGCATCACGGTCGGCTTGCGTGACCGGCGATTTATCGGCTTTGGTTTCTTCCGCAACACCGGCGCGATAATGGTCCATAATCACGGCACCGGCATCTAACGCCATTTGGCACAATGCTTGCATAAAGGCGGGGGCGTGCGGGTCAAAATTTGAATCAAAATCAGTGCGTTTCATGGCATTTGCTTATCACATGCCCCGAATTTGTCCAACTGCCCCGCACCGATGCGATGCGCGCAGAAAGCCCTGTTTAGGCGCTGCACTTTTGTTCAGGAATATCGACCCGATAGCCGCGTCCCCAAACTGTCTCAATAAGCGCGTGTTGCGCGCCGGCAGTTTCGATTTTCTTTCGCAGCTTGCAGATAAAGACATCGATGATTTTCATTTCCGGCTCGTCCATGCCGCCATAAAGATGGTCGAGAAAACTCTCTTTTGACACGACGCTGCGCTTACGCAGACACAGCAATTCGAGCATTTGATATTCTTTCGAGGTCAATTCAACCCGCGTGTCGCCGACCCGCACATCGCGCGCCGTCAAATCGAGCGTGATCGCCAAATTGCAGGCGATTATTGGCGTGGCCATTGGCGCGGCGCACCAAAGCGTGCAAGCGGGCGACCAATTCTTCCATATTAAAGGGCTTGGTGAGGTAATCATCAGCACCGCTGCGCAGGCAAGACAGCCGCGCCTCAACATCGGCCTCGCCGGAAAGCACCAGCACCGGCAATCGCTCATTTTTGGCACGCAAATTATCCAGCACCTCATCGCCGCCCATATCGGGCAGGCCGGGATCCAGAATCATCACTTGATATTCGTATAAATCCGATAATTCGAGAGCGTCTTCACCGCGATCGGCCTCGTCAACGTGAAAGCCCTGTCCCTCAAGGCGGTCGGTCAGGCTTTGCGCCAAAATCATGTCATCTTCTACCAACAAAATACGCATTTTTTAATCTCCATTAACAAAATTCATGCGTCATTAAGGCCATGAAACAGCGCTCACAAACAAATCAACTTTTCGTGAGCGCTTGTGAGCAGCGCCATTTGACAGTTTGAGGGGGTTGTAAGCGCCCTTGTGATGCTATAGTGAACGCGCCATGAGCGATGTATTGACCCCATCTGTGCTTGAAAAAATGCCTTTGATTGACCTCGGCATCGGCGCCCAATTATCGGGTGGCGAAACCTCTGCCGAGGAACGGGCAGGGCAGCGCGTGGTGATTGCCATGTCGGGCGGTGTCGATAGTTCGGTCGCCGCGGCTTTGGTCAAACGCGCCGGTTATGATGCGGTCGGCATTACTTTGCAGCTTTATGATCATGGCGAAGCGATACGCCGCAAAGGCGCGTGCTGTGCCGGACAAGATATTCACGATGCCCGCGCTGTCGCCGCCAAGCTCGATATGCCGCATTATGTTTTGGATTATGAATCGCGCTTCAAAGAAAGCGTGATGGACGAGTTTGTCGATGGCTATTTGGCCGGGCACACGCCGATACCGTGTATTCGGTGCAATGAAACCGTGAAGTTTCGCGACTTGCTGACAACGGCGCGCGAATTGGGCGCGGTGGCATTGGTGACCGGACATTATATCGCGACGCAGCAGGGCGCGACGGGTTGGCAAATGCACCGCCCGCGCGATTTGGCGCGTGACCAATCTTATTTTCTGTTTTCGACCACGCAAGAGCAATTGGACTTTTTGCGCTTTCCATTGGCAGATTTGACCAAAGAGGAAATTCGCGATTACGCCGCGCTGATTGGTCTGCAAGTTGCCGATAAGCCGGATAGTCAGGATATTTGCTTTGTGCCGAATGGCGATTATGCCGGCGTGATTAAGCGCTTGCGCCCCGATTGCAGCCTGCCCGGCGAAATCCGCACAATGGATGGCGCGGTTTTGGGTCAGCATCAGGGCGTGTTGCATTACACGGTCGGCCAACGCCGCGGGCTGGGGGTTGCCACCGGCGACCCGCTTTATGTTGTGGCGATTGATGCCGATAAACGCGAGGTGATTGTCGGCCCGCGTGAGGCGTTGGCGCGCGCGCGTATTCAGCTTGATGAAGTTAATTGGCTGGGCGATGGCGGCGAAACTGTCCTGCCCGTGCGGGCGCGTATTCGTTCGACCGGCGAACCGGCGGCGGCTGAATTGACATTAAACGATAATGGCAGCGCCGAAATTGTGCTGGCCGAAGCCGAAGAGGGTGTCTCGCCCGGTCAGGCTTGCGTATTTTATGCCGCCGATAGCGACCGCGTTTTGGGCGGCGGTTGGATAAGCGGCGCGACGCAATCCTAAGCCGCCAACGGCCGCATTAAGCCGCATTTTTTAAGCCTTGCAAAAACCATGCCAAATTCGCTAGCTTGCGCGCCGGAAGGAATTTTCGATGGTGCTCTCGCCGCGACTGGAAATATCGCAAAAGCAAAAGCTGATGATGAACCCGCAAATGCGGCAAGCCATCGAATTATTGCAACTGACCAATGTGCAATTGGCCGACATGCTGAAGCGCGAAATGGAGCAAAATCCGTTTCTGGCTTTCGATGCCGCGCATTTTCGTGAGGCCGGTCATGGCGACGCGCCGCGCGCGGTGACGGTTGATGGCAAAAGCGCGGCGGGGCTGAGCGATAAGATTGAAGCGGTGCGGGTCGATTTCGCCGCGCCTGACCATAGCGGCGAGGGCGGCCATGTGTCGGCCATGCTCGAAAATCGTGCCGCCGATACGGGCGGGTTGAGCAGCCATATATTGCAGCAAATTGGCGAAGAAATGACCGATCGCGACATGGCCGCTTTGGCCATTGAGTTGACCGGCTGGCTTGATGATGACGGCTATTTGCGTGAAAGCGATGCTGAGATTTGTCAGACGATTGGCGTCGCCGCCGATTTTTTGCAGGCCACTTTGACCCGGCTTCAAAATTTCAGCCCGGCGGGGGTTTTTGCCCGCAATTTGGGTGATTGTCTGAGCCTGCAATTGCGCGCCTCAGGCGATTGGACGCCACGCCATCAGGCCTTGCTGGATAATTTGGATATTTTGGGGCGCGGCGATATGGCTTCTCTCGCGGCGGCGATGGGGATTGAGAGCGATGCGCTGCCGCCTTATTTGCAGGCGATACGCGCCCTCGACCCCCGACCGGCAGCCGGTTTTGAT
>FZLQ01000100.1 GCA_900197605.1 Phyllobacteriaceae bacterium Water-Bin73
GAATATAACATAGCCGATTATGATGATGCTGAATTGAGCCGTCTAACCATCGGCGCGTTAGTCAAATTCTAAAAGCAAGGGCGGCCAATCTTTTCGGGTGGGTCGCCCTTAAACCCGCTCCTCCAACTCGCGCTGCACCGCATCGACATCAGGAAAGCCCTGCGCGACCCACCAGCGTTCCAGCGCGGCGGCCATTTGCCCCATAGCGGGGCCATCGGCCAGACCGGCCTTTTGCATCATCGCGCCGGTGAGCGGGAATTTCGGCCGCACATAATCTTGCGCCGCGGCCACAGCCGCTTGCAGGGTGGGGGCATTATCAACATTGCCCTGTGTTTGAGAAGCAAGCGCCAGCAGCGCGCGGTCGGCCACCGCTTGCGCGCCATCAAAATACAGCGCGGCGGGCAGATGCGCCAAATCCAGCGGCATCTCCATCGCTTTGGTGAGGCGCATTTTCTGCTTATTCGACAAGCGCAAAGACGCCGCCAGCGTTTGCGCCGCCTCAGTTGACGGCAACAACGCCATCAGCCGCAAAAGCGGATCATTGGCAAGGCCGGTCATCGCCGCCAGCATATCGAACTCAACCGGCACCGCCTCGGCAAAAATAGGGCCCAAAACGGGGCGCAATAAATCGGCCTTTTGAAGCGCGCGCGCCGCCTTATCGGCATCAGGCAGCGCCATGATTTTCAGCATTTCTTGCTGCTTGCGCTCGCCCGACAGCCCACGCAGCGGCACGGCGGCGGTACGGCACGCAGCCAGCGCATCAGCGTCCATCTCAACCGCCGGAGTGAGACGAAAGTGAAAGCGGAAATAGCGCAAGACGCGCAAATAATCCTCTTCAATACGCGCCGCCGCATCGCCGATAAAACGCACGCGATTGGCCTTTATATCCGCCAGCCCGTGCCCTGTCGGGTCGTGCAGCGTGCCATCGGCATCGGCATAAAGCGCGTTAATGGTGAAGTCGCGCCGCGCCGCGTCGCCCTGCCAGTCTTCGGTAAAGGCAATCTCGGCATGGCGGCCATCGGTTGTCACATCAACCCGCAAAGTGGTGATTTCATAAACCAGCGGCTTATCCGCCTCATATAAAATGGCCGACACCGTGCCGTGCTTAATGCCGGTCGGCACGCATTTAATCTTGGCTTTTTTGAGCCGCGCCATCACCTCTTGCGGCGGCAGGTCGGTCGCCATATCGACTTCCGTGTCGGGCGTTGCAACGCCCATCAGCGCATCGCGCACACAGCCACCGACACAGCGCGTGGTCGCGCCATCGGCGTTCAACACGCTGAGCACAGATTGCGTCTGCGGTCGGGCAAGCCAGCCGCTAAATTTGGCTTCAAGTTTGGTCATCGCTTCTATTCAAATCTGCCGGGCACAATTTGCCCGTCTTGATAGCTGGGCGGCACATAGGTCTCGCCGGTCGCATGGCCGGTGCCGGCGCGATAGCTCACCAGACTGGCCACCACCAACACCAATCCGGCCACCGCCGCGACGGCATAATATTTCCGCGTCTGCGCGTCGGGCTGTTTGGCCGCGATAAAGCGCACCCAAATCCACGTCAGCGCAAACGGCAACGCGAACAAAAACGCATTTATCACCAGAACCCTTATCATTCGGCTATCCTCCGGCTCATATGCATCAGCATGCCTGCTGTCGCTCCCCAAATATTATAGCCCTGATAATCCATCGAGTAAAAGTTCCACATGCGGCCTTTCCATTCGCCGCTATCGGTTTTCCAGTTTTGCGTGCTCAGCGCGATATGCGCGGGCACTTCAAAAACATCGGCCACTTCATTTTTGTCGGGCGTTAGGGTGAAGCCCGGTTTCACAAAACCGACCACCGGCAAAATCAGAAACCCCGTGCCGGTCTGATAGGTGTCCAGCACACCGGCAATCTCAATATGCCACGGGTCGAGGCCAATCTCCTCCTCGGTTTCGCGCAAAGCCGCGGCAATGGGCGTGGCGTCGCTGTCTTCAACTTTGCCGCCCGGAAAGGCGACTTGACCCGAATGTTTTTCTAAATGGTCGGCGCGGCGCGTCAATAAAATGGACGGCTCATCGGCATGCTCGACCAGCGGCACCAGCACGGCGGCGAGACGCAAATCTTTGGTCATTTCCTCGATTTCGGCTTGATTCAAATCATCGTTCAAATCGCCTTCAACGCGCTGGTCGCGCAACTGACCCAAGCCGTTTAACTGCTCGGGTGTCGGCAATTCATCACTGACAATGGACTGTAATTTGGCGCGATAATTCATCTACAGACCGGCTTCCTCAGCCGAGGAAATGGCGAAAAAAACGCCATGACTCCAGACACCAAATTGGCCCTCATGCAATTCTGCCAGCTCGACCAAATCATAAAATATGGGCCGCGCAATCAGCCCCTCCAGCCGCGCGCGCACATGCACATAGGGCGATGGCTCGCCGCTTTTCTTATCAATCTCAAAGCGCAAAGGGTGGTCAGGCCCGGCCTCGGTAAAGTCACCGACATTGGTTTCAAAGCGCAGCACTTGCGCGCGCCCCGCGCCGCGCACGCTCATCAGTGTGGCGATAAATGGCGCGTCTTCAACCTCGACGCGAATTTTTTCAACCGGCGTGACCAGATAATGCTCGCCATCTTCATCATGGCGCAAAATGGTCGAGAAAAGCCGCACCAGTTTTTTGCGGCCAATCGGTGAATTGTCATAATACCACTGGCCATCGCGAGCGATTTTCATGCCGATATCGCCGCAATAATCCGGCTCCCATAAATGCACGGGCGGCAAACCGCGCTCGCCGGTCTCCGGATTGCCGGCCTTTTCGGCATCGGCGACAATTTTCATCAGCGCATTGGCGGCTTCGTCAGTCATCAGCTTCCCCTGTTACCGCGAAACTAGCACAATTCCGGCGCACGGCGAACCATGCCCGACAGGGCGGCGCACAGCTTGGCCTCACCGCGCAGCAGTAAACGTTGCGGGTCAACCGGCCCGGGTAATTGAAGCGCGCGTGGCGCAACGCTAAATTCGGCTTTTTGATAATAGGGCAAATCGCCAACCAGCACGGTGAACGCAAAACGCGCCTCATCAATCGCGGCCAGCGCATCTTGCATCAAGGCCTGCCCGACACCCTGCCCCTGCATATCGGGATGCACGGCCAGCGGCCCCAATAAAAGCCCTGCGGTTTGCTCAACCCTTACCGGCCAGAACGAAATCGCGCCCATCAGCGCCCCGTCATTATCTATCGCCATGCGGTCATAGGCGGCGATGCGCTGATTGCCCTCACGCAGACGCTCGGCCGTGCGCGCCAAACGGCCCGGCCCGAAAGCGCGGTTGAGAAGGTCGGTCAGCGGGTGTGGTTCGGCGCTTTGTGCGAGAATCTTGACTTGGGTCATCTTAAATCCGTGGGGGTCTGCCCCTGAAATGAAACAAATTTGGCGAACGAAGAAACACCGCCCAATGGGCAGCGGAAAATTATCGTCGTCGCAAAATCTGTATCATCGGTTTCCCCAACGGTGATGTCGCGATTTTGATAGCGCGCAAAGCGCGGGTTGTCCAATAAAACAAGCGTCTAGGCGGAAAAAATAAAACCCATATAAGCGGCGTAAAGCGCCAGACTAATGCCGCCTTCGAGCCGCGACATGCCGCGATTTGAGGCCAAAAATACCAGCCCCAAACCGGCGACACCGACCATAATCGGAATATCGCGCGCCGCTAAAATGTCAGAAATCGGCAGCGGTGCAACCACCGCCGTGGCACCGAGTATAAGCAGGATATTTGAGATATTGCTGCCGATAATATTGCCGACAGCCAGCCCCGCATGGCCGCGTATGGCGGCGACCAAAGAGACCCCCAATTCGGGCAGGCTGGTGCCGATAGCCACCAGACTGAGCGCAATCACCGCTTCCGATATGCCCCATTGGCGCGCCAGCGCGACTGCCCCGTCAACCATCAGCTCCGCCCCGCCAATGACGCCGGCAATGCCCAGCAGCAAAACCAGCAAGGCGACCAATGGCCCACCGGGCACAAGGTTTTCATCGACACCGGCTTCAGCCTCCGCCGTGTCTTCGGCCTCGCGCGATGAGGTGTAGAGATAAATGCTGAAGCCGATAATGCCGAGCAATAATAATATGCCAATGACGCGGTCAATCATGCCGTAAAAGCCGAGCATTAAGAACAGCACGGATACGGCAAACATGAAGCCGCCATCGCGCCCCAGCGTGCCGCGATTGACAAAAAACGGGCTGACCACTGCCATCGCGCCCAATACCAGCAAAATATTCGCGATATTGCTGCCGACCACATTGCCGATGGAAATATCGGGCTGGCCGTCAAGCACGGCGTTAATCGATACGGTTAATTCGGGTGCCGATGTGCCGAAGGCAATAATCGTCAGGCCGATAACCAATGGCGAGACGCGCAAGGCGTTGGCCAATGTCACCGCGCCGCGCAACAGCGCTTCACCGGCCAAGCCGAGAATAATAAAACCGGTCAATAACAATAGAACAGGTGATTCCATGCCCTGCTTTTAGCATGGCTGGCGGTTTTGCGTGGAAAAATACTTGCACAAGACCTGAAAAGCACTTGGCAGAACGCCATCAAGGCCTTAGCTTTTCGGGATTC
>FZLQ01000099.1 GCA_900197605.1 Phyllobacteriaceae bacterium Water-Bin73
TATCGCGGTTTGGCTGATTATGAATCTGAGTTTTGGCCTGCTTGGCCCCTATGGGCTGGCCGACCCGAGCGGCGCCGCCGTTAATGTCGCTTGGGTGGCGCATTTGGGCGGCTTTTTTGCCGGTCTGCTGCTTATCGGCCTGCTTGAAAAGCCACCGCTTTCTGCCTCTGGCGGGCCCGGCCATGTCGATTATGGCGACTGGAAGCACCGCAAATAACTGCCGATTCTTAAGGTCTGACTTGCAAACCGCGTCACCCTGCCGCATGCTAAAGGCGAAAGGACAGGCCCATGACAATACAAGCAATTTTGAAAAATAAAGGCGCTGAGGTTGTCGCCATTGATGCAGCGCATCCGGTGGTTGAGGCCGTGCGGATTATGGATAAGCGCAAAATCGGCGCGCTGGTGGTGACGGGGCAGGGCGAGGCCTGTTCGGGCATTTTTACCGAGCGCGATGTTATGCGCGCACTGGCACGGCACGGCACACATATTATGGACGAGGCAGTGGCCAAACATATGACCGACCGCCCGCAAAGTATTTTGCCCGACACATCGGTTGAAGAAGCGATGGAAATTATGACCGAGAAGCGGTTTCGGCATCTGCCGGTGATTGCTGACACGACGCTGTGCGGCATCGTCTCTATCGGTGACTTGGTGAATTACCGCATCCACCAAACCGAGCAAGAAGCCAATGCGTTAAAAGAATATATCGCGACGGGGTAGAAGGGCGCGGTTGTCAAGGCGACCCCCGCCCGAATTGGTGTCAGTAACCCGGCGCGGCTGAACCTACAGCTTCGTTGGGTTGGGTGCGTCGCCATAAACGTCGAGCGGGTCGAAGACTTTTTCATCTTCTTCATAAGTCAGCGCGACGGGGCTGTCGGGCAGCGCACCGGTCGGCAGCGAGCGATAAAAGCAGGAGCGATAGCCGACATGGCAGCTCGCGCCATTGCCGCCGACATTGACCCGCAGCCAAACGCAGTCTTGGTCATCATCAATCCGCATTTCAGCAATGACCTGCACCAGACCGCTGGTTGCGCCCTTGTGCCAAATCGCCTCGCGCGAGCGCGACCAATAATGCGCCTCACCGGTGGCGATGGTTTGCTTCAGCGCGTCTTCATTCATAAACCCATGCATCAGCAATTCACCGCTGGTGAAATCTGTGGTGACGACCGGAATGAGGCCATTGGCATCGAATTTCGGTGCCAGAACATGGCCTTCTTCAACCTGCTCTACGGTTTCGCGTGGTGCAAATGGACCTGACATATCAGTGGACATAAAAAACCCTCTAAAAGTTGAGGGTTTTATAGACCTAGCTGTTAATCATGGCAAGGAAGCGCGCTTCCATTTTCGGATCTTCAGCAAACACACCGGTAAATTGCGTGGTGATGGTGGCCACATCAGGCTTTCTGATGCCACGTGTCGTCATGCATTGGTGCTTGGCATCAACCAAAATGGCGATACCGGCCGGTTCCATAACGCGCTGAATACAATCAACAATTTGCGCGGTCATGGTCTCTTGCGTTTGCAGACGTTTGGCGAAAATCTCAATCACACGCGCCAATTTTGAAATGCCGACAACTTTATCGACCGGCATATAGGCGATGTGCACTTTGCCCAAAATGGCAACCATGTGGTGCTCGCAATGGCTTTCCAAAGAAATGTCGCGCAGCATGACCATATCGTCATAGCCTTCGACATCCTCGAAAGTGCGGCCCAGCACTTCTTCCGGATCTTCGTCATATCCGGCGAAAAATTCTTGATATGCTTTGACAACGCGCTTTGGCGTATCGACCAGACCTTCACGGTCAGGATTGTCACCGGCCCATGAAATCAGCGTGCGAACCGCTGCTTCGGCCTCTTCGCGAGAAGGTTTTTCCACTTTTATGTCCCGTTCCCTATTCGTTGGCGTGTTATTGCCATCAACTCTTGCGTCCATTTTAGCCTCACCCTACGGGGAATACGCCCCGGTATTCGTCAGGCACGCTGAATGCCTTTTATATTTATGGCCCCAGCAGTCATGGCCTTATGCCATGATACGATGGAAACGCCGCCACATAAAAAACGCACAAGGTCTTGCAAACATGCAAACGCGTGGGTTGTTTTATCAAAAACGCCATAGCGCAAACATGAGGCGTAAACATGACCTCGCGCTGCGTTTCGGGTGACTTCCGCTCGCAGCCCTTTAGTTTACGCTTTCAATACTAAGTCAGATTACAAAAATTGCCAGCAAAAGCGGTCGGACTGGCGAAACCGCTTGCTGGCCGTGGGTCGCGCTATTATGGTGCGCGCATGGAAAACCAGCTTATTCTTCACAATAGTCAGTCGCGGCAGAAAGAGGTTTTTGTGCCACAAAACCCTGACCGCGTGACGATTTATGTATGCGGGCCAACGGTTTATGGCGCATGCCATATCGGCAATTTTCGCCCCGCCGTGGTGTTTGATGTGCTGGTGCGGTTGCTGCGGCAGCTTTATCCGCAAGTGATTTACGCCCGCAATATCACCGATATTGACGATAAAATTAATGCCAAAGCAGCCGATGAAGGCGTTGATATTTCCGAAATATCGCAGCGTTTTCATGCAAAATATCTCGAAGATATTGCCCAAATCGGCGTTTTGCCGCCTGATATTGAGCCTTTCGCGACCGGCCATATGGACGAAATGCAGGCGATGATTGCCGGGCTGATTGATAGCGGCCATGCCTATGCGGCGGAAGGCCATGTGCTGTTTGACGTCACGCAAGACGGCGAATATGGCGGTCTGTCGGGCCGCTCTCAGGAAGATATGCTGGCCGGTGCGCGGGTGGAAGTCGCGCCGTATAAAAAGAACCCCGGCGATTTTGTGTTGTGGAAACCCTCGACCGACGACCAGCCGGGTTGGGACGGCCAATGGGGGCGCGGGCGCCCGGGCTGGCATATTGAATGTTCGGCGATGATTGAAAAACATTTAGGCGCGACCATTGATATTCATGGCGGCGGCGCGGATTTGCAATTTCCGCATCACGAAAACGAGGCGGCGCAAAGTCGCTGCGCCCATGCCGCACCGCTGGCGCGCTATTGGCTGCATAATGGCATGCTGAATATTGGCGGCGAGAAAATGTCGAAATCGCTCGGCAATATCATGGTGATGGATGATTTGCTGGCGCAAGCGCCCGGCGAGGCGGTGCGGCTGGCTTTGCTGCAAGGGCAGTATCGCTCGCGGCTCGATTTCACGCCCGATTTGCTGACGCAATCCAAGAAAAACCTCGACCGGCTGTATGGCGCTTTGCGCGATGCGGCGGCGATTGACGCGGCAGATGTCGCGGCGCCGGAAGGGTTTATGGCGGCGCTGTGCGATGATTTGAACACGCCGAAAGCGCTGGCCGAATTGTTTGCACTGGCCAAGCGCGCCGATACGCCCGAGGGCAAGGGCGCGCTATTGGCGGCCGGCAAGTTGATGGGGCTGCTCGAACAAAAACCCGAAGACTGGTTCGCCGCGCAAAATACCGATGCCGATATTGATGCGGCGGCGGTGGAAGCGTTGATCGCCAAGCGCGCGCAGGCCCGTGCCGATAAAGATTATGCCGCCGCCGATGCGGCGCGTGATGAGCTGACCGCGCTGGGCGTGACGATAGAAGACACGGCTGACGGCACGATTTGGAAACCCGCAACATGATGCCAAAACAATGATGAACGAGCTTTACAATCAGCGCATTTTGAAACTGGCGGCGGAAATTCCGCATATCGGCTCGCTTAATGCGCCGCAAGCGACAGCCGATGCCGTATCGCGGCTATGCGGTTCAAAAGTGCATGTTGAATTGAGCTTGGCCGAAGACAATACCGTCGCCGCCTTCGCGCATGAGGTGGAAGCCTGCGCGCTGGGCCAGGCCTCAAGCGCGGTCATGGCGCGGGAGATTATCGGCTGTAGCCCACAAGAATTGCGCGATGTCGGGGCCGCTATGCGCGCCATGCTGAAAGAAAACGGCGCGCCGCCAAGCGGAAAATGGGCCGATTTGGAAGTGCTGGAACCGGTGCGCGCGTATAAAAACCGCCACGCCTCAACGCTTCTGACCTTCGATGCCGTAGAAGACTGTTTGCAGCAATTGGGGGTTTAAAGCCCCAGCACTGTCACCTTTACGGTTTGGGGTTTGCCGACTGTCACGCCCTCGGCGTCGCGAATGGCTTTTTTGATGGGCAGGAGATAGCTGTTGCGTTCTTTCGACGGAAACATGGAGGTCTGCCATTCGCTATCGCCAATGCGCGCATTGACTTTCAGCGATTTGAAGCCGCGCTGCACATGTTTGGTAAAATGCTGGGCATGGGCGCTCATCTCTTGCGGCATGGTGACGAACCACCAATCGGTTTTCTTGCCCGACCAGAGCCACACCTCGCCCTCAAACTCATATTCCAGCGTGTCCACACTCAACCTCTGACGCTAATCTTTAAGGATTAACAGCTTCACCGACAGTGGAATATAAGTGATGACGAAAATCGCGCCAAAGACTTTCCAATCGGGCGTTAAAAGCGGCGGCCATAATTTGGCAACCATCAGCCCAAAAGCCAGCACGCAAATTTTCAATAAGCCGATATCCCGCCGTCATGCGCGTGACGCGGGTTTCAAGCC
>FZLQ01000098.1 GCA_900197605.1 Phyllobacteriaceae bacterium Water-Bin73
GCCTTATCCGGCTCCTCCACCACCGCCCAATGCAGCTTAAACGGATTGGGCGGCGCGGCAGAAATCGCCCAGCCGCGCAGGTTTTGCGCGCCGTGATAAGCGCCAATATATAAAAGGCTGACAATAAGAATGGCAGCGAGTTTAATCTCGCGGCGATAGGGGGTCTGAAGGTTGAGCGTCAACAGCAGCGCGGCGACAACCGCATAAGCCACGCCGAGCAGCAGGGGAATACTCATTCGCCGCTCCCATTTTGTTTGGCATTTTCCTGCTTGGCGTCAAAATCTTCGGTGCGAATGAGCAGCTTGTCGCGCGTCGCCAGCCCCAGCACTTTGCCCGTCGCGTCGAGCTTGAAGCGCACGGCGGTTTGCTCGTCGCCCGCACCGGCCAGCGTATTGGTGCCCGCGAAAACGACGTTGACTTGCGGATTCAGTTTCTCGACTTTCACCTTCACCGGCACGGGGCGACCCGTCTCGGCTTTATAGTGCAACAGATTGACCACATATTCGCCCGCCGCAATGCCGCGAATGGTGACGGTTTCTTGATTGAGCGGGTTCTCAATCTTTTTGCCCGACACGGTGATGGCGTCGCCCAGCCAGCCCCTATCATCGCGGTCGAGATGCATCAGCCCGGCCTCGCGCGCATCAAACCAAACCAGATTGCCTTCGCCATCTTCGACAATCAAATCAATATCGTCTTGATGGCCGTCGGGCCATTGCGCGGTAATCATAAATTCGGCTTTCGGGTTGATTTTGCCCTCGGTCACTTCGGGCCGAATGAGAATAAAGGCGACCGAAAACATGAAGGCGAAACCCAACAGCGCGTTGAACAGAATGTCGGTAAAGGCATTCTGGTCTTCCGGCGGGGCGAAAAGGTTCTTACCCGTCATGCGTTACCCGTCTTGCCAATCAGCCGCTTTTGCATGGCATCGGCGAGAAACTGAAATTGAAAGCGCAGGATAATATTGGCAATCAGCCCGGTCAGCGTGGTGTAAAGCGCCACTGCCATACCGGCCGACATGGCCGCCAGCGCGCTTTGCAGACTGCTGGCATCGAAACTGGTCAGCTCGCCAATCGGCGCGAGCATCAAAATAAAACCGATAATCGTGCCCAGCAGGCCGATTTTCAAAACGCTGTCAGCGGCAAACCAGCCATGATTGAGCCAGCGCACCATATCGTCCTCGGCAATCGCATCAGTGCTTTCGATGCGGCGCAGCAAAAATAACCAGCGCGCGCTCATGCCCAGCCAAATGGCGAGAATGAGCCAAGACAGGCGGCTTTTATCGCCCTCCAACAGCACGCCGACCAGGCCGCGGTCGAACAGCAAATAGCCGCCGAATAAAATCAGCCCCAAAACTATCAGCCCTTGTTGCAAGGCTTTGCTATTTGCGCGCGCAGATGTATCAGACATGCTGTTTCCTCCCGAATGATGAACAGTCTAAGTCTGGTTATGGCAGCTGTCGAGACTGCTTTTCAGCCGAAATTCGTTAAACTAACGTCATCTTGGCACTTGCCATTTGACCCGATTAATGGTGCTGTTTTGCACGGGAGAATGTTATGAGCGTAACAAATGCAGACACTGTCGGTCTTTCTTCGGCGCGACGGATAAGTTGGCTTGAGGTCTTCAGCTATGCGCTGCCGCCTGTCGGGGCCGGTTACATGTTTTGCCTTGTCACGCTGTATACAATGAAGTTTTCAACCGATGTGTTGCTCATCGCACCGGCCTTAATGGGCACGATTTACGGCATTTCGCGTTTCTGGGATGCCATCTCCGACCCGCTGGTCGGCTATTTATCCGACAAAACCAAAACCCCAATGGGGCGGCGTCGCCCGTGGTTATTGGGCGCGGTATTGCCCGCCATGTTGTTTTTCTGGATGCTGTCAGCCCCGCCTGAGGGCATGACCGCCGGGTCGCTGGCGCTGTGGATGGGTGTTGCGATTATCGGCTTCTTCTCGGCGCAGACCATGTTCATCGTGCCGCATATGTCATTAGGCGCGGAGTTGACCGATGATTATCACGAGCGCACGAAAATTTTTGCGGCGCGCCATGCCGGTTGGATTGCCGGTTATATTTCAGCGCTGGGCACCATGTATTTTCTCATTCTGGCGGAGAGCGAGAGCGAAGCCGCCGTGCGCGCCCTGAATGGCGACCAGTCGCTTTATGCCGGATTATTCGCCGCCATCTGCTTATTGGTTTGCGTATGGGTGCTGCGCGAGCGACCCGAATTTGCCGATAAGGCTCCGGAAAAACCCTGGGCGGCGGCGCGTGATATTTGGAAGAATAAACATGCACGCCTTTTGCTGATTGTGATTTTCATTGAGAATCTGGGTGGCGCGGCGATTACCATTTTGACGCTTTATACCGCGCAGTATGTGATGAACGCGCCGCAAATGGCGCCGTTCTTCATTCTCTCCTATATGGTGTTCTCGTTTGGGCTGACGCCTTTATGGACGCCGCTGGCCAAACGCTTCGGCAAAAAGCCGCTTTGGTTGGCCTCGATGTTGACCACGGCTTTTGCGTTTGGCTGCATGATAACGCTCGAGCCGGGCATGGAAATGCGGCTGCTCAGCTTGGCGGCCTTAGCCGGCGCAGCAGGCTCTTGCGGCGGCACGATTAACCCGTCCATTAAATCCGACATTATCGACCTCGACGAATATCATACCGGCGAGCGCAAAGAGGGCGCTTACTTTGCCGCTTGGTATTTCGTCTCGAAATCAGCCTATGGCGTGATGCTGACAGTCACCGGCTTTGCTCTGTCATTCGCCGGATTTGTGCCCAATATTGAACAAAGCGCGACGGTGGTTTGGACCTTTAAGGGGCTTTATGCAGGCGTGCCGTTTATCGCTTATATCGTCGGCGCGGTTTTGTTCTCAACATTTAACTTTGACGAAAATGAACATAAAAAAGTTATCGCCGAGCTGGAAGCGCAGCGCAGCAAAGCCCAATAGCGGCGAAAAACCGCTTGGTCGCCAACTCTGTTTTGGATAGAATTCTCGGCAAATGGGAGATTTGAATGACAAAAATAGCTTTCGCCGTCCTTGTGACGCTCGGTTTAACCACCGCACATGCTGCTGACCCGGCTCTGCTGGGCACCGAATTAACCGCCAATGGCGCCAATCCGGCGGCGTCGGCTGATGGGGTTATTCCGGCCTATACGGGCGGTATCACCATACCGCCGGCGGGTTATACGCGCGGCCAAGATCATATTGATCCGTTTGCCGCCGACGCCCCGCTTTACACCATTACGGCGCAAAATAAGGCGCAATATGCGGCGCGCTTGAGCGCCGGTCAAAACGCCATGTTTGCGCGTCACCCCGAGACTTATCGCATTGATGTTTATCCAACACGCCGCGCCTGTGGGTTGCCGCAAGCGGTTTATGATGAAACCAAGAAGAACGTCACCCGCGCCAAGCTGACGCAAGACGGCAATAAAGTTGTTGGTGCGCGCATTGGCGTGCCGTTTCCGATACCGCAAAATGCGCTGGAAGTTTATTGGAACCATAATTTCCATTGGCAAGGCCATCGGTATCATGCGGTCACCAGTGGCGCGAATGTTTATCCCAATGGCAGCCGCACGAAAATCATTCGTGAGGATTGGCGATATAATTTCTACGCCGACCCGCAAGGGCCGGACGCCAAACATGAGAATGACCAATTTCATTGGATGGGTGTTTGGAAAGCACCTGCGCGTTTCAACGGCTCGGGCTTTTCCATGTTCAACACGATTGACCAAGTTGACGAGCCGCGCAATGGCGTGATGTTTAACCCCAATACCCGCAAAATCATGCGCGCGACACCCAATGCAGTGACCTATGATGGCCCCTTATCGACGGCTGACGGCCTGCGTAAAAACCATAATATGTTTGTCTTTAGCGGGTCGCCCGACCGTTATGAGTGGAAGCTCTTGGGCAAGAAGCGCATGATTGTGCCGTATAATGCCTATAAAGCGTCGGCCACAACAACGCCGCGCGATGGCTTTTTGACGCCCAACCATCTGAACCCCGATTTTTTGCGCTATGAAGAGCATCGCGTTTGGGTTTTGGAGGCGACGCTGAAGCCCGGTTATAATATGGAGCAAGCGCGCCGCATTTTTTATGCCGATGAAGATAGCTGGATTTTCCTCATGTCGGATATTTTCGATGAGGATAATGAGTTGGCGCTTGTGCATCACGCTTTCGTGAAAAATTATTACGAGGCACCGGCCTGTGTTCTGGAGTTTGACGTTGTCTATGATGTCGCCTCGGGGCGTTATAATGTTGACCACATCAAGCTCGACCACGGCCCGGCTGATTTGGATTATGACATTAAGCCGAGCGATTTCGGCTCGTCGGCCCTCAAGCGGAAAGTCGGGCGTTAATGCAATTTCTCAGCCATCTCAATGTTGATATTGAGAGTGTGAAAGGCTTCCTCGACCCGTTGGAGGGCGCGGCGCTTTTCGCCGCCGCCGAGGCGATGGCACCGCGCGGCTTATGCGTTGAAATCGGCTCTTATTGCGGCAAATCGACGATTATTATCGGCGCGGCGTGCCAAAAAGCGGGCGGCACTTTGCTGGCGATTGACCATCATCGCGGCTCTGAGGAGAACCAGCCGGGCGAAGAATATTTCGACCCCGATTTAGACGATGGCGAAGGCGGCATGTCCACCTTGTCTCAGTTTCGTGCCAATATCCGCCGCGCCGGTCTGGAAGACACGGTGATACCCGCGCTCAGCCCGTCGCAAGTGGTGGCGCGCTTGCCAATGGCGGCACCGGCTTTTGTGTTTATCGATGGCGGCCATTCCATGCCTACCGCCCTGGCCGATTGGCAAAATTGGGGTAGCCGCGTAATGAAGGG
>FZLQ01000006.1 GCA_900197605.1 Phyllobacteriaceae bacterium Water-Bin73
AGCAGCATGATAAATTTACCGGCGGGGTGGTGAAGCGGCAAATCGCGCAGGCCGATTTCTGCCTGCTCACCAAAAGCGATTTAACCGATGATGGCGGCGCGGCGGCGGTTGAGCTTATTGGCGGTTTAACCGACGCACCGATTGCCGCGCCAGATGATAAAGTGCTGGCCGATATGCTGTCGGGCGCGCCCTCTGCGCTCCCCGATATGGGGACTGATGCGCCGCTTTTTGCCGACACATTATTCGACAGCTTCGCCTTCAGCGCCGACACGCCGCTGGATATTGAGAAGCTGGCGACCTTACTAAAATCCCTGCCGCTGGTTCGCGCCAAAGGCCATACCGGCACGCATCGGCTGCAACTGGTCGGCGACCGCTACACGCTCATCGAAGCCGACACGCGCAAGCCCGAACTGGTGTTCATCACCGAAAAAGGCAAAGTCGATTGGGCGGCGGTTGAGGGATTACTCACCGCTTAATCTCAAAAACAAACACCCCGTCATCGCCGCAATTATCGAGCTTGCGTTCAAAGATGATTTTGTCTTTGGCGGTCAGCAGGCGGCTGGCGAGGTCGCTGCCATCGGGCTTGGCGAAACTTTCAAAGCTCAGCACCTCGCCATAATGGGTGGTCAAAAAACCTTTGAGGAAAATATGCCAGTCATATTGCTTGGCGTCCGTCGGGTCGGTTTCGCGCACCAGCGCGCCATCGACGCTGACCTTAATCTCACGCATCGGGCCGCAAATATAGCTGTCGCCATAATTGAATATAATATTGCGATAGGCGATTTCGGGGCCTGCCTCCAATTGCGGCAAAACCTGTTTCGGCTCAATCAGGATATAGACATTATCGCCGGCCTCGGCCGCGCCGGAGATTTTGCGCCCCTCTATGCGATGCGCTGTGCCGTCTTCTTGCGGCACCTCTTGCCATGCCAGTGCGGGGCTTGCCAATAGAGCGATAAGCAGAAAAAACTTCATGCGATATCTAACCACGAAGAGGGATAACGCCCAACAGCTTCTGCTGTTGGCGACCCGTTTTGGTGCGAGGGCCGCATGGCCAAGCTTGCACCAAAATAGAGAAAAACACTTTGGCCGACCAAAAGTCGGACAAAGTGGGCCCGGCAGGACTTGAACCTGCGACCAATCCGTTATGAGCGGACCGCTCTAACCAGCTGAGCTACAGGCCCCACTTTGCCAATTACTCTTCGTCTTCCGGTAAGAAAACAACGGGCTCATGCGCACGCGCCGCGTCGGCGTCCATCTGCACATAAGAAATAATGATAACCAAATCTTCTTTTTGGGCAAGGCGCGCCGCCGCGCCGTTAATGCCAATCGTCTGCGACCCACGCTCGGCCGGAATGGCATAAGTGGTGAAACGCGCGCCGGTGTTAATGTTCAACACATCGACTTGCTCATTCGGCAAAATGCCGACGCGGTCGAGCCAATCTTCGTCCACCGAAATGGAACCCTGATAATGCATGTCGCATTGGGTCACCGTGGCGCGGTGAATTTTCGCCTTCATCATTGTTAAAAGCATGGGGGGTTTCTCTTGTGCCGACTGCCCTAATTATCGAGGAAACTACGAAGCTTCCGTGAACGGCTGGGGTGTTTCAGCTTTCTCAACGCTTTCGCTTCAATCTGGCGAATACGCTCGCGCGTGACTGAGAATTGCTGTCCCACTTCTTCCAGCGTGTGGTCGGTGTTCATACCAATGCCGAAACGCATACGCAAGACCCGTTCTTCGCGCGGTGTCAGCGATGCCAAAACACGGGTGGTCGTGTCGCGCAGGTTCGATTGAATGGCCGCATCAATCGGCAAAATGGCGTTTTTATCCTCGATGAAATCACCAAGCTGGCTGTCTTCCTCGTCGCCAATCGGAGTCTCGAGCGAAATCGGCTCTTTGGCAATTTTCAAAACCTTACGCACTTTATCAAGCGGCATGGAGAGTTTTTCTGACAGCTCTTCCGGCGTCGGCTCGCGGCCAAACTCATGCAGCATTTGACGCGATGTGCGCACCAGCTTGTTGATCGTCTCAATCATATGCACCGGAATACGAATGGTGCGCGCCTGATCGGCGATGGAGCGGGTGATGGCTTGGCGAATCCACCACGTCGCATAGGTCGAGAATTTATAACCACGGCGATATTCAAATTTATCAACCGCTTTCATCAGCCCGATATTGCCCTCTTGAATGAGGTCAAGGAATTGCAGCCCGCGATTGGTGTATTTTTTGGCAATTGAAATAACCAAGCGCAGATTGGCTTCGACCATTTCCTTTTTGGCGATGCGCGCCTCGCGCTCACCTTTTTGCACCGTGCGAACAATGCGCCGGAACTCAGAAATATTGAGGCCGGTCTCATTGGCCAAATCCTGAATCTCAGTGCGAATATCTCGCACTTCATCGCGGTTTTTCTGAATGAAATCTTTCCAGCCCTTGCCGGTCAGACGGCCAACACGGCGCGCCCAATTTGTTTCATATTCATTGCCTTGATACTGCTTAAGAAAGTCCTCGCGCGTCACACCGGTCTTTTGTGCAAACCGCCAAAGCTGCGTTTCCAGCCCGACCAGTCGCTTATTAATCGTGTAAAGCTGCTCAACCAGTGCCTCAATGCGATTATTATTCAGCGACAGGCCTTTGACCTCGTCAATAATCTCACTGCTCAACTTGGCCAGACGATTTTGTTGCGCCGTGCCAAGCTCTTTATTCTTGGCTTGCAGTTCAACGCTTTGGTCTTGCAAGCGGCGCAGCTTTTTATAAGTGCCGGCAATAATGTCGAAACTGCCAAGCACTTTCGGCTTCAGTTCCATTTCCATTGCTGAAAGCGACATATTAGCTTCGGCTTCTTCATCATCTTCGTCAGGTTCGCCTTCGGCTTCACCCGATGGCGCGCCCGATGGTGGCGGCGCAGCGCCTTCTGCCGAACGGTCAATCTTCTTGGCTTCCGGCCCGGCAAAAGTAGCATCAAGGTCGATAATATCACGCAGCAGCACTTTGCCTTCGTTCAATTCATCGCGCCAAATAATAATCGCCTGAAACGTCAGCGGGCTTTCGCACAAGCCCGCAATCATGGTTTCGCGGCCTGCCTCTATGCGTTTGGCGATGGCAATTTCGCCCTCGCGCGACAGCAATTCCACCGACCCCATTTCGCGCAAATACATACGCACCGGGTCATCTGTGCGGTCGCCCGTGCTGGTGGTCTTGGCGGTTTTGGCGACCGCCGTGGTGGCGCTGTCATCATTGGCGGCTTTGGTGCCTGCCTCATCGCTATCTTCGCTGTCGCCCTCGCCTTCGCCATCATCGGTTTCAACAACCGTGATACCCATTTGCGACAGCATGGACATGATGTCTTCAATCTGCTCAGAGGAAAACTCCTCAGGTGGCAGCACGGCGTTCAGCGCGTCATAAGTCACAAAGCCCGTTTCTTTGGCGGCTTTAATCATGCGCTTCACGTCACGATTATTCATATCGATAAGCGGGCTATCGCCGGTTTCGGCTTCCTGCCCTTTTGCGGTGGCTTTTTTCTTCGCCATTTATATCTCCGTGACCCCTCTCACGTTAATCTCAAACGGCGCTACTGTTCTGCTGTTCCAGTGCCGCAATCTCATTTTTAATCGCCAATAGGCGATCCAGCGCGTCTTGGGAATCTCCCTCTTCGCGCTTTAATTCACTTTCGAGTTCTGCCTCGGCCTGCTGCTGTTCGACCGCTAATGTCTGTAATTTATGGTGTAATTGTGAAACTTCAAGCCAACCGGCCAACACTTCTTCTAAACCCGCATCCAAACGTGCAAAACTCAATCGGCGCGCTTCCGGCATATTGGCGAGACGCGCGCTAACATCTTGTCTTCCCCTACCCTCCAAATGCCTTGTAAGCCCCGCATTGTCAAGCCCCGCGGCTGTGACATCATGTGCTTCAAGCCCGTCAAAATAGTCGATAATTTCAAATCGCATGGCGTCAAGCGGCCCGCTTTTCAGCGTCATGGCCTCAAACATATCGCGATGCGTCAGCAATATCGCCGGATGGTGGAAGGCAATCAGCACAATCAAGGCCTCGCGCGGCAGCCAATCATCTGCGCCGGTGGCCAAAGCAGAGCGCCGCACTTCCGAGGTCGGTTGCCCGCGATAAGTGTTTTGGGTGCGGCGGCCTTGCCAGCCATTGCCGCGACCGGCGCGATTAAAGCCGCTATTATTGGGCAGCGGCTCATTGCCCAGCAGCTTATCAAGGCGCTTTCTAATCTCTTGGCCATAGAGGGTTTTTACATCGCCATCGCGCAATTGATTGACCGCCTCGCGCAACCGCTTTTTCAGCGCGGCAGCGCGTTCGGGCGTATCCCACGGCGCCGCCTCAATCTCGCGCTCCCACATCAGGTCGAGCAAGCTCATCGCCTTGCCCAAAATGGCTTGCATGGCTTCCGCCCCACCCTCGCGCACCACATCATCGGGGTCTTTGCCGGGCGGTAAAATGGCAAAGCGCAGCGAATAGCCGGGCTTCAACAGCGGCAAGGCGCGGTCAATGGCGCGATAGGCCGCGCGCAAACCCGCTTGGTCGCCATCGAGACATAAAATCGGTTCAGGTGCCATGCGCCAGGCCAGTTGAATTTGCTCTTCCGTCAGCGCCGTGCCCATGGGCGCGACGGCATGGTGAAAACCGGCATGTGCCAGACCGACAACATCCATATATCCCTCAGCCACCAATAAAGTGCCGGTGTCATAAGCGGGTTGGCGGGCGCGGGCGAAGTTATACAAGACGCGACCTTTATCGAATAAGGGCGTGTCCGGCGAGTTGAGATATTTGGCCGGTGCATCTGCCTGCATGGCGCGACCGCCAAAAGCAATCACCCGCCCGCGCGTATCGGCAATCGGAAAAATAATGCGATCGCGAAAGCGGTCATAAGGCGCTTTATTATCCTCCGGCTTAATCGCCATGCCGGATTCAATCACCTTATCGACGCCAATATTGCGCGCCGTCAAATGCTCCAATAATGCAGTGCGCGAACGCGGCGCATAGCCAATGCCGAAACCGGCAATCATATCTTGCGTGACACCGCGCCGCTCCAAATAGGCGCGTGCCTCATCAGCCGCCGGTGTTTGCAATTGCGCCTGAAACCATTTCGCCGCCGCCTCGGTGACATCAACCAGTCCGGCTTGTCTTTGCGCCCGTTCAGCCGCGCGCGGGTCGCGCTCAGGCATGGGCAGACCGGCCTCTGAGGCCAAACGCTCAACCGCTTCGGGGAAGCTCAACCCCTCGGTTTCCATCAAAAAATCGAATATTGAGCCATGTTTTCCGGTTGAGAAACAATGGTAAAACTGCTTGTCATCATTGACGGTAAAGGAGGGAGTGCGCTCTTGCTTGAACGGGCTGAGGCCGACAAATTCGCGGCCACGGCGTTGCAGCTTCACCTTGCGACCGACCACATCCGAGGTCGCCACACGGTTTTTAATCTCATCAAGAAAGCCAGAAGGAAACGCCATGAGCCTAGTCTAAGGCTTTATCGGAAGTATCGCCACTGAGGCGACAGGATAAATTGTGCATGAATGACGCAATCGGCAATTTTGGCTGCGCTAGCCAAGTCGCTGTTTAACCAGCCCGCCCGCTTTGCCGAAATCCATCTGACCGGCATATTTGCCTTTCAGCACGCCCATCACCTTGCCCATATCCTTTAATGAAGCAGCACCGGTTTCGGCAATCGCATCATTAACGGCGGCGGCAATATCATCATCGCCAAGCTGAGCCGGCAAAAATTCTTCAATGACCAGAATCTCAGCGCGCTCTTGCTCGGCCAACTCCAATCGTCCTGCCTCTTCATAAGTCGCGGCGGCCTCTTGGCGCTGCTTGACCATTTTGGCAAGAATTTCGAGCACCTGCTCATCGGTTGCACCGGAACCTTTATCGGCTCCACGCGCAGCGATATCGCGGTCTTTAATGGCGGCTGTAATAAGCCGCAACGTCGAAATGCGGATTTTGTCTTGGCTTTTGACCGCTTCCTTAAGCGCTTCGGTGAAACGCTCCTGCATGGTCGCCTCCTCGTGGTACTCACATCAAAGTCGGTCATATATGCCATTGCGAGGGTTTTGGCAATCACTCAGATGACGGGGTTTGAGAATCACCCGAAAACCCTGCACTCAGCTTGCGCCGAACCATGAGGGATTCGATTGGCGCGCCGCCTGAATCATTACAGGCGCGGCCATACGCCTTTTATCTTATTGGTATTATTTCGTTTTTTTAGTCACCGGATTCTTCTTTTCACGGCTTGACCGAGACTGATGCTTTATATAGTTTCCCGTCAAATTAGCACGCAAAGAAGAAGGTTTGTTTATGGGTGTTCCAGTCATCCCCGTCGCCTCGGCCGCAACAGCGGCAGGGGCATTTTTTTTGCCTGCTTTTTATCATTGTCCCTCATTTGCCGTGTCGGCTTGCGCCGCACGGTTAAAAACCAAGTTGAAAACTAAAGAGACCCGCTCATGAGTGTTTGGACCCCGCCCACAAAAACCGCTCTGCTGCTGACCGATAGCGGCGAAAAGTTCTATGGTTACGGCATTGGCGCAACCGGCCATACGGTCGGTGAAGTTTGCTTCAACACGGCCATGACGGGCTATCAGGAAATCCTCACCGACCCCTCTTACGCATCGCAAATTGTGACCTTCACTTTTCCGCATATCGGCAATGTCGGCACAAATGACGATGACAGCGAGATCTCAAACAATCAAAACCCGCGCGCCGCCAATGGCTTGATTATTCGCGAGGCGATTACCGCGCCGGCGAATTATCGCAACACGGCGCATTTGAATGATTGGCTGATTGAAAAAGATTTAATCGGCATTAGCGGCGTCGATACGCGCGCCATCACCGCCCATATTCGCGATAATGGCATGTTCAACGCCGTGCTGGCACATGCGCCGGACGGCAATTTCGATATTGCCGCGCTGGAAGCCGACCTTGCCGCCTTTGCCGGATTGGAAGGCGCGGATTTGGCAGGCCAAGTGACCAGCGCTGATGATTATGATTGGGGCGAAGGCCGCTGGGCGTGGGACGAAGGCTTTAGCCAAGCCACTGACGGCCCGCATGTGGTGGCGCTTGATTATGGCGTGAAGAAAAATATTCTGCGCTGTTTGGTTGAGGCCGGGTGCCGCGTCTCGGTGCTGCCTGCCAATAGCAAAGCCGAAGATGTTTTGGCCGCCGGGCCTGACGGCATTTTCTTATCTAACGGCCCGGGCGACCCGGCCGCGACCGGCGATTATGCGGTTGGCGAGATTGAAAAACTGGTGGCCAGCGGCAAGCCGGTTTTCGGCATCTGTCTCGGCCATCAAATGCTGGCGCGCGCACTTGGCGCACAGACCATCAAAATGAAGCAAGGCCATCACGGAGCCAATCATCCGGTTAAAGATTTGGGCACGGGCAAGGTGGAAATCACCTCGATGAATCACGGCTTCACGGTTGACCGCGACAGCCTGCCCGAGACGGTAGAAGAAACGCATATCAGCCTGTTTGACGGCACGAATTGCGGCATCGCACTTAAAGGCCAGCCGGTATTCTCGGTGCAATATCACCCCGAAGCCTCACCCGGCCCGCAAGACAGCCATTATTTATTTGACCGCTTTGTAACCGCCATGCGGGGAGACGCCTAATGCCAAAACGAACCGACCTCTCAAGCATTATGATTATTGGCGCCGGCCCGATTGTTATCGGACAGGCTTGCGAGTTTGACTATTCCGGCGCGCAAGCGTGTAAGGCTTTGAAAGAAGAAGGCTATCGGGTCATCTTGGTCAACTCCAATCCCGCGACCATTATGACTGACCCGGAATTGGCTGATGCAACCTATATCGAACCGATAACGCCCGACATTGTTGCCAAGATTATTGAAAAAGAAAAACCCGATGCGCTGCTGCCGACAATGGGCGGACAGACCGCGCTCAATACCGCCATTGCGCTGGCTGAAAACGGCACATTGGACAAGCAAAATGTGCAGCTTATCGGGGCCGACCTTGAAGCGATTAATAAAGCCGAAGACCGGCTTTTATTCCGCGACGCAATGGATAAAATCGGGCTGGAAAGCCCGCGCTCTAAAGTGGCGCATACGCTGGAAGAGGCGCTGGAGGTTCTGGATTATGTCGGCCTGCCGACAATTATTCGCCCCAGCTTTACCATGGGCGGCACCGGCGGCGGCATCGCCTATAATAAAGAAGAGTTCATCAATATTATTGAGGGCGGCCTCGACGCCTCGCCGGTCACGGAAGTGCTGGTTGAGGAAAGCGTGTTGGGCTGGAAAGAATATGAGATGGAAGTTGTCCGCGACAAGGCCGACAATTGCATCATTATTTGTTCGATTGAAAATGTTGACCCGATGGGCGTGCATACGGGCGACAGCATCACCGTCGCCCCGGCCCTGACCCTGACCGATCGTGAATATCAAATCATGCGCAACGCCTCAATTGCCGTATTGCGCGAAATCGGCGTTGAGACCGGTGGCTCGAATGTGCAATTCGCCGTTAATCCGGAAGATGGGCGTTTGGTCGTTATTGAGATGAACCCGCGCGTGTCGCGCTCATCGGCTTTGGCCTCTAAGGCGACCGGTTTTCCTATTGCCAAAATCGCCGCCAAGCTGGCTGTCGGCTATACGCTTGACGAATTGATGAATGATATTACCGGCGTCACACCGGCCAGTTTTGAACCGACCATTGATTATGTCGTCACCAAAATTCCGCGCTTTGCTTTTGAGAAATTCCCCGGCGCCGAGCCGCTTTTGACGACGGCTATGAAATCGGTTGGCGAAGCCATGGCGATTGGCCGCAATTTCAAAGAGAGCTTACAAAAAGCCCTGCGCTCCCTCGAAACCGGATTGACCGGATTGAACGCGCCTGAAGATGCGCCCGATATCAGCACGGAAGAAGGCATGGCCGATATGCGCGCCGCGCTGACCACCGCCACACCATCGCGCCTGCTGATGGCTGCCCATGCATTGCGCCAGGGCATGAGCCAAGAAGATGTCTGCGGTCTGGCGCATTTCAGCCCGTGGTTTATCGAGCAGCTTGGCGAGATTGTCGAGATGGAAGCCAAGATTGCCGAACACGGCCTGCCCGATAATGATGAAGCCATGCGCGCCGTGAAGGCGATGGGTTTTGCCGATGCGCGTCTGGCTGAATTGCTGGGCGATAGTGAAGACAATGTGCGGGCGGCGCGTCACAAAATGGATGTGCGCCCTTATTTCCGTCAAATCGATACATGCGCAGCAGAGTTTGCCGCCGGCACGCCTTATCTTTATTCCAGCTATGACACGCCCTCAGCCTTTGGCGGTCAACAAGAAGCCGAACCCAGCGACCGCAAAAAAGCCGTCATTTTGGGTGGTGGGCCAAATCGCATCGGGCAAGGTATTGAGTTTGATTATTGCTGCTGCCATGCCGCTTACGCGCTGGCCGATGCGGATATTGAAAGCATTATGGTGAATTGCAATCCGGAGACCGTATCGACCGATTACGATACCTCTGACCGCTTGTATTTCGAACCCTTGACGCAAGAAGATGTTTTGGAAATTCTGGCCTGCGAGCAGAAAAACGGCACGCTGGCCGGGGTGATTGTGCAATTTGGCGGACAGACACCGCTGAAACTTTCGCAAGCGCTGGAAAAAGCCGGTATCCCCATTCTCGGCACCGACCCTGACGCGATTGATTTAGCGGAAGACCGCGACCGCTTTAAGGATTTGCTGGAACGCCTCGAGCTGCGCCAGCCCGATAATGGCATTGCCCGCTCGGCTGATGAGGCGCGCGCCATTGCCGCTGATATCGGCTTCCCTGTTGTCATTCGCCCGTCTTATGTATTGGGTGGCCGGGCGATGGAAATCGTCGATAATGATGCCCAGCTTGAACGCTATATGCGCGAGGCCGTCGTCGTGTCGGGCGACAGTCCGGTGCTGATTGACGGCTACTTGCGCGACGCCACCGAGCTTGATGTCGATGTGCTGAGCGATGGCAAAGACGTGTTCGTCGCCGGTATTCTCGAACATATTGAAGAGGCCGGTGTTCATTCCGGCGACAGCGCTTGCTCTATGCCGCCTCATTCCCTATCGAGTGAGATTATCGAAGAACTGAGCCGCCAAGCCAAAGATATGGCGAAAGCACTGAATGTGGTCGGCTTGATGAATGTGCAGTTTGCCGTGCAAGGCGAAACGATTTTCGTCATTGAAGTCAATCCGCGCGCCAGCCGCACCGTGCCGTTTGTTGCCAAAGTATTGGGCCAACCGATTGCCCGCATCGCGGCGCGGCTGATGGCCGGTGCGCCGCTATCTGAGTTTAATATGAAAGCGCAAAGCTATGACCATATTGCCGTCAAAGAGAGCGTCTTTCCGTTTAACCGCTTCCCCGGCGTCGATACGATTTTGGGGCCGGAAATGCGCTCAACCGGCGAAGTGATGGGGCTCGACCTCGATTTCGCCACGGCGTTTGCGAAAAGCCAGCTTGGCAGCAGCACGGTTTTACCGAAAAGCGGCACGGCCTTTATCTCAGTGCGCGAAGGCGATAAGCAACGCGCCATTGTGCCTGCCAAACGGCTGGAGCAACTTGGCTTTAAGCTGATAGCAACCGGCGGCACGGCAACTTTTCTGGCCCAAAACGGCATTGACGTTGAGCCGGTCAATAAGGTGGCTGAAGGCCGACCGCATATTGTCGATGCCATTAAAAACGGTGACGTGCAGCTTGTTGTCAACACGACTGAGGGCGAGAAATCGCTGGCCGACAGTAAGTCCATCAGGCGCACAACATTGGAAATGAAAATCCCCTATTACACGACATTAGCCGGTGCCGAAGCCGCCGTGGCCGCGATTAGGGCATTAGATGAAAACGAGTTAAGCGTCACCAGCCTGCAGGATTATGCGGCGCGTCTTTAGTCAGCCGACACGCGCAAAAAACTTGCCAATTCGATAGGTTTTGTGAAAACTAAAGGTCTGCTCAGTTCAGAGTGGGGAGGACTGCATGGAAACCGTGCCTATGACATCTGGCGGCTATGACGCGCTGGATATAGAATTAAAACGCCTGAAAGGGCCGGAACGCCAACGCATCATCAGAGCGATTTCTGAAGCGCGCGCGCATGGCGATTTGTCAGAGAACGCTGAATATCATGCCGCCAAAGAGCAGCAGAGCCATAATGAAGGCCGCATTATGGAACTCGAAGACATGATAAATCGCGCCGATGTTATTGATGTGGCCAGCCTGACCGGCAAGCAGGTGAAATTCGGCGCGACGGTGAAACTCATTGATGAGGACACCGAAGCTGAAGTGACCTATCAGATTGTCGGCGATTATGAGGCCGATCTTGAACAAGGCAAAATTTCCATTTCATCGCCCATTGCCCGCGCCCTTATCGGCAAAAGCGACGGCGACAGCGTTGAGGTCAACACGCCGGGCGGAGGTAAATCATACGAAATTTTGGGCGTGAAGTTTAAGTAGCGTCGCCAATCGGCAAGGCCGTGCGCCCTTTGGAGCGGCGAATGGTCAGCGAGGTGCGGACATTGGCGACATTGGGTGCTGACGTCAGCTTCTGGGTCAGAAATTCCTGAAAGCTTTCCAAATCGGGCGCGATGCATTTCAAAATGAAATCAATCTCGCCATTCAGCATATGGCACTCAAGCACTTCCGGCCAGTCGGCCACACGCGCCTCAAACGCCTGCAAATCGGCCTCGGCCTGGCTCTCCAATCCCACCATAGCGAAAACAGTAACGCCGAGACCCAGCATTTGCGCGTCCAACTCGGCAAAATAGCCGGTGATGAAACCGGCCTCTTCCAAAGCCCGCACCCGACGCAAGCAAGGCGGCGCAGAAATTCCGGCTTGGCGCGCCAATTCAACATTGGTCACGCGCCCATCAGTCTGCAAAATACGCAGAATTTTAAGGTCGATATCGTCGAGACGCGGCTTTTTCATGGCGCAAATACCGTTTTTGCTTTCTGAAACCTGATTAGCAGGTAATAATCATACTCGTTTTTGAAATAAATGAAACAAGGACCGCATAATTTTGATTAAGATTTGGGGCATAACCGGCGGGCGGCGCGGCAATGATGTGCTGGTGGAAGGCATAGCCAATGCGCTCGGCGGCGACTTGCGGCTTATCCATACGCATTTACGCGCGCCCTATAAATGGCTTGCCCCTTATCGTTTGGCCGAGCCTGCGGCAGCGCAAGACCCTCAAATCAGCGCGCCTTATCCGGATATGGTGATTGCCAGCGGTCGCCAAGCCGTGCCGCATGTGCGCCATATCAAACGCGCATCGCGCGGCGATGTTTTCACGGTTTTTCTGCAAGACCCGATTATCAGCCCGCGCCATTTTGATTTTGTTTGGGCGCCGACGCATGACCGATGCGCGGGCGCGATGAGCACGCTTTTATCGCCGCATAGCATGGATAAGGCGATGCTGGAAAACGCCGCCACCTCACTGCGGGCGCGATTGCTGCCCCACCCACCCAAAGGCAAAACGGTCGCTGTGCTGATTGGTGGGCCGAGTAAAGTCTATCCGTTTGGCGCAGATGAAATGCAAAAACTGGCCGATGGGTTGGCGGCACTTGCCGCGCAAGGGCATTTTCTGATGATAACTCTGTCGCGCCGCTCGCCCGATAGCTATGCCGATATGTTGCGGACCAGCCTGCCGACCGGCAGCTATTTCCTCTGGGATAATGAGGGCGCCAACCCCTATCACGCCATGCTGGGGCTGGCCGAGCAGATTATCGTCACGGCGGATTCGGTGAATATGGTTGGCGAGGCTTGCCTGCCCGGCGTGCCGGTGCAAGTGTTTCACCTGCGCGGCGGCTCGGCCAAATTCAATCGCTTTCACCATGCTTTGACGCAAGCGGATATGACCCGCCCGTTTATCGACACGCTCGAAAACTGGCCGACCCAATCGCATAATGCGACCGACGAAATTGCCACGGCGATAAAGGTCGCCTATGCAGCGCATAAAAACATCTGAATAAGCTGCCCCTGTGGCATGCTGGCCTCTTGGGATTTGCGGAATCGTCCTTACATTAGGGACAAGATTTCGGAGATTATTATGAGTGATGTGAAACACGCGAAAATGTTGATTGTCGGGTCCGGCCCGGCCGGATATACCGCCGCCATTTATGCCGCCCGCGCCATGCTGGAGCCGGTGCTGGTGCGCGGCTTGCAACCCGGTGGACAGCTAACCATCACCACTGATGTTGAAAATTATCCGGGCTTTGCCGAGGCCGTGCAAGGCCCGTGGCTGATGGAGCAAATGGAGGCGCAAGCCGCCAATGTCGGCACTGAAATTATTTCCGACATCATCACCGAGGTTGATTTAACCGTGCGCCCCTTCACCGCCAAAGGCGATAGCGGCCAGCAATTCACTGCCGATACGGTGGTGATTGCCACCGGCGCGCAAGCCAAATGGCTCGGCCTGCCATCGGAAGACAAGTTTCAAGGTTTTGGCGTATCGGCCTGCGCCACTTGCGACGGGTTTTTCTATCGCAATAAAAAAGTGCTGGTGGTCGGCGGCGGCAATACCGCTGTTGAAGAGGCTTTATTCCTCACCAATTTCGCCAGCGAGGTGACTTTGGTGCATCGGCGCGACGCGCTGCGCTGCGAGAAAATTCTCGAACAGCGTTTGCTGGCGCATGAGAAAATCAATGTGCTGTGGGACAGCGCGATTGATGAAATTCTGGGCGATGAAAACCCGTTAGGCGTCACCGGCGCACGCATTAAAAACACCAAGACCGGCGACACGCATGAAGTCGACGCCGATGGCATATTCATCGCCATTGGCCATGCGCCCTCAACCGAATTATTCGCCGCGCAATTAGAAACCAAAGCCGGTGGCTATCTCGTCACGCATGACAATTCCACCGCCACCTCTATTCCGGGCGTTTATGCGGCGGGTGATGTGACCGATGATATTTATCGCCAAGCCGTTACCGCCGCCGGCATGGGCTGCATGGCAGCACTGGAAGCGGAAAAATATCTGGCTGAGCTTGAGGCGGAAAAACAAGCGGCGGAGTGAGTATAAGGGCGCGGCGGCTTAGACCGCTTAGACCGCTTAGACCGCCCCCGCCCGCCTTCTCCAAGCGAGGCTGTTTTGCAGCGTAAAACAGCCGAGACGGGACACTTATCGAGCGCAAGCGAGGTTTAGTGAGCCCTTCACCCCCCTCACTCCCCCCGCCAAGCCATTTCGCGTGGGGTTTTGCGGCCGGTTTGGCGTTTCGGGCGCAGCACTTTGGGCAGATGTGCGGTCGAGTCCATGCCGTGCTGGGCGGTTAGCTGCAACAGCGAAGCGGAAATATCGTGCAGCCGCTCGGCCACCACATGCACGACAATGCCGCTGCGTTGCACGCGGCCTTCAATCCGTATCAGCCGCGCCCCAATGGTGATGCGCCGATAACGTTCAAAACGGTCGGGCCAGACGACAATATTGCCGGTGCCGGTTTCATCCTCCAGCGTCAGAAACACCACACCCTTCGCGCTGCCCGGGCGTTGGCGACAAATCACCAGACCGGCAATGCTGATGCGCTTGCCGTTTGCCGCATCTTGCAACACCGCGAGCGGTTGCACATTCTCCGTCGCCAAGCTGTCGCGCAAAAAAGCCATAGGATGATTTTTGAGCGACAATCTGAGGCTGGCATAATCTTCCAGCACTTCCATGCCGGGGGGCAAGGCGGGCAGTATGGCGTGCTCATCTTCGGCCACAGCCGGCGACACGCCCTGCCCGTCAAACAAAGGCAGCGCCGCAGCTTTGCTTTCAGGCGCGAGCGCGCGCACCGCCCATAACGCTTGACGGCGGGTCAACCCCAGCGTGGCGAAGGCATCGGCGCGCGCCAAACGCTCTAAAGTCGAAACACCAATACCGGTGCGGGCGGCGCAATCGGCGACACTGTCAAACGCACCCCTAATACGCCGCGCCGCCACCAATACCTCGGCATCGGCTTTCAACAGGCCGGTGATTTGATTGAAGCCGAGCCGCAGCGCAATCTCGCAACCCGTATCCTCCAAATCGGCCTCGGCGTCTGAGGCATTAATGCAGACCGGCAAAGCGGTGACGCCCTGTCTTTTGGCTTCGGCGACGAGTTGCGCCGGTGCGTAAAACCCCATGGGCTGGCTGTTGATGAGCGCGGCGCAAAAGGCGGCTGGATAATGATGCTTCAACCAAGCCGAGACATAGACCAGCAGCGCAAAGCTGGCGGCGTGGCTTTCGGGGAAGCCATATTCGCCAAAGCCTTCAATTTGCTTGAAGCAGCGCTCGGCAAAATCGCGCTCATAGCCGCGCGCCACCATGCCATCGACCAGCCGCAAACCAAACTCATGAATAATGCCGGTTTTGCGAAACGTCGCCATGGCGCGGCGCAGGCGGTCAGCCTCGGCGGGGGTAAATCCGGCGGCGACAATGGCAATACGCATGGCTTGTTCTTGAAACAACGGCACGCCGAGTGTTTTGCCCAGCACTTCCTCCAGTTCTTCAGACGGAAACTCGACCGGCTCCTCGCCATTGCGGCGGCGCAAATAAGGATGCACCATATCGCCCTGTATCGGCCCGGGGCGCACAATCGCCACTTCCACCACAAGGTCATAAAAATCGCGCGGCTTGAGGCGCGGCAACATATTCATCTGGGCGCGGCTCTCGACCTGAAACACACCAATCGATTCAGCGCGGCACAGCATGTCGTAAACCGCGCTGTCTTCAGCCGGCACATCGGCCAGTTCAAACGCTTGGCCGTGATGCGCCGCGATGAGGTCGAAACTGCGGCGAATGGCCGACAACATGCCAAGCGCCAGCACATCAATTTTCAACATGCCCAGCGTGTCGAGATCGTCTTTATCCCATTCGATAAAAGTGCGGTCATCCATCGCCGCATTGCCAATCGGCACCAGCGTATCCAGCCGCTCATTGGTAATCACAAAGCCGCCAACATGCTGCGACAAATGCCGCGGAAAACCGATTAGCTGACCGGCCAGCGCCAAAGTGGCGGCGAGGCTGGGCGTATCAGGGTCGAGACCGGCCTCAATAATATGTTCGCGCGGTGGCGGTTTGCCGCCGCCGCCCCAGTTCAAGGCCAGCAAAGCCGAGGCGACATCGCCCGACAGACCCATGACTTTGGCCACTTCGCGCACCGCCGAGCGCGCGCGATAGGTAATCACCGTGGCGGCGATACCGGCGCGTTCGCGGCCATATTTTTGATAAATATATTGAATGACCTCCTCGCGCCGCTCATGCTCGAAATCAATATCAATATCGGGCGGCTCATTGCGCTCGGCTGAAATGAAGCGTTCAAACAGCAAATCGAGGCGGCTCGGGTCAACCGCCGTAATGCCGATGCAATAACACACGGCTGAATTGGCCGCACTGCCGCGCCCCTGACATAAAATCCGTTTGGCGCGGGCAAAGCGCACAAGGTCATGCACAGTCAGGAAATATGGCGCGTAGTGCAGTTCATCAATCAGCTTTAATTCATGGCGTATCAGCCCGTCGAGTTTTTCCGGCACCCCATCGGGAAACCGCGCATGCGCCCCGTCCCAAGCCAGCTTTTCCAAAAGTTCTTGCGGGCTAAGCTGCGGGTCAAACGCGTCTTCGGGATATTGATAAGCCAGTTCGTCGAGCGAAAAATCACACGCGTCCAAAACCTTCTGAATATTGCTCAGGGCTTGCGGATAATTGGCGAATAAACGCTGCGCTTCAGCTTCTGGCTTAATGTGTCGCTCAGCATTGCCCGCAAGGCGATAGCCTGCCTCATCAAGGCGCACATGCTGGCGAATACACGACACAACATCTTGCAAGGGCCGCCGCTCGGGGGCGTGATAAAGCGGGTCGAAAGACGCCAGCAATGCTGCACCGGCCCAATCGGCCATCGCCGCAATATCGCGCAAACGGGTTTTATCATCAGCGCCATAAAGCGGCACAAGCAGCGCATAAACTTGCCGTGTGGCGGCGGCGAGTTGCGCCAGCTTTTCACCGAAAACCGGCTCGGCGCGCAAAGGCGGCACAGCCAACCAACAAAGGGCGGCATGGCGCGCCAGCCCCAGCACATCGTCCATACTCAACAGACATTCACCCTTGCGCCCACGCCGATTGGCTTGTGTCAGACATTGCGACAGCGCGCCATAAGCGGCACGGCTGCGCGGATAGGCAATCACCTCAAAGCCACATTGCGTAACCAGTCGCGCGCCGGGCAAATAGCGCAAACCCGCCTGCTTGGCTGCTGCATGGCCGCGCACCACACCGGCTAACGTATTGCGATCAGCCAAGCCAATGGCGCGATAGCCGAAAGCGGCGGCTGTTTCGACCATTTCCTGCGGATGCGATGCGCCGTGCAAAAAACTGAAATTGGAAATGGCCGCCAATTCGGCAAAACCGCGCATCACGGAAACACCCCGTGCATGAACCAGCGCGGATTGCCGGTTTCGCGTTCATATAAGCCGTCGCGATACAGCCAAAAGCGATGGCCTTGCATATCTTCCACACGGTAATAATCGCGGGTTTTGCGGTTATGATTTTGCGCGCCCGTATGGCTTTCCCCCATCAGCCCGCCCCACCATTCGGGGCTGATACGCTCCGGCCCATAGGCTGTCGTCACCTCATGCAGCACGCGTCGCCAGCGAAACCGACAGGGCGCGCCTTCAGGAATTTCGGCAATCACCTCAATCGGCTCGGGCGCACAAAGCATGAAAAGCGGCCGCGCCGCCGCATCGACAAGCGGGTTCACCAACTCATCTGACGCTGTGTCTTGCGCTTGCAGCACCGAGACAAAACGCACGGCACGCTCAGGAATATAAGAAGCATGCGGCACCGGACGCACCACCACATGCGCCCCGAGGCGGCTGACCAGCCGGTCATAAAGACCGCCCAAAGCCGCGATTGGCGTGCTTTTACGCAAGCGCCCGCCCAGCCGGTTTGACAGACCGATATTTTCTTGCGGCATGGTCATGGCGGTTGTTTTGCTCGCCACTAATTGCAAGCCCTCAATGCCGAAACCGGCATCAAACCCGCCCGACAGGCGCGTCAATCTTTCTTCAAACAAACGCAGCATATGCGCCGCATCGGCTGATGGATGGGCCAATGGCACAGCCAGCGCCAGCACAAGATTATCAGATCGCGTTAAGGCCACATCAAGGCGTTGCGCGCCCTGTCCCTCGGCCTGTAATTGCGCCACCAGCATCTCGCATAACTCACCGATAAGCGCCGTCAGCGCCTCTATTTGCGTTACCCCTTGCGGCAGATTTTTACGCGCCAAAAATTGCGGCGGCGGCAAATACGGATTAAGGCTCTCGCCCGCCTGCCCCAGAGCTTGCTCCAAGCGCAGCACCGGTTCAGGGCCAAAGCGACGGGTCAGGTCAGCGCGCGGAAACCGCGCCAATTCCGCAATTGTGTCGAGGCCAAGACGTTGGCACAAATCAATATGTTGCGGGTTTAAGCGCAAAGCCGCAGGCGGCAGCGGCAATACGGCTTCGGCATCTTGTCCTTCCGGCACAATGCTCAAATCGGTGGCGGCAAAGCGCGCCAGCCCCCAGGCCGCACCAATGCTACCGGCAATGGCCGCGCGCATGGTAACGGCGCGGTCGTCGCGATAAGCCGCCAGCCGCGTCGCTATATCTTCGAGCAAGGCGCGTTCGCCACCGAATAAATGTGCACACCCGCTAATATCCAGCAGCAGGCCATAATCATTCAGCCCGTCCGCCGTTTGCGGCATGGTGTCTTCGCCAATCCACGGCGTATAGCGTTGCAGCCAATAAGCGCATTTCTGCAAACGCGCGGCGGCATCTTGCGGGTCAGCCATAGCGGTTTGCACATCGGGCACCAGCGCGCGCGCATCGGGCAAGGTCATGGCCGGATAGAGACCGGCTATACCCGCCGCCTCATTCAGCCCGACCAGACGCTGCGCGTTTTTATGCATATCAATCAGCGCGAAAGGCTGCGTTGCATCATAATCAGCGCGGCTCGTCTCCGCCGCCCAATGCGGAAACCACAGCGCGACAATGCGCCGACCGGTTAGTGACGGTGTCAGCAGAGGCTCTTGTGGCTTGGGGGGAAGTGGTGCGGCGGTCATGTGTGGTGCCTAAACAGCGCGCCGCATAAGCGGCATCACGTTCGGTTTCTCAGCTATCTGCGTCGCCGCCGGATATAAAGACCAACCGACAGAAGGCGGCGGCGTATCATAGGTGAGGCGCAATTTTTCGAGCGTCACCTGCCAGCCATTTTGCGGCAAAGCGGCAACCCGCCAGCGCGTTGTTGCGGCTGAGGCGGCAGTTTTACCAAGTGCCAATAATAATGGCCGTTCGGCTGCGCGTGCCGCCAATGACAAGCGGCGGCTATGGGTAAAATCGGGCACGCTCTCAGAACTGGTCAATAAGCTGCACGCGACCGAAGCACAGCTCAACGCCTGCTCGCCCGCCCATAATAAATCCGGCAGGGTCACGCCATCGAGATAAACCAGTGTTGGCGGTGACAGACCATGCGCCGCCAAAGCCGGGCCATAGGGCTGCCCGCCATCGCGACACGCAGCATGGGTTTGGCCGTAAAGCAGCACATCATCATCAGCCCCTTGCGCCATAAAACGCGCAGCCAGTCGATGCGCGAAACCCAAGACGGCAGGCATATCGGCGGTGCTTTCAGCCGCCACCTCGTGCAGGCCGCCGCATGGTATGCCGCCGCCGCTCACTTGCGTGTCAAAATAAGCGTCAATTTCTGCAAAACCGGTCCTGATAGAAGCGCCGCGCTGCACCATCGGCTCATGCTTGGCCACCAGCTTATGCAAGCGGTTCAGCTTGTGCTGCCGCGTCATGCTTTTGGCTTGCCTGCTCTTGTTAAAAGCGCGTTGCATGGTTTGCATCTCTTCTTGCTTAAATGTTCCTATTTTGTTCTAAAATGAGAACAAGCAAGAGTCAATGGCGCAACACGCAAAGCAACAAATTATTTAATCGTTGCAGCGCCCCGCTAAAAGGGCTTGGTGAGCAAAGCGAACCCTAGCCCGCCTTGCGCCAGCGACCGGTGCGCAAGCAAAGGAAGTCGGCTTTTCACAACGCACACGAAATCGCAGAATTATTTAATCGTTGCAGCGCCCCAATATGTATAACCGAGGATTTTCGGCGTGCTTGGCACGTACATTTGGTCGAGATCGGTGATTTGAAACCCGCCCTCTTCAATCAGTCGCGGAATTTCGCGGTTCATATTACAGCCACCGGCAATTTTGCCCCAAACGCCATTCAAACGGTCTTGCCATTTGACGACAGCCGCATCGGGTGCGCGGCCATGTTCTGAGAAAATGAGTTTGCCACCCGGCTTCAACACGCGGCGCATATTTTGCATCGCCTGCAATGTGCCGGGAATGGTGCACAGCGTATAAGTCAGCAGCACCGTATCGACGCTATTGTCTTCGAGCGGAATTTCTTCGCCCGGCAGGTCAATAAACTCGACCTTAAAAGGCATTTTTTCAGCCAAAGGCTTGGCGTGTTTCACCATATCGGGTGCCGGTTCCAGCCCGAACACCATATCGACCTTATCGGCATCATAAAATTCAAGATTGTGACCCGTGCCCATGCCGACTTCCAAAACGCGGCCTTCGCATTGCGGCACAACTTTTTCGCGCTGCTTTACAATCGGCTTGGTGCCGCAAGCGGCTCCGATAAAACGCGGTAAAATATATTTGTCATAAAAGCCCATAATCGCCTCCCCTTAACGCACGGAAAGCGTGGCACAAATCAATCGCAATTTGAAGACTGTTTTAGCCGTTCACCAGCGCGGTGTAATCGTCCATCAGGTTTTTGGAGATGTCGCTTGGCGTGAATTTATACGGCCCGATTTCAGACACCGGTGTCACTTCAGCCGCCGTGCCGGTGATGAAGCACTCGCTGAAGCCTGCCAGCTCTTCCGGCATGATGGCGCGCTCGACAATTTCATGGCCGCGGGCGCGCGCCAAATCCATTACCGTGCGGCGGGTAATGCCATCGAGAAAACAATCGGGTGTCGGCGTATGAATGACGCCATCTTGCACAAAAAACATATTGGCACCGGTCGCTTCGGCCACTTGGCCACGATAATCGAGCATCATCGCATCGGCATAGCCTTTGCTTTCGGCTTCGTGCTTGGACAGGGTGCAAATCATGTATAGGCCCGCCGCTTTGGCGTGGCACGGTGCGGTTTCCGGCGATGGGCGGCGATATTTGGCCATATCCAGGCGAATACCTTTCAGGCGCTCCTCAGGGTCGAAATAAGACGGCCATTCCCAAGCAGCAACAGCAACATTAATGCGGTTTTGCTGGGCCGAAACCCCCATCATCTCACTGCCGCGCCAAGCGACGGGTCGAATATAGCCATCGGTCAGACCATTGGCTTCCAGCGTTTTAATGCAAGCCTCATCAATTTCCTCGACGCTATAAGGCAGGTCAAAACCCAATTCACGACCGGAATAAAACAAACGTTCCGTATGCTCGCGCAGCTTAAAGATAGTGCCATTATAAGCACGCTCACCCTCGAAAACGCTTGAGCCATAATGCAGACCATGCGTCAGCACGTGGACTTTTGCGTCAGCCCACGGCACCATTTCGCCATTCATCCAGATGAACCCATCGCGCTGGTCAAATGCTATGCTCATTAAATATCCCCTGCGCCGCCATATTGGCGCTGTATATTTCATGCTAGAGTTATCAGTGAAGATAATTTATGTCAATAACACTGACCCTTTTCGGGGATAACCGCATGTCGGGTGATATGAGCAAAACGAAAGACCGCAAAGACAGCGACTTTAACGATGCGATTGAGCTGATGTTCTTCGCCTATCGTGATTTTATTGCTGATCCTGATGTTATTTTGGAGGCCCATGATTTTGGCCGCGCCCATCACCGAGTTTTACACTTTGTCGCCGGTAATCCGGGCATTTCCATCGCCGATTTGCTGGATATTTTGCGCGTGACCAAGCAAAGCCTGGCGCGGGTTTTACGCGATTTGATTGATGGCGATTATGTTGAACAACGCATTGGTGCCAATGACCGCCGCAAGCGGCTGCTGCATTTAACGCCGAAAGGTATCGCTCTGCATGGCAAGCTGATTGCGCCGCAAGAAAAGCGCTTCAATGAGGTGCTGACGGCGCTTGGGCCGCAGGTTTTTGAACAATGGAAAAAAACAATGCGGCTTGTCATCAACAGCGAAGACCGCGAAAATGTCGATGAATTGATTAAACGGTCGCGGGCTGCCCGCACCAAGAACGAAACATAGAGACGGAAAGTAAGGCGCGCATGAGCCAGCCTGATGAAACCACACCGCATGTTCTGATTGTCGATGACGACACGCGCATACGCGAATTGCTGCAAAAATATCTGTCGGATAATGGCTATCGCACATCAACCGCTGCCGATGCCGCCGAGGCGCAAACCAAAATGGACGGGTTGGAATATGACCTATTGGTTCTGGATATTATGATGCCCGGCATTACCGGCCTTGAGTTTACCGAGAAATTACGCGCGGCAGAAAACCCCGTGCCGATTTTATTGCTCACCGCTTTGGCGGAAACCGAACAGCGCATTGAGGGACTGGCCATGGGCGCCGATGATTATCTGCCCAAGCCGTTTGACCCGAAGGAATTATTACTGCGCGTCCAAAGCATTTTGCGCCGCAGTGCCAGCGATGAATCGCCGCTTGCGCCGCCCGAAGAAGTGCATTTTGGCGACCATTTATTTCGCTATGAGCGCGGCGAACTGACCCGCGATGGCGCGCGCATTACCCTGACAACGCGCGAGATTGAGGTGCTGCGCTGTCTGACCCAATCACCCGGACGCATTGTGACACGCGCCGAATTGGCTGATGGCGAGGATATTTCAGAGCGCGCCATTGATGTGCAGATTAACCGACTGCGCCGCAAAATTGAGGCCGACCCGCGCGACCCGATTTATTTGCAAACCGTGCGCGGTGCCGGTTACGTGCTGAGGACGGACTAAGCCATGTGGTTCTCGCCCAGCGCCTTTTTGAAAACCTATATGCCGACGGGGCTGTTTCCCCGCTCGCTACTGATTATTGTGATGCCGGTTGTGGTGACGCAAATCGTTGTCGCTTTCGTGTTTATGGAGCGGCATTGGTCAACCGTGACGCAGCGCCTGTCGCGCGCCGTGGTGTCGGATATTTCAATGCTGGTCGATTTACGCATGCGCGAACAAGGCGGCGATGGCGAATTATTGAGCCAAATGGCCGGTGATGCGTTTGCCATGTCAGTGGCGTTTTTGCCCGGCGAAAGTCTGCCCAGCGGCAGAGAGACACCAATTGTCGCGCTATTGCATCAATCCTTATCGCGCGAATTGAGCCAGCAAGTCGGGCGTCCGTTTTGGATTGATACGCAAACTTACGATAATTACGTTGATATTCGCGTGCTGCTGCCCGGCGAAGTTATGCGGGTTTTGGCGCAACGCAAACGGGTTTACGCCACCAATACCCATATTTTCATGATCTGGATGGTCGGCACATCAGTGATTTTACTAATGGTCTCCGGCGTATTTTTGCGCAATCAAATTCGCCCGATACAACGCCTCGCCGAAGCGGCGGAGGAGTTTGGCAAAGGCCGCAATATGCCAAATTTCCGTCCGGCCGGCGCGACCGAAGTGCGTAGTGCCGCCGCCTCTTTTATTGAAATGCGCGACCGCATTGAACGCCAGATTGAACAGCGCACGACCATGTTGGCGGGGGTGAGCCATGACTTGCGCACGCCCCTGACGCGGCTAAAGCTACAACTCGCCATGCTGCCCGAAGGGCCGGAAATTGAGGAATTGAATACTGATATTTCCGAAATGGAAGACATGCTTGATGACTATTTGGCCTTTGCGCGTGGCTATCAGGGTGAGACCGCGACCGAGGCCGAGCTGGCTCCCTTCCTCAACCAAATTCATCATGATGCTGAACGGCGTTGGCCGAATGTCAATATCCGTTTGACCGATGTGTTGGCGCGACCGGTGTCCATCAAGTCCAATGCGTTCCGCCGCTGCCTGAATAATTTGGTCAATAATGCCTGCGGCCATGCGGGCATGGTGCATCTCGGTGCCAAAATTAATGAGACTGAAGACACGGTGACGATTTTTGTCGATGATAATGGTGTCGGTATTCCCGACAACAAGCTCGAAGAAGTGTTTCGCCCGTTTTATCGGCTCGATGATGCGCGCAATGCGCAAACCGGTGGCACGGGTCTTGGGCTGGCGATTGCGCGCGACGTGGCGCGCGGGCATGGCGGGGATATTATATTGTCACGTAGTGCGCTGGGCGGCTTGCGCGCCGAGATTACCCTGCCGGTTTAATCATCCAGCTCGGCACCCAGTTCAATCATCTCATCTTGTTCTTCACCGATTTTAGACAGCTCACCGGCGCGCATGGCGGCGGCTTGAGTGGCGCGGCGCATTAAATCGACCAAGCCGGCATCGCTCATCAGCACATCAAGCGCGGCCTCGGTTGTGCCGCCGGGTGACGTGACATTGACGCGCAACTGACGCGGGTCAGCCGCCGCATCGCGCAGCATGGCGGCCGAGCCGACGATTGTCTGCGCCGCCAATTGCGCCGCCATATCTTGCGGCAAACCCAAATTAACCGCCGCCGCCGCCAATGCCTCAACCAAATGGAAAAAATAGGCCGGGCCGGAGCCTGAAATCGCCGTCACCGCATCAAGCATTTTTTCATTATCGAGCCAGACGGTTTGCCCGACCGCCGCCAGCAAGGCCTCCGCCGCCTGTTTTTGACTGTCTTGCGTGCCGCCCGACGCATAAAGCGCGGTTATGCCCTCGCCAATGGCGGCAGGCGTGTTTGGCATGGTACGCACAAAGCTCGCCTCGCTGCCCAATAAATCGCTCATCGTATTTATCGGCACACCGGCCATCAGCGACAAGACCAGTGTCTCATCACTGGCCAAAACCGCCAGCGATGGCAGCGTCTCAACCGCGAGTTGGGGCTTAATCGCCAGAATAATAATGCTGGGGGCTGCCGCTTCCAGCGCGGCGTCATCGGGGTTCAGGTGAACGCCCAAATCTTGCAGGGCCGCATCGGGATTGGGTTCTTGCACATAAAATTGCGCCGGTGACAGCCCCGCGCCCAGCCAGCCTTGCAGCAAGGCCGAGCCCATTTTGCCACAGCCGACCAGCAGCAATGACTGCCCGGCGACCAGTTCGGAAAGCGCTTTAGGCATCACCGCGCGTTTCAAAAAGGCTGCTCTCAAGCGCCTGTTGCGGTGAGTGTCCGGCCCAAATCAGAAATTGAAAAGCCGGAAAGAAACGCTCGCAGGTTTCAAGCGCATGATTGATAAGCTCTTCGCATTGACCTTCAGATAGGCCCTCGCCACTGACAAACATGGTGTTGCGGAATAAAATCGCGCCATCGCCCGACCAAATATCGAAATGACCGAGCCAAAGCTGCTCATTAATCAAGGCCAGCAATTCATGCACTTCATTGCGCTTGCCCTTTGGCGCGCGCGTGTCGAGCACACAAGCAACATGCAAGCCGCCCAAATCGGGCCGCCAGCTAATCGCCAAATGATAATCGGAATGTGAGCCAGAAATGCAGACATTCATATCGTCTTCCGTGCCACGCTCAAACGGCCATTCGCGCGAAGCAGCAAGCCCTTCAATCAAATCAATCGGGTGCTCAATATGTACCTGTTGTGCGGCTGAACTCATCAAACTGCCCTCTCCTATATGCGCCCGCTTTAATAATCTGCGGGCACCGGCTGTTATCGATGAGATTGTCTGATTCACTGAGTCGGTAAAAGGCTAAAAACCTGCCCGCGAATTTAATCCACGAGCAAAATGGGGGCATATTGGAAAATCGGGAAGGTCGCTTATTTTTGCTTTTTCAGTGCATCTATCTCGGCACGCAGCGCAGCATTTTCTTCACGCGCCGCGACAGCCATCGCCCGCACGGCCTCAAATTCTTCGCGCGAAACCATGCCATTCTCGCTCAAAATAGCATCAACCCGCGCCCGCACGGCCTGCTCGACTTCATCGCGCACGCCTTGCGCCGCAATGCCAAGCCCCGTTGCGAGGCCGGTTAAATCGTCCAGAATTTTGTTTTTTGCATCACTCATTTTTCACCTATGCGCACAAATTGGCCGCGCCCGTGCTATATTGCAAGCAGATTTTGACGCGACAGAAAGATAGCGCCCTATGCCTTTTCCCAATATCGACCCGATTATTTTTGAAATCGGCCCCTTTGCTTTGCGTTGGTATGCGCTGGCCTATATGGCCGGTCTGATTTTGGGCTGGAAATATATGGTGCGGCTCACCCAACGCCCTGCGCTTTGGCCGCAAGGCGCGCCTGCCAAAGAAGAACAGATTGATGATTTGCTGCTTTGGGTAACACTCGGCGTGATTATTGGCGGGCGATTGGGCTATGTGCTGTTTTATAATGCGCCTTATTACATTGCCAATCCCGGCGCGGCACTGGCTGTCTGGCAGGGCGGCATGGCGTTTCATGGCGGCGCGCTGGGGGTTATTTTGGCGGTGATTTACTTCGCCCGTAAAAACAAAATCCCGCTTCTGTCATTGGGCGATATGGTCGCCATCACTGTGCCGTTTGGCCTGCTTTGCGGGCGCTTGGCCAATTTCATTAATGGCGAATTATGGGGCCGCGTCACCGATGCGCCCTGGGGCGTTGTTTTTCCCGGCGCAGGTGCCTTGCCGCGCCACCCCAGCCAGCTTTATGAAGCCGCGCTTGAGGGCGCGCTGTTGCTGCTGGTGTTGAATGTGCTGGCATGGAAGTTCAAGGCATTGGCCAAGCCCGGCCTGTTGACCGGCCTGTTTCTCATCGGTTATGGCGCGTCGCGTTTTCTCATTGAATATGTGCGCGAGCCGGACGTGCATATCGGCTTTATTTTTGACCTCATCACAATGGGGCAAATATTATCGCTGCCGATGATGCTGGCCGGTGCAGGTTTTGTGTATTGGGCGATAGCGCGCAAATGACTCCGCTGAAGAAACTTCTGCTCGAAGAAATTAGCGAAAACGGGCCGATGCCGCTGGCCGATTATATGGCGCGGGCTTTGGGCGACCCAACTCATGGCTATTACATGCAGCGTCGCCCGTTTGGCCAAGCCGGAGAAGATGGCGGCGACTTTATGACTGCGCCGGAAGTCAGCCAAATGTTTGGTGAATTAATCGGCGCTTGGCTGGCCGATTTATGGCTACGTATGGGACAACCCAAACCTTTTTGTTTGGCAGAATTGGGCCCCGGACGCGGCACGCTTATGGCCGATATTTTACGCGCCGCAGATGTCTTGCCTGACTTTGCCGCCGCCGTGCAGGTGCATTTCGTCGAAACCAGTGCCGCTTTACGCGCCGCGCAAAAACAGCTTGTGCCGCAGGCGATTTGGCATGACACGCTCGACACTCTGCCCGCCATGCCGACGCTGATTATCGGCAATGAATTTTTTGACGCGCTGCCGATACAGCAATACAAAAAACAGCCGGACGGTTGGTCGCCGGTCATGGTGTCGGCTGACAATGACAATTTGGTATTTGCCGATGGCAAAAGCCAAGCGGCGGTTTTTTCTGACGCGCTCGCGGCCTGCTTACCCGATGCGATGGCGCATGGCGCTATTGTCGAATATGCCCCAATGGTTGAAGCCGTCATGCACACAGCGGCGCAGCATATTGCGACGCATGGCGGTGCCGCTTTGCTGATTGATTATGGCCACGCCGCACCGGCTTGCGGCGACAGTTTTCAGGCCATGCGCGGGCATGGCTTTGTTGACCCGTTGGCTGAGCCGGGGCTGGCTGATCTGACCGCACACGTCAATTTTCCGCTGCTCGCCCATATTGCCGAAACGGCAGGGCTGACGGCTGCGCCACTTGCCGAACAAGGGCGTTTTCTCGAGGCGCTCGGCCTCAGCCTGCGGGCGCAGCAACTGATGCAGTTAAGCCCGGGGCGCGAAGTGGATATTCAAACAGAATGCCATCGCCTTGCCGCGCCGCAAGAAATGGGCAGCCTGTTTAAGGTGCTGGGCGTGGCGCATAAAGATATGCCTGTCTTGGCCGGATTTTTGCCGGAGGAAATGTGACCAAACTCAGCCCCCTCACCCATTCGGCGCTGAACGAGCCGCATGGGTTTTTCACCCGACAGGGCGGCGTGTCAAAAGGCATTTACGCCAGCCTGAATGTCGGGCTTGGCTCAGACGATGTGCGCGATAATGTTTTGGAAAACCGCGCCCGCATCGCCCAAACGTTAAACTCGACAGCACTGGTCAGCGCCCACCAGACCCACAGCACAGTGACCGCCTTTATTGACGCGCCGCAAGAGGGTATTCAAGCCGATGCGCTGGTCACCAAAACACCGGGCTTGGCCGTTGGTGCGCTGGCCGCCGATTGCGCGCCGGTTTTGCTGGCTGATACGGAAAACGGCATTATCGGCGCGGCGCATAGCGGTTGGCGCGGCGCATTTGATGGCATATTGGCCAGCGTGGCCGAGACCATGCGGGCGCATGGCGCGGCGCATATCACAGCGGTTATCGGCCCATCTATCTCAAAGGCCGCTTATGAAGTCGGGCCGGAATTCATCGCCCGCTTTGAGGCCGATTATGCCGCCGACCTCGACTTGTTTGCGCCGTCACAAAAACCCGCGCACCATATGTTTGACCTGCCGCAATTTGTGCAAAGACAATTAGGGCGGGTCGATATTGAGGCGCATATTCTGGCCGCCTGCACTTATGCTGACGAAACGCGATTTTTCTCATATCGGCGCGCCACCCATCGCCAAGAGGCCGATTATGGCCGACAGATTTCCGCCATATGTCTGCCTGCGTGATTTTTTTTGATAGAAACGGGGATAATTCAAAATGGCAAATAGCGAATCTCCCCCCGCTTTGTTATGCAAATAAGACCTCAGTTCGGGAGACCACGTCATGAAAATCATCGCCGGAAACAGCAACCTGCCACTGGCCGAAGAAATCAGCTCTTATCTCAACGTGCCATTGGCCAAAAGCGATGTGCGCCGATTTGCCGATAATGAGGTTTTTGTCGAAATTCTGGAAAACATGCGCGGCGAAGACGTGTTTGTTATGCAATCCACGTCAGCACCGGCGAATGATCATCTCATGGAATTGCTGATTATCATTGACGCGCTGCGCCGTGCCTCGGCGCGCCGTATTACGGCGGTGCTGCCTTATTTCGGCTATGCCCGCCAAGACAGAAAGCCGTGGCCGCGCACACCGATTTCAGCCAAGCTGGTTGCCAATCTGATTGAGGCCGCAGGCGCCGACCGCGTGTTGACGCTCGATTTACACGCCGGACAAATTCAAGGCTTTTTCGATATTCCGACCGATAATCTGTTCGCCGCGCCGGTATTTGTCGATGACATTAAAAAGCGCTTTAACGGCCAGAATTTAATGGTCGTCTCGCCTGATGTTGGCGGCGTGGTGCGGACACGCGCGCTGGGCAATCGCATTGGCGCAGACCTGGCCATTGTCGATAAACGCCGCGAGCGCGCCGGTGAAAGCGAAGTGATGAATATTATCGGTGACGTGACCGACCGCCATTGCCTGCTGGTTGATGATATTGTCGATAGTGGCGGCACGCTGTGCAATGCGGCGGAAGCGCTGCTGGCCAATGGTGCCAAATCGGTTTCTGCCTATATCACGCATGGTGTTTTATCGGGCGAGGCGGTTAATCGGGTGAATAATTCGCAGCTTGAAAAACTGCTGATTACCGACACGATTCAGCCAACCAAAGAGATTCTGGGCTCAGATAAATTCGGCATTATCAAGATTGCCGAACTGATTGGCGAAGCCATGCGGCGCACCACTGACGAGCACTCGGTTTCCAGCCTTTTCGACTAAATCATTAAGCATTGCGTAGCACGCAAGGCGGGGTTATAACCCGCTCACGATACGGTTTTGCACCCCTGGAGGAAAATCGGTCTGACCGGCTTGGCATGGGCTTTGTCGGGATTTATCGCCAGCTTTGCCTCTGAAAAATGGGGTTGGCTGCTAATTAAGGAGACAGAAATGTCTGATATTTTTGAAATTGCCGCTGAAAAGCGGGAACGGGCCGGTAAGGGGATCGCTCGTGCATTACGTCGTGAAGGACTGGTGCCGGCGGTCATTTATGGGGACAAAAAAGACCCCGAAGGTATTTCCCTGCAAATCGGTGAAATCAAGAAACTGTTCAATACGGGCCGTATGATGAACACGCTTCTGGAAATTGACCTTGAAGGCAAAAAACAGCGCGTTATTGCACGTGACGTGCAATTGCATCCGGTGCGCGACGATATTCTGCACGCCGATTTTCTGCGCCTCGGAAAAGGCGCGAAAATTGCTGTTGAAGTATCCGTGACCTTCTTGAATGAGGAAACATGCCCGGGCCTGAAACAAGGCGGCGTTTTGAACGTTGTGCGCTACACGGTTGAACTGAACTGCCCGGCTGACAATATTCCCGAAACCATCGAGCTTGACCTCGCTGAAGCGGAAATGAATGACAGTCTGCATATTTCGGAAGTGAAACTGCCTGATGGCGTTGAGCCGGTCATTTCTGACCGCGACTTTACCATTGCCACCATCGCCGCTCCGGCAGCGCTGAAAAGCGAAGGAGCCGGAGAAGATTCCGATGAAGAGGGTGACGACGCAAAAGGCGCAGAAGAAGCCGAAGGCGGCAGCGAAGACGAAGGCGGCGAAGAGTAATCTTCGCCCCCTCTCCCTTCATGGGAGCGCATCATGCAGCTTTTTGTCGGTCTCGGTAATCCCGAATCCAAATATGCCAAAAACCGGCACAATGTCGGTTTCATGGCCATAGACGCGCTTGCCGCGGCCTATGGCTTTGGCGATTTTCGAGAAAAATATCACGGCCTTTTGGCTGAGGGGCAAATCGGCCATGAGAAAGTGCTGCTGCTGAAACCGCAGACTTTTATGAATAAAAGCGGTGTCAGCGTGTCTGAGGCGGTTAATTTCTTCAAACTTGATGGCAGTCAAATTGTCGTGTTTTACGACGAACTCGACCTGCCGCCCGGCAAGCTGCGTATGCGGCGCGGTGGTGGTTTTGCCGGTCATAATGGCCTGCGTTCCATCAATGCCCATATGGGGGCCGATTTCCGCCGCGCCCGATTGGGCATTGGTCATCCCGGCGATAAGGCAAAGGTAAACAGTCATGTGCTGGGAGACTTTGCCAAAGCCGATGCCGATTGGCTGGCCGATTTTCTAAAGGCGTTGGCAGACCATGCGCCTTTGCTGGCGGCCGGCGATGATGCCACTTATCAAACCCGCGTGGTTGAGGCCATGCACCCACCAGAACAAGCAGAGCAGGAAGACGAAAATGGGATTTAAATGCGGCATTGTCGGACTGCCTAATGTTGGCAAATCGACCCTTTTCAACGCGCTGACCAAAACCGCCAGCGCGCAAGCGGCCAATTTTCCGTTCTGCACCATTGAGCCGAATATCGGCGATGTCGCCGTGCCTGATGACCGGCTTGATGCGCTGGCCGACATCGCCCAATCGGCCAATCGCATTCCGGCGCGCTTGAGCTTTGTCGATATTGCCGGTTTGGTGCGCGGCGCGTCTAAGGGTGAAGGGCTGGGCAATCAGTTTCTCGCCAATATTCGCGAGGTTGATGCCATCGCCCATGTGCTGCGCTGTTTTGAGGATAGCGACATCACCCATGTGGAAGGCAAAATCGACCCGCTGGCCGATGCCGATACGGTGGAAACCGAGCTGATGCTGGCCGATTTGGAAAGCCTTGAGAAGCGCGAAGACGGGCTACGCAAAAAAGCCGCCGCCAAAGACAAAGAGGCGCTGGCTGAATTGGAATTGGTGGAATTGGCGCTGGCCGAATTGCGCGAAGGCCGTCCGGCGCGCAAAGCCGATATTCCGGAAAACCGCGCGCGCGACTGGAAAAACCTGCAACTCATCACCTCTAAGCCGGTGATTTATGTCTGCAATATCGAAGAAGACAGCGCCGAAAGCGGCAATAGTCTGTCGGCCAAAGTCACGGAAAAAGCGGCGGCAGAAAACGCCGAGGCCGTGGTTATCTCGGCGCGCATTGAAGAAGAATTGGCGCAACTTGATGACGCTGAGCGGCTGGAATATCTCGAGACTTTGGGGCTGGAAGAGCCGGGGCTGAACCGCCTGATACGGCAGGGCTATGCGCTGCTCGACCTCATCACCTATTTCACCGCCGGCCCGAAAGAAAGCCGCGCTTGGACGGTCAAACGCGGCACCGCCGCGCCGCAAGCCGCGGGCGTTATTCATACTGATTTCGAACGCGGTTTCATTAAAGCCGAAACCATTGCCTATGGCGACTACACCACGCTCAACGGCGAGGCCGGTGCACGCGACGCCGGTCGCCTGCGCCAAGAAGGCAAAGACTATATCGTCGAAGATGGCGACGTGATGCTATTCCGGTTCAACGTGTAAGAAAAAACCCCGCCTCATTGCTGAAGCGGGGTTTTGAATTTATAGGATTTTCGCTAAATCTGCGTCCAACAGCGTCAGCTGTTGGCGACCCGTTTCAGCGCATGGGCCATAGGCCAAATTTGCGCCGAAATAGAATTAATGTAAGTCGGCCCAGATTTTACGCATTGAGAAGAACATCAATCCGGCGAAAATCGACAGATAAATCAGCACCATAAAGCCCATGCGCTTACGCTGCTCAAGCTCCGGCTCTGCCGTCCAGTTGAGAAAATGTGTCACATCCATCGACATTTGCTCAACCGTTGCTTCGGTACCGTCGCTATATTCGACAAGCTCTTCCAGCAGCGGCACAGGCATGGCGATTTTGCCACCGGCCATATATGGATTGTAGTAGAGACCGGCGCGCATTTCGACACCTTCCGGTGCCTCTTCATAGCCGCTCAGCAGCGCATGAATATAATCGGCTCCGCCCCCACGCGCTTTGGTAATGAGCGAGAGGTCCGGCGGATAAGCCCCGCCATTGGCAGCACGTGCCGCATTTTCATTCGGATAAGGCGACGGAAATTTATCGCGCGGCAGAGCATCACGCTCAAACATATCGCCATAATCATCAGGCCCGTCTTCGACCAAATATTCTTTGGCAATCGCTTTGACTTCAGCCTCAGAGAATTCCGGCCCACCCTCTTGCGAGAGATTGCGGAAGGCAATCTGGTTCAAAGAATGGCAGCTCGCGCAGACTTCTTTATAAACCTGGAAACCGCGCCGCAGCGCATTGCGGTCATAAGTGCCGAACAGCCCATCAAACTGCCAGTTCATCTCGGCCGGGTGTTTGGCATCGCCTGCCGCATTGGCCGGTGTAAAGACGGCTGCGGAAAGACCGACAGCCATAATGGCCGCGGCAAGACCTGCCTTAATCCCAAATCGCATCATCATCATTCCCCCTCAAAGCCTATTCGGCAGGTTGTGCGCCGAGAACCGGCTCGGAGATGGACTCCGGCACCGCTTTTGGCTTTTCGACTATGCCCAATACCGGCAGGACGACCAGGAAGTGAGCGAAGTAATAAACAGTGCCGATACGCGCCAGCACAATGTAAATACCTTCCGCCGGTTGCGCGCCCAGATAACCGAGCAACAAGCAATCCAGCACCAGCAGCGCATAGAATTGCCGGAACAGCGGACGATAACGCGCGGAGCGCACTTTCGATGTATCCAACCACGGCAGCAGGAAGAGAATGAGAATGGCACCAAACATCAGCGCCACACCGCCCAGCTTATCGGGCACAGCGCGCAAAATGGCGTAGAACGGCAGCAAATACCATTCCGGCACAATATGCGCCGGCGTGACCAACGGATTGGCTTGAATGTAATTGTCAGCATGCCCCAGCACATTCGGTGCAAAGAAGATGAAATAAGCAAACAGAATAATGAAAACCGTCAGCGCAAAGCCGTCTTTCACCGTGTAATAGGGGTGGAACGGCACTGTGTCTTGCTTGCCCTTAACCGAAATGCCGACCGGATTATTATTGCCCGGCACGTGCAACGCCCAAATATGCAGAATAACCACACCGAAAATCAGGAACGGAATAAGGTAATGCAGCGAGAAGAAGCGGTTCAGCGTCGGATTGTCGATTGAGTAACCACCCCACAGCCAAATGGCAACATTCTCACCAATCAGCGGAATGGCACCGAACAGATTGGTAATTACGGTCGCGCCCCACAGGCTCATTTGCCCCCAGGGCAGCACATAGCCCAAAAAGGCGGCGGCCATCATCAATAGATAAATAATCACGCCCAAAATCCACAACACCTCGCGCGGCGCTTTATACGAGCCATAATACAGCCCGCGGAAAATATGGATATACACGGCGAGGAAGAACATTGACGCGCCATTGGCATGAATATAGCGAATGAGCCAGCCATAATTCACATTACGCATAATGTGTTCGACCGAGTTAAAAGCGAAATCGACATGCGGCGTATAATGCATGGCGAGGATAATGCCGGTGATGATTTGCGTCACCAGACAGAAGGTCAAAATACCGCCAAAAGTCCACCAGTAATTGAGGTTTTTCGGGGTCGGATAATCAATAAAGCTGTCATGCGCCAAACGCAAAATAGGCAGGCGCGAGTCCATCCATTTGGTGAACCCATTGCTCGGATTATATGTGCTTTCACCGCTCATTTATTTGTCCTAACCAATTTTGATGCGGCTATCGCCGACAAATTCATATGAAGGAATTTCGAGGTTCTTCGGGGCCGGGCCCTTGCGAATACGACCCGATGTGTCGTAATGCGAGCCGTGGCACGGGCAGAACCAGCCATTAAAGTCACCGGCTTGGCCCAGCGGCACACAACCCAAATGGGTGCAGATACCGACCATCACCAGCCATTCATCTTTTTGCACGCGCTCGGCATCATTTTGCGGATCGGGCAAATCTGTATCAGCGACGGTGCGCGCTTCGGCAATCTCGCCTTGCGTGCGGCGGCGGATAAACACCGGCTTGCCGCGCCATGTCACGGTAATGCTTTGGCCGGTCTCAATGGCTGACAAGTCAACCTCGATAGAGGCCAGCGCCTTAACCGATGCATCAGGATTCATCTGATGTATCAGGGGCCAGGCAATATTGGCTGCGCCAATGGCGGCAAATGCGCCGGTTGCCAAATATAAAAAGTCGCGACGGTTTGTTTCGTCACCAGCAGAATTTTGTTCGTCCGCCATATTGCTCTCCTTCTTGCCCCCTCACGGCCTAGCCTTTATATACAAGCAGCGAGTGGTCGCAAACTATAGCCAGAGCGTGTCGGGCATAATGTGTCACCATGACGCATGAATCAGCCGGTTTTCGACTTGCGGCATCGGCTACAAGGCATTGAAACTATTACTGAATTTTTACGCGCCCCGCAATCTAAGGCGAGCGACGCAAAGGAAGATAAAAGCGTGGACGAAAATCTTTGGAATCACCGCAAACAAAGCGCCGCCGATTGGTTTCGGTGCTTGCGTGACGACTTATGCGCGCGGCTCGAATCATTAGAGCCGGACGGCGCGGTTTTTGAGCGCAAGCCGTGGCAGCGCGGCGACGGCTCAGAAGATTTGGGAGGCGGCGAGATGTCGATGCTGCACGGGCAGGCATTTGAGAAAGCCGGCGTGCATATCTCCACGGTTTACGGCGAATTTTCCGAAGAGTTTAGAAAGCAAGTGGCCGGGGCGGAAGACGACCCGCGCTTTTGGGCGGGCGGCATTTCCGTCATCATTCACCCGACCAACGCCAACGCCCCGACCGCGCATATGAACACGCGCATGGTAGTGACGACCAAAGGCTGGTTTGGTGGCGGCGGCGACCTGACGCCGATGTTAGATGCGGCGCGCAGCGATACGCATGAGGATACGGTAGATTTTCACGCCGCCTTCAAAGCCGCCTGCGACAGCCATAATGCGGGCTATTATCCGCGCTTTAAGGAAGAGTGCGATAAATATTTCTTTCTGCCGCACCGCAATGAGACGCGCGGCACGGGCGGCATTTTCTACGATCACCTCGATAGCGGCGATTGGGACGCTGATTTTGCCTTCACGCAAGATGTGGGGCGCGCTTTTGTTGAGGTTTACCCTGAGATTGCGGCGCGGCGCATCGACCTGCCCTATGATGAAGCCATGCGCGACGAGCAAATGCAACGCCGTGGGCGTTATGTCGAGTTTAATCTTCTGTATGACCGCGGCACGATGTTCGGCCTGAAAACCGGCGGCAATGTCGAGAGTATTTTAAGCTCGATGCCGCCGATTGTTAAATGGCGGTAAAAGCACCCGCTTGCCCCACGGGCAAGCCCGGTGCGCCTTCCGCAAGCGAGGCGGCGGGGCGCAGTCCAGCCGCCGAGACGCCTTAACCATCGCCAAGTATGAAAACGCCCAACGCCGTTAGGTGTTGGCGACCCGTTTTCGGCTGCGAACGACAGCCCTTCCAACTTGTTGGCTTAGGCTGGAGGTTACGCCTAGCCGGAAATAAACCTGAATCAAACTATCCGCCAACGCGATATGGCTTCGGGCTTCATCATCACTTATGGGCGTGAAATCGATGAGAACATAACCGTCGAAATCGCCCATGCACGATATGCAGACTCAAGTTCTGATGGCACAAGCTTTTTGGATACCGAATTAACGGCATTTGAAATTTCCGGCATCTTCCAATTTGACGGGGGAGCACCTTTTGTGCGCCTCGGCTATAGTGACGGCGAACTAAAAGCGCCAGTCATAAGATTGGATACGCTAGAAATTATAGGCAGCTTGGAGGAAAGCCAAAGCGGACCACTTTTTGGCGTCGGGTTCGACATTCCAATCAACGCGTCAAAATCCGCTATTCGGTTAGAATATAAC
>FZLQ01000102.1 GCA_900197605.1 Phyllobacteriaceae bacterium Water-Bin73
ATTACGCGTATAGAGATAGGTGATAAGCCAGCTTGGCTAGGTGGCCATAATGGCATCACCGAGATTTGCATATTCTTGAATCAGGGGGTCTCCTCTTATTGATTTCGATTTTAGACTACATGATTTTTGCGCCGGTTAAAGGTGAAACAAATGACCGGCAATGCGGCAGGTCGTTTGCCCTTGCCGAACAAACGCGGTAAGACAGGCCAAACGAACTGCTTAGGTGATGACATGCCGAAACTGAGATCGAGAACTTCAACGCATGGACGCAATATGGCCGGTGCACGCGGGCTTTGGCGCGCCACCGGTATGGGCGATAGCGATTTCGGCAAGCCGATTGTCGCGGTCGTCAACAGCTTTACGCAATTTGTGCCGGGCCATGTGCATTTGAAAGATTTGGGGCAGTTGGTCGCGCGCGAGATTGAAGCGGCGGGCGGTGTCGCCAAAGAGTTCAACACGATTGCCGTTGATGACGGCATTGCAATGGGCCATGACGGCATGCTGTATTCCTTGCCATCGCGCGAGATTATCGCCGATAGCGTGGAATATATGGCCAATGCCCATTGCGCCGATGCGCTGGTCTGTATCTCGAATTGCGACAAGATTACCCCCGGCATGTTGATGGGCGCGCTGCGCCTGAACATTCCCGCCGTGTTTGTTTCCGGCGGCCCGATGGAAGCCGGCAAGGTGGTTTGGGAAGACGAAGAGCGCGCCGTTGATTTGGTCGATGCGATGGTCGCCGCCGCCGATGACAGCTATACCGATGAACAAGTTGACGCGATTGAACGCTCGGCGTGTCCGACTTGCGGCTCCTGCTCGGGCATGTTTACCGCCAATTCAATGAATTGCCTGACCGAAGCAATCGGCCTTTCCCTGCCGGGCAATGGCTCGGTGCTGGCCACGCATGCCGACCGCGAGGCCTTGTTTAAGCAGGCCGGTCATCTGATTGTTGAATTGTGCCAGCGTTATTATGAAGGTGAAGATGAGGGCGTTCTGCCGCGCTCAATGGCCAATTTCAAAGGCTTTGAAAACGCCATTGCGTTGGATATCGCGATGGGCGGCTCTACCAATACGGTGCTGCATTTGCTGGCCGCCGCGCATGAGGCTGAGGTCGATTTCACCATGAAAGATATTGACCGCATGTCGCGCAAAGTGCCGGTGCTGAGTAAAGTCGCGCCCGCCGTGCCGAATGTGCATATGGAAGATGTGCATAATGCGGGTGGCATTATGGGGCTGCTCGGTTCGCTGTCGCGTGCCGGTCTGTTGCATGACGACCAGCCGACGGTTCATACCAAAACCATTGGCGCGGCGATTGCCAAATATGACATTGCGGGCAATGTGTCACCTGAGGTGCTGGAATTTTATCGCGCCGCGCCGGGTGGCGTGCCGACGCAAACGGCGTTCAGTCAAAGCCGACGTTTTGATGATGTCGATGATGACCGCAAGAATGGCATTATTCGTGATGCCGATAGCGCCTTCAGCAAAGATGGCGGCTTGGCGGTGCTTTATGGCAATCTGGCTGAAAAGGGCTGCATTGTAAAAACCGCCGCCGTGGCGGAAGAATGTCATGAGTTCACCGGCTCGGCGCGGGTCTTTGAAAGCCAAGACGCGGCGGTCGATGCGATTATGGCCAATGATAATATCAAGCCGGGCGATGTTGTCGTCATTCGCTATGAAGGGCCAAAGGGTGGGCCGGGCATGCAGGAAATGCTGTATCCGACCAGCTATCTGAAATCCAAGCAGCTTGATAAAGTTTGCGCGCTGGTGACGGATGGGCGCTTTTCCGGCGGCACGTCGGGTCTGTCTATCGGTCATGTATCGCCCGAAGCGGCCAATGGCGGGCTTATCGGTTTGGTCGAAGATGGCGACGAGATCGTCATTTCTATTCCCAATCGCAGCATCAATCTGAATGTCGCCGATGATGCGTTGGCGACGCGGCGCGAAGCGATGGATAAGAAGGGATGGAAGCCTGCTCAACCGCGTGAGCGCGCTGTCTCAAAAGCCTTGAAGGCTTATGCGGCTTTCGCCACCAGCGCCGATCGCGGTGCTGTGCGCGAGCTTGATTAAAACGAGGCTAAAGCGGCTCGACCATATCGCTGATGGTGCCGCGTTCGCAGGCATCAATAAACATCTCACCAAGCGCATTGCTTCGGCGTAAAACCTCGTGCCATTTTTCAAATCGCTCGGCTTCGTTTTTGCGATATTTCGGGAAATCTTGCCGCGACGGAATTTTGCCGTCGGGCAGGGCTTTGACCCAATCACGGCTGGGCGCCAGCATCACGACATTGTCGAGCTTGTCGGCGGCGACTTTGCGCCAGGGATAAAATTTATCAAACCAGCGCAATTTGAAATGGTCGTAGAAATGCGGATACAACACTAGCCCCTCCGTTTCCGGCCAAAAGCTATGCGGCACCGGATGATAATCCAACATGCCGCCATCATGGTAAATATGTGCGGGGTCTTCTTCCAAATGCACCGGCGCCATATAGACCGGTATCGCCCCCGATGCGCGCAGGGCTTTGGTAAAGTTTTGCGGTGTCAGTGCGGCTTGGCGTACCGGAAAGCCGTCGCGTGCCGAGAAGTGAATATCGCTGCGCGGGTCAGAGAAAACCGCGCGCTCGGTCAGGCCGATAAGGTGGCGGTCGGTAAAGGTCGAGAGCAGTCCGGCCCGCGCCAGCGCAATACCCTGCCGCCAGACCGGAGCGTTGAGGCCACCATGACAGCGCACTGTTCCGATATGCAGGCGATACTTCTCATTCACCAGAATTTCATCAATGCCTTTTGACACATCACCGGCATGGCCATGCCCCATGAATTTCTCAAACACAATATCGGTTTGTTTGTCGATAGAGGTGAAGTCAATCTTGCCCTCATAGCTTTGGGCAATATAGGCATCGGCCATGACTTTGAGGGTGGTGTCGGCATCTTGGCGCGCCGCGCCTGCTAACTTAAACGCGCCGACTGAAGTGCCGAATAAATCGACCGGCGTTTTATTTGTGCGCTGCGTCATAAATCGGGCGAAGACTTTATGGTCGAGACCCGCAATGGCCAGCCATTTGGCCGCGCCGGACGCGCCGAAAATCGTGCTGATGTCGTCGGGCGACAAGCCGTTTTTGCGGATATGCGCCAGTGCGGTTTTACCGGCTGCGATAATCAATTCAGCCATTGGTATAGGCTTTCATGGCGCGCTCGAAATCTGCAAATAGGGGGGCGGAGATAATGTTCTCGCCGGCTTGATATTCGGGGTGCCATTGCACGCCGACGCAATAGCTGGCCGTGTTGTGCTTCACCGCCTCCACCGTGCCGTCCTCGGCTTGGGCTTCAATTTGTAAGTCATCGCCGAGCCGGTCGATTGCTTGCCAGTGAAGAGAGTTGACCGCTGCGCTTTCTGCGCAAAACAAGCCGTTCAAATATCCGCCTTTGGTGAAATTGACGCGATGTTGAACGCCGAATTTCACGTCCTTATCGTCGCTCTCCGGCATGCGGTGGTCGATGCGGCCTTCGACTTCGTGGACGGTCGGGTTCAGCGTGCCGCCGCAGGCAACATTCAATTCCTGAAAGCCACGACAGATTGACAATAAGGGCAGGTCGCGTTGAAGCGCCATGTCGAAAAGCTGAAACGCGGCTTCGTCGCGCGCCAAATCAAACGGCTTATGCGCTTCGGTTTCTTCGTGCCCATAACGGGAAGGGTGAACATTGCTGGAGCTGCCGGTCATCAAAATTCCGTCAATGCGGTCGATAATCGGTGTGGCATCAAATGTGCCATTCGCCATTGGCGCAGGAATAAGCACGGGCTGAACATTCATATATTCAGCAACGCCTTCGAGATACATATGGGTGACCGATTGCAGTTCATCGACAAGGTGTTTTTTACGATTGCATATAATGCCGAGTAGCACGGTGATTCCTTTCGCCAGTTTACTAAATTTTATTTAGCGGATATGTAGGATATAAGGAATAGGACAAATTTTTGCCATTTTTACAGGCAGGATAGAAGAATGATGACACAATTAAAAACTCTGGTTTTGGCCGCTGCGCTAAGCGTCGGTGCAATGCAGTTTGCAGTCGCCTATAGCGAGCGCGAGGGCTTGGACATTTATCAACGCGGTCATTATTTGGAAGCGATTGAGTATTGGAAAAAAGCTGCCGCCGCCGGTGATAGCGGTTCTGCTTATCGTCTGAGCGAAGAGTATTTCGACGCAAAAATCGTGAAGCGCGACATGAAAGTGGCTTTTAAGTATCTGCAACAAGCCGCCAAAGGCAATGACGCCCGAGCCATTACCGATCTTGCATCGCTTTATGATTATGGCACGGGTGTTAAGAAAGACCGCAAGAAAGCTGCCACGCTTTATTTGCGCGCCGCCAATATGGGCATGCCTGCCGCCATGTTTAATGTCGCTGCCATGCTGGAAACCGGTGATGGCATCGCGGTTGATAAGGTCGAGGCCTATAAATTCTATCTGCTGTCGCGCGATCAGGGC
>FZLQ01000041.1 GCA_900197605.1 Phyllobacteriaceae bacterium Water-Bin73
TGCGAAATACCGGAGGAGAAATCGACCTAAATGGTTTCCGGCCAGTCGCGCGTATAGTCGCGCGACAAGGCGCGGACTTGCTGAGTGGTCTGCACAATATTGGCCCCCAGCCGCTTCACCACTTCAATGGAGATGGTCGGGTTGCCGTTAAAGCGCGCGTAAATACTTTGGTCTTTGAACGTGCGGCGCACTTCTGCAATATCGCCTAGACGCACAACGGCATCGCCGCGTGTCTTAATCGGAATTTGGCCGACATCGTCTTCTTTTTCAATCAGCCCGGGAACCGTTAGCGAAAAGCGCCCTTGTCCGCTATCAATGCTGCCTGCCGGAATAAGCTGGTTGTTGCGCGCCAGCACCGAATAAAGCTCATTTGAGGTGATGTTGTAATTTTCCATCGCCCGCGGGTCGATGACGATTTCCAGCACTTCCTCGCGCTGGCCGATGAGATTGGCTTCCAGCACATTGGGCATGCCGGCAATCTCTTCTTTCAATTTTTTGGCGTGGCGGTAAAGCTCGCGCTCAGAATCCGTTGTTGTCAGATTGACCATAATGACCGGAAACAGACCGGCATTAAACTCGCGCACATCAGGCTCTTCGGCGTCATCGGGCAATTCAGGGCGCACTTGGTCCATCTTCTCGCGCACATCAAGCAGCGCCTGCTCTTTGTTAAAGCTGACATCAAATTCCAGCAGCACCGCGCCATAATTCTGCGCCGAGATTGATTGCATTTCCTTCAATCCGGTCAGCGTGCGAAGCTCAAGCTCCATCGGCTTGACCAGCAGGCGTTCCGCATCAACTGGCGAAATGCCGGGCAGCACGACACCGACATAAATAATCGGAATCGGAATATCCGGGTCGGCTTCGCGGGGCAGCGAGATGTAAGACGTCAGACCGCCCAACAGCAGCGCCGCCAAAATGGTCAGCACCGCGCGACTGCGGGTCATGGCGGCGGTGATGAAGCGATACATCATTGTGTGGTTCCATTTGCGTCAGAGAGCATTTCAAAATCCACCTCGCGGCCATCGCGGGTAAATTCACCGCCCCGCATAATCACCATTTCCGATGCGGCAAGGCCGGTCACGACCGCACCGTCTTGGTCATCTTTGATGATTTGCACGGGGCGAATGACAACGCGATTATTATCCAGCACCCGCACACCCAAGCGGCCATCACCGGCAAGGGTCAACACGCTTTGCGGCACGCGGCTGGCAACAACTTCACCGGCATTAATGGTCAATTCGGCGGTCATGCCGTCGCGTAATTGCAGGTCTTTATTGGCGACTTCCAACTCAACGCGAAAAGTGCGGGTTGTCAGATTGGGGCTTTCAGCGATATAGCGGATTGTCCCTTGCGCCACTTCGCCGGTCGATAGCTTGGCATTGCCGGTCGCGCCAATCGACACACGGTTAATCTGATTTTCGGCCACATAGCCGACAACCAGCAGCGGGTCTTTGTCGATAATTGTTCCGCAAGGCTGGCCGGGCGACATGTAATGCCCGATTTTGACCGGCTGGCGGTCAAGAATACCATCAAATGGCGCGCGAATTTTGGTGCGCTCCAATTCCACCAGCGCGCCCTTCACGGCAGCGACGGAGGCATCGAATGCCGCTTGCGCCGCAGCCATTTGGCTTTTCGACATATGGCCTTGTTTGACCAGCTTTTGGGCGGCGGTGAATTCAATCTTGCGGGCATCGCGTTGGGCGCGGGCTTGGGCCACTTGCGCCGCGCGCGCGCCGACATCTATGCGGCAAATAATCTGTCCTTTTTGGACAAAAGCACCCTTATCAATCGGCAATTGGCTTATCGTGCCGCCGGTTTCGGACGCGACCGTGACGATTTTATCGGCCTCGCTGCGCGCTTGCAGAATGATTGTATTCGGATAGGGGCGCGCGGCAATCTCCTGCACCACCACTTTGAAGTTGCGCTCAAGACTGCTGTCCGTGCTGATGGGTTTGGCGGCTTCAACCGTTTGCGTATCGAACAAAATGCCGCTGGTGAGCCAGGCAATCAGTGCCAAAAACACAATTACCGACGTGCCCAACGGGCTTATCAGTCGCCGCGGCTTCCCGCTGGTGACGACCGGTTGAGTTTCGTGGTTGTCAGGGTCAAATTCCATTTATTCTCACATTCCCTCGCTATCATTCTTATATAACGCAAAAAGTGTCAAAAATCCGCCCTTCACGAACGTTTATTTTTCAACTAAAAACCGAGTTAGATGGGGTTTAACCAAAAATCGAGTCTAAGTCATATTTTTTTATCGGCAAAAAGACGCATGGAGAGAAAAATGAAATATGAAAACGCCATGGTTCCGAATAAGGAGCAAATGAAAGGCTTTTTTGAAGATGAGCACGGCAAGGCCATCAGCATGGTCAATTTGCTGAAGTTTAAGGACAAGGCCGAGTTTCCGGAAGACCATGAGTTGCACGGCGCGGATATGACCGGCGAAGAAGCCTATAAGATTTACGGCGCGGCAGTCACCAAGCTGCTTGAGGCTCTGGGCGGTGAAATGGCCTTTTCCGGCGATGTGCAGCGTTTGGCGCTGGGCGAGGTGGAAGAGCTGTGGGACTATGTGGCGATTGCCAAATATCCGAGCCGCCAAGCAATGGTCGATATGATGATGTCGGAAGAATATAACGCCATTCACGCGCATCGCGACGCCGGTCTGGCCGGACAGTTGAACATAGAGACGGTATAAGCACTTATCTCGTGAAACGAGATTTGTTCCCGCAAAGCTAGATTTGCGCCGCTAACTCGCTCGCCTGCTTGATGGCCGCTTTGGCGTCCAGTTCTGCGGCCTCATAAGCGCCGCCGACCAGTTCGACCGACATGCCACTGGCTTCCAGCGTGTCATACAGGTCGCGCAGCGGCTCTTGTCCGGCGCAAATAATCACCGTATCGACATCTAAAATATCGGGTTGACCATTTGCCGTGATGTGCAGACCGGCATCGTCAATCTTGCGATAATCAATGGCGTTCATCATTTTGACGCCGCGCCGTTGCAGGGTCAGGCGATGCGTCCAGCCGGTGGTTTTGCCTAGCCCTTTGCCGACATTGGTTTCTTTGCGCTGCATCAGAAAAATCTCGCGATCGGCGCTGGCGACTTCCGGTTCGACGCCGGTCACACCGCCGCGCGGATGATTGTAGAAATCGACACCCCATTCTTTGGCGAAGACGGCTTTATCCAGCGCGCCGGACGGGCCGTCATGCGAGATGGTGTCGGCCACATCGAAGCCGATGCCGCCTGCGCCCATAATGGCGACCTGTTTGCCGACCGGCTTATTGCCTTTCAGCACATCGACATAGCTGACCGCTTTTTCATGGGTGATGCCCTCAATATCGGGCACGCGGGGGCTGATGCCGGTGGCCACAACCACATGCTCAAAATCGCTCAGCATATCGGCTTCGGCGCGGGTGTTCAGCTTCAGTTCAATGCCCAGCTTCTCAATCATTTTGCCGTAATAGCGCAGCGTCTCGTAAAACTCTTCCTTGCCCGGCACCAGCTTGGCGAGGTTGAATTGCCCGCCAATCTCATCGGCGGCATCAAACAGCGTCACCTTATGGCCACGCTCAGCGGCGACGGTGGCATAGGCCAAACCGGCAGGACCGGCGCCAATCACCGCGATGGTCTTCGCCGCTTGCGTCGGCTCATATGTCAGCAGGGTTTCATGACAGGCGCGCGGATTGACCAGACAGCTTGTCGTCTTGCCGCCAAATGTATGGTCGAGGCAGGCCTGATTGCAGGCGATGCAGGTGTTAATCTCGTCAGCGCGGTCTTCGGCGGCTTTGGCCATAAATTGGCTGTCGGCCAGCATGGGGCGCGCCATTGAAACTAAATCGGCCTCGCCATCGGCCAGCACAGTCTCGGCCACTTCCGGCGTATTAATGCGGTTTGAGGTGATGACCGGTATCGACACTTCTTGGCGCACGCGACCCGTCACTGAGGTGAAGGCGGCGCGCGGCACCATTGTGGCGATGGTCGGCACGGCGCTTTCGTGCCAGGTGAAATGGGTTGAAATCATCGACACGCCGACTTTCTCAAGCTCGCGCGCCAGTTCGGCCACTTCGTCCCAGCTCATGCCGCCTTGCAGCATATCCATCGCGGCGATGCGGAACACGATGATGAAATCATCGCCGACAGCCTCGCGGCACCGTTTCGCCACTTCGAGGGGAAAGCGCATGCGGTTTTCATAAGAGCCGCCCCATTTATCAGTGCGTTGATTGGTTTTCTCGACCAAAAACGTTGACAGCAAATAGCCTGCCGAGCCGATAATCTCGACCCCGTCATAACCGGCTTTTTTGGCCATGGCGGCGCAGTTTGCGTGGTCGGCAATTTGCTTTTCAATGCCCGCCTCATCAAGCTCAGCCGGTGCGAAAGCGCCAATGCGCGACTTTACGGGCGAGGGCGCAACCGCCAAATCATTATAGGCCAGCGGCCCCATATGCAGAATTTGCATCACGAATTTGCAGTCGGGCGCGGCGTCATGCACGGCTTTGGTGACAATGGCGTGGCCTGCCACTTCTTTGTCATTTTGCAGTTTCGAGGCGGCGAATAATTCGGCGCCATCAGCGTCTTTCACCGTCATGCCGCCCTCAGGATTGGGCGCAATGCCGCCGGTGATAATCATGCCGACACCGCCCGCTGCGCGCTCGGCATAATAGGCCGCCATGCGTTCAAACCCGTCGGGCAATTCCTCCAGGCCGGTATGCATACTGCCCATAATTGAGCGGTTTTTTATCACCGTATGACCCAAATCCAGCGGCGTAAACAGCCGCGCATATTTTTCATGACCCGGTAGGATTTTCTCAGCTGCACTCATGACATTCTCCCTAACTGCTTCAAAATGTAGGGCGATGAGGGCAGGGAGGCAAGGGGTGAGGGCGCGGCAGCTTTTCTGCCCCCGCGCAGCCTGCCGAAGAGTTTGCTCATATCTCACGCCAGAGAGTATTCTTTGGTTGATACTGAAGATGGCGGTATCGAGGAAACCTCTCAGAAATGAACCACCTCGGCTCGTTGACTTGCCCCAGCCCTTATTCCTGCTAATCTTTCTCAGACGTTTTTGAGGAAGCCGTTTATGCCGTCACCCGCCGACCAGCCCGCCAATCAATCGGCCTATCAATCTGCCAAGCCTTCTGTGCTGGCGATGCTGGTGATGGTCGCGCTGATGTTCGCCGCGCCGTTTCTGCATTTGCAATATCTTTATCTCAGCCATCATTGGCGGCTCGCGCCCACGGGGGGTTATGGCGCGCAGGCAATGGTTGTCTCGGCGCATCGGCTGGCCAGCGAGGTGGGCCGCGATGTGCTGGCGCAAGGCGGCAATGCGTTTGATGCGGCGGTGGCGGTCAATTTCGCCCTCGCCGTGGTGTATCAGCAGGCCGGAAATATCGGCGGCGGCGGCTTTATGGTCTATCGGCTGGCCGATGGCACCACCGGCACGCTGGATTTCAGAGAGCGCGCCCCCTTTGCCGCTACGCGCGATATGTATCTCGATGACAAGGGCGAGGTGATAAAAGGCCTGAGCCTGAAAGGGCATTTGGCGGTTGGCGTGCCGGGCAGTGTGGCCGGCATGGCGACGCTGCACGAGCGGTTTGGCTCTAAGCCGTGGGACACGCTCATTCGCCCGTCTGTCACGCTGGCCGCCGAGGGCTTCATCCTGACCGAGAAGGCGGCGCGTGAGTTCAATCGCTTTCAGCGAGATTTCGCGGCGCAAAACCGCTTCGCCCCGCCGGTGCTGAAACAAGGCGGCTGGCGACAGGGCGAGCGCATAAAATTTCCCAATTTGGCGCGCACGCTTGAGACGATTTCGCAGCAGGGCCGCGCCGGATTTTACGAGGGGCGGGTGGCCGATTTGCTGGTCGACGAAATGGTCAGCGGCGGTGGGCTGATTACGCATCAAGACCTCGCCGCCTATACGCCCGTCTGGCGCGCGCCGGTGCGCTTTAATTATCGCGGGCATGAGATTATCTCCATGCCGCCGCCAAGCAGTGGCGGGGTTGCGCTGGCGCAGCTTTTCAAAGGGGCGGAGGCTTTTGACATCGCCTCGCTGGGGCATAATTCGGCGGCGCATATTCACCTGATGACCGAGTTGCAACGTCGCGTCTATGCTGACCGCGCCACCCATTTGGGCGATACGGATTTCGTCGCGGTGGATATTGCGGGCCTCACCGCGCCCGATTATATCGCGGCGCGCAATGCCGATATTTCCCCGACGCAAAAAACCCCCAGCGAGGTGGTGAAGCCCGGCTATGTGGCGGCGATGGAAAGCGCCGAGACGACGCATTTCTCAATCGTCGATGCAGCCGGCAATGCGGTCGCCATCACCACCACGCTAAACGGCATGTATGGCGCGAAGGTGGTGGTGCGGGGCGCAGGGTTCTTCCTCAATAATGAGATGGACGACTTCGCCATCAAGCCCGGCCATGCCAATCAGTTCGGCCTGCTGGGCGACAGCAAAAACGCCATCGCGCCTGGCAAGCGCATGCTGTCTTCCATGACGCCGACCATTGTGACGAAAGACGGCAAATTGCGCGCCGTTGTCGGCACGCCGGGCGGGGCGACCATCATCACGTCGGTGTTTCAAACGCTCAGCAATATGATTGATTTCAACATGAGCGCGGCTGAGGCCGTGCATGCTCGCAAAAGCCACAGCCAATGGCAGCCCGATGTGGTGATGCTGGAAAAAGGCTCGATGAGCCTCGCCAATATGCGTGGGCTAAGCGCGCGCGGCCACCGGCTTTATCCTTATCCATATTTTAAGTGGCAGCTTGGCCGCGTTGAGGCAATTTTGGTGCATGAAGACGGCACATTGGAAGGCGCGGCCGACGCCTCGCGCGGCTTTGATGATTGGGCGGCGGGGTATTAGGCTAAAAGCACGCGCTTTTGCCAGCACCGCGCAGCGAAAGCCCCGTGCGCCTTGCCCAAGGGAGGCGGTTTTGCAGCGTAAAACCGCCGAGACGGCGTTAGCTTGCCGGTTCATCGATAACTCGTTCACAATGCGGTTCACCTAGACTAGCCCTTTTATTCGAAAACCGCTAAAACCGCCCCATGAATGCGGAAGATAAAGATGATGTGGCCGACTTGAAGGCTTCGCCGTCTGCGCTGGCCCCTTCCGATGAAGTGGAAGGCGCGTCGGCCCAGCAAGCTGATGGCCCTTATACCGTCGCGGCGCTCTATAAATTCGTGGCGTTGCCCGATTATGAGGCGTTACGCGCGCCGCTGCTCACAATGTGCAAAAAGCACGGCATTGTCGGCACGATTTTGCTGGCGCGTGAGGGCATTAACGGCACAGCGTGCGGCACGCATGAGGCGATTAGCGCGCTGATGGCGCATTTCGCCAAAGACCGGCGCCTCGCCGACATGGCACCGAAATTCAGCTTTGCCAGTGAGCCGGCCTTTCATCGCATGAAGGTGCGCCTGAAGCAGGAAATCGTCAGCATGGGTCAGCCGCATATCGACCCGGTCGGCGCGGTCGGCACTTATGTGCGCCCCGAAGACTGGAACGCGCTGATTACCCGCGACGACACGCTGGTGATTGATACGCGCAATGCCTATGAGGTGGCCATCGGCACATTTGACGGCGCGGTGAACCCTGAGACCGACAGCTTTCGCGCTTTTCCCGCTTGGGTCGATGGCTATCTGGCCGCGCTGCCCGACGACAAACGCCCGAAAAATATCGCCATGTTTTGCACAGGCGGTATTCGCTGCGAGAAATCAACCGCCTATCTGGTAGGGCAGGGCTATGAAAACATCTTCCACTTGCAGGGCGGTATTCTGAAATATCTCGAAACCGTGCCGCAAGAAGACAGCACATGGCAGGGCGACTGCTTCGTGTTTGATGAGCGGGTTTCGGTGACGCATGGCCTGGCCGAGGGCGATTATGATATGTGCCACGCTTGCCGCATGCCGCTATCGGCGGCGGAAAAAAATCTCACCTCATATGAGCCGGGCGTCGCGTGTCTGCATTGCATCGAGACGCGCAGCGAGGCTGACCGCCAACGCTTTCGCGAGCGGCAAAAGCAAATCAAGCTGGCCACGGCACGCGGCGAAAAACATATCGGTGGCGACTAATGCCGCCGCTGCTTTACAGCTTTCGCCGCTGCCCCTATGCCATGCGCGCCCGCATGGTGCTGGCCGCCGCCGAGATTGAGCTGCGCCTGCGCGAGATTGTGCTGCGCGACAAACCCGCTCATATGCTGGAACTTTCGTCCAAAGGCACGGTGCCGGTCTTGCAATTGGAAAGCGGCAAGGTGCTCGATGAAAGCCGCGCCGTGATGGATTGGGCGCTGGCACAGGCCGATCCGCATGGCTGGTTGGCGCATAAGGACGACGCGCTGATTGATATGTTCGACGGCGATTTCAAGCATCATCTCGACCGCTATAAATACGCCACACGCTATGAAGGGGTTGATGCGTTAGAACACCGCGCCGCCTGTCATGAAATGTTGCAAGACATCGAGCCGCGCCTCGCCAATGGCTGGCTGGCCGGAGCGGCGGCGGGCTTCACCGATATTGCGCTTCTGCCTTTCGTGCGCCAGTTCCGCATCGCCGATGCCGACTGGTTCGACAATGAGATGGCGCTGCCGCATGTGCAGGCCTGGGTGATGCGCTTTCTCGACTGGCCGGTCTTTACCCGCATTATGGGTAAATATGAGCTATGGCTCGACAGCGACAAAGAGCATCCTTTCCCGCCTCTTTCTTAACGCGCCGGATTATGCCAACCTCTCGGCACGTAAGGGAGATGATGATGGTTGATGCGCTGCCCGCGGGCATGAAGGTTTGTATTGTCGGCGCCGGTTGTTCCGGCTTTACCACCGCCAAGCGGCTGAAAGATTTCGGCATTGCCTATGAGCAGTTTGAAATGTCGGACAATATTGGCGGCAATTGGTATCACAAAAACCCGAATGGCAAATCGGCCTGCTATCAAAGTCTGCACATTGATACCTCGAAATTTCGACTGGCCTTTGAGGACTATCCGGTGCCCGATGACTGGCCGGATTTTCCCCATCACTCGCAATTATTTCAATATTTCAATGACTATGTTGACCATTTCGGCCTGCGCGACAACATCACGTTCAACACAGCCGTCGATGATGCGCGCCGCGATGATGATGGCGTCTGGCATGTCACCCTATCGAGTGGGGAGACCCGTCAATATGGCGCGCTTGTGGTGGCCAATGGCCATCATTGGGACGCTAAAATTCCGCGCGAATATGGCGATAATTTTAACGGTATTCAAATGCACAGCCATGATTATGACTCGCCGTTTGAGCCGCATGATTTGCGCGGCAAAAACGTGCTGGTGGTCGGTGTCGGCAATTCGGCAATGGATATTGCCTCAGAAGTTTCACAACGCCCGATTGCCAAGCGCGCTTTCATCTCGGCGCGGCGCGGCGTATGGGTGCTGCCGAAATATCTGAATGGCGAACCGGCTGATAAATCGGTCATGCCGGCTTGGATGCCGCAAGCTCTTGGCCTCAAGCTCGGTCAAATGGCGATAAAAAAAGCCATCGGCAATATGGAAGATTATGGCCTGCCCAAACCCGACCATGAGGTGTTGACCGCGCACCCTTCCGTCTCGGGTGAGTTTCTGACCCGCCTCGGCTGCGGTGATGTGGCGGTGAAGGGCGGCCTTGAAAAGCTCGATGGCGATGGCGTGCGTTTCGCTGATGGCAGCCGCGAGAATATCGACGTGATTATTTGGGCGACCGGATATCGCATCTCATTTCCGTTTTTGAAACAAAACGCCCTGACGGCGGCGGATAATAAGTTTCCGCTTTATCGCCGCATGGTGAAACCGGGCTGGCGCAATTTGTTTTTTGTCGGCCTGGCGCAACCCTTGCCGACGCTGGTTAATCTGGCTGAGCAACAGTCTAAATTCATTGCCAATGTCTTGGCCGGAAATTATGCCATGCCCGATGATGCGGCGATGGAGAAGCAAATTATTGCCGATGAGAAAGTCTATCTAGGCCATTTTTACGAGAGCGAGCGGCATACCATTCAAATTGACTTCAATAAATATGTCAGCGATTTGAAAAAAGAGCTTCGCGGTAATTGGATTGCGGCTGAATAAAAAGCGTTATAAAACGCGGACAGTTTATTGGGGGATATCATGAAGAAACAATTCGCATTACTCGCGGCGGTGTTTTTCAGCTCGTCAGCTATCGCAGCCGATATGAGCGCCAAAGCGCCGAGCACGGCCACCAAAGCGGCGCATGAGCGCGTGTTGGAACGCTTGCCGTTTGAAAACACCGAAGATTTCAAGCTGGCGACGCGCGGTCAATTGGCCAAGCCCGAAGCGCTGGTGATTAAAGATGCGACCGGGCGCGTGGTCTGGGACATGACCAATCTCGAATATCTCGATGGCACTCGCCCCGATACGGTGAACCCCAGCCTGTGGCGGCAAGCGCGGCTGAATGCCATTTACGGCCTGTTTGAGGTGACTGAAGGCATTTATCAAGTGCGCGGCTATGACCTCGCCAATGTGACCTTCATTAAGGGCGATACCGGCTGGATTGTGGTTGACCCGCTGACCGCCACGGAGACGATGGACGCGGCGATGAAGCTGGTCGATAGCCATTTCGGCAAGCTGCCCGTCAAAGCCATTTTGGCCACCCATAGCCATGCCGACCATTTCGCCGGTATTCGCGCACTGGCCAATGAAGAAGATTTGACGAGCGGGCGTATCCGCTTTGTCGCGCCCGAGCATTTCGTCAAAGAAGTGACCAGCGAAAACGTGATTGCCGGTAATGCGATGGGGCGGCGCGCCGGTTTCATGTTCGGCAATTTATTGCCGCGCACACCCCAAGGCGCTATTGATAGCGGCTTGGGCAAGGGCGTCGCCTTTGGCACGATTACGCTGCTGACCCCGACTGATGACATCACCGCGACCGGCCAAAAGCTGATACTGGACGGGCTGGAGGTCGAGTTTCAATTGACGCCGGGGGCGGAAGCACCGGCCGAGTTTGTTTTCTATCTGCCGAAATATAACGCGCTATGCGTGGCCGAAGAGGTGAATGGCGTGATGCATAATCTCTATACGCCGCGCGGCGCAAAAACCCGCGACGCGCTCATCTGGTCGCGCCATTTGACCGATATGTTGGAGCTGTTCGGCGATCGCATGGATGTGGTTTTCGGCTCGCACCATTGGCCGCGTTGGGGGCGTGATGCGGGCTATGATTATATCGCCAAGCAGCGCGATATGTATCGTTTCATGCACGACCAAACCGTGCGGCTGATGAATCACGGCTTCACGGCGACTGAGATTTCCAACATGCTCGACCTGCCGCCCTCGCTGGCGCAGGAGTTTTACAATCGCGATTATTACGGCACGGTGAGCCATAATGTGCGCGCCGTTTATAATTTCTATCTCGGTTATTTTGACGGTGTGCCGGCCAATCTCAATCCGCTGACGCCGGAGCGCAGGGCGCGCAATTATATGAATCTCGCCGGTGGGCCGGACGGGCTGATGCGCCATGCGGAACACGCCATGCAAAAGGGCGATTATCGCTGGGCGGCGGAATTGCTGAACCATTATGTTTTCGCGCATCCCAAGAAAAAGCAGGCGCGCGCGCTATTGGCCGATGCGTATGAGCAAATGGGCTATCAGGCCGAAAGCGGGCCGTGGCGCAATTTCTATCTCAGCGGCGCGAAAGAATTGCGCGCAGGCGTTGATGTCACGCGCGGCGCACGCACGGCCAGCCCCGATATGGTGTCGAATGTGCCGACTTCGATGTTCCTCGATTTTATGGCGGTGCGCTTCAACCCCGAAGGGGCTGATGATTTGGAGGTGAAAATCAATCTCGATTTCACTGATACGGGCGAGCAATTTGTGCTGTCGCTCGACAATAGCGTGCTGAACAATATCCCGAATAAGCAGGATAAAAATCCCGATGCGACGCTGACGCTGACCCGCGCCATGTTCAACCAAGTGGCGTTGGGGGCAACCAGCTTTCCGAAGGAAATCGTGAAAGGCAATGTTAAAGTCGGCGGCAATCCGCTGGCGTTGATGAAAGTCTTCGGCCGCCTCGACGAATTCCCAACCGATTTTAATATAGTCACGCCGTAACAAATAAAGCCCCGCCATTTCTGGCAGGGCTTTCTAATTTAAAAACATCTGGCTGCTAGCTGGCCGACCCACCGCCGACCGGCGATTATCTGGCGGCCCCCTTCGGTAGGGCGGAAGGCACATTAAGCCGAGCTATGCTTGGCAAGTGTTTTTGCAGAAAGCGCACTGAGGCAGCAAAGCTACCAAGTGCTTATGCCGCGAATGCAGCCAAGCGTTTGGCGATGATGCTTTCGGCTTCTTTCACCATGCCGCCGACAAGGTCGTTGCAGGACGGAATGTCGTGAATGAGACCGGCGACCATGCCGCAGCTCCATGCGCCGCTATCCATGTCGCCTTCGCTCATGATTTTCGGATAGACACCGGCGACTTCATCCATAATGTCGTTAATCTTAATATCGTCGCCAAGCTCTTTCTCTTTGGCTTGAATGCGCTCAACCGCTTCGTTTTTCAGCACGCGCTCGGTGTTGCGAAGCGGGCGCATAATCAGCGTGGTGTCGAGTTCTGATGCGGCAACCAATGCGTCTTTCACATTTTGGTGCACCGGCGCTTCTTTGGTGGCGATAAAGCGCGTGCCCATATTCACGCCATCTGCGCCCAGTGCCAAAGCGGCAACCAGTTGTTGGGCGTTGCCGATGCCGCCCGAAGCGACAAACGGAATGTCCAATTCTTCCGCCGCACGGGGCAGCAAAATCATGTTCGGAATATCGTCTTCACCGGGGTGGCCGCCGCACTCAAAGCCATCGACAGAGACCGCATCGCAGCCAATGTTTTGCGCTTTCACCGAGTGACGCACCGAGGTGCATTTGTGAATGACTTTAATGCCTGCCTCTTTCATGGACGGCATATATTGCTCAGGGCTGCGGCCTGCAGTTTCCACAATGCGCACGCCACCGGCAATAATCGCCTCAATATAGCCCGGATAATCGGGGTTGGCGAAGCCCGGCAAGAAGGTCAGGTTCACGCCGAAAGGCTTGTCGGTCATGTCATTGCATTTGGCAATTTCATTGGCCAAATCTTCCGGCGATTTTTGCGTCAGGCCGGTGATGATGCCCAGGCCGCCGGCATTAGACACGGCAGCCGCCATTTCCGCGAAACCAACATGGTGCATGCCGCCTTGAATGACCGGATGCTCAATGCCGAAAAGTTCAGTGATACGGGTTTTCATATTTATCTCCCTAGAAAATCTGCCGCTACTTTACGCAGGCAAGCGCAGAGTGCAAATGAAAATTATTCTTTTGGCCGGTTGAGCAGCCGACCTCCGCCGCCGCGCGCCAAGCACTTTTACCGCTTCTAAAAATTCGCTTGTCGGGTCGCTTGCCGATTTGGTAGCGTGCCGCCAGCTAATTTGATCAAGGGAGATAAACATGGCTGAAGCATATATTGTCGCCGCCGCGCGCACCGCCGGTGGCCGCCGTGACGGCAAACTGAAAGACTGGCATCCGGCCGATTTGGCGGGCAAGGTCATTAATGATTTGCTCGACCGCTCAGGCGCCGCGCCTGAATTGGTGGAAGATGTGATTATGGGCTGCGTCAGCCAAGTTGGCGAACAAGCCGCCAATATTGGCCGCAATGCCGTTTTGGCATCGCGCTTGCCGGAAAGCGTTCCGGCCACGTCGGTTGACCGCCAATGCGGGTCCAGCCAACAGTCCATTCACTTTGCCGCGCAAGCGGTGATGTCGGGCACCATGGATTGCGTTATCGCGGCCGGTGTTGAAAGCATGAGCCGCGTGCCAATGGGGCTGAATATTTCTCTGCCCTTCAAAGAAGGCCACGGCTTTTACGTCAGCCCGGCCATGCAAGAGCGTTATCCTGATGTGCAGTTCAGCCAATTTGCCGGTGCCGAAATGGTCGCCAAGAAATATGAGCTGAGCAAAGACGAGATTGACGCTTACGCTTATCGCAGCCACGAGCGCGCCATTGCGGCGACGCAAGCCGGTGCTTTCGATGAAGAGATTGTGCCGATTGAAGTGACCAATGAAGATGGCGACAAAGAGGTGCACAAGGTCGATGAGGGTATTCGCTTCGATGCCAGCCTTGAGGGTATTCAGGGCGTGAAGCTGTTGGCCGAAGGCGGCGTTATTACTGCTGCGTCTTCCAGCCAAATTTGCGATGGCGCGTCGGGCGTGATGATTGTCAATGAAGAGGGTTTGAAACAACTCAATGTTAAGCCATTGGCCAAAATCATCCACCTGTCTGTCATGGGTCACGATCCGGTGGTGATGCTGGAAGCCCCCATTCCCGCCACCAAACGCGCTTTGGACAAAGCCGGTCTGGCAGTCGATGATATCGACCTGTTCGAAGTCAATGAAGCTTTCGGCTCCGTGCCGGTGGCCTATTGCAAAGAGCTGGGCGTCGATGGCGAGAAGATTAATGTGCATGGCGGCGCCATTGCGCTGGGTCATCCGCTGGGCGGCTCCGGCACTAAGCTGATGGCTACATTGGTTCACGCGCTGAAACGCAAGGGCGGTAAATACGGCCTGCAAACCATGTGCGAAGGTGGCGGCATGGCCAATGTAACGATTATTGAGAATCTTCAATAATGTAATTGCGCGGCAAGCTTGGCCTAAGGCCCGCGCCGCGCAACGGGTCGCCAACGGCAGAAGCCGTTGGACGTTACCCTGAAAAAAATATCGGTCCCGCTCTGGAAACAGGGCGGGGCTTTTTTTATGGCGCAGGCCGACTTCGGGGCCTTGCCCCTTCGCTGGCGCAAAGCGCACTAAGGCAACAAGTTGCCAAGTGCTTTTAGCAGCGGGGCTTTTTTATTGCCGCTTATTCGGATAGCATGGGGTGGAGCAATGGAGGAAGTTATGAGCCAAGCAGAATGTCCGCAGAAAGCGCCCTATAAAACCGAAGTGAAAGCCGGAAAGCGATATTTCTGGTGCTCTTGCGGTAAATCCGCCAATCAGCCGTTTTGCGATGGCGCGCACAAGGATACGGATTTCGAGCCGATGGTTTATGAAGCGGAAAAAGACGGTGAGGTGTATTTTTGCGGCTGCAAGGCGACGGGCCGCGGGCCTATGTGTGACGGCTCACATAACAAACTCTAGCATCCGACTTCGGGGCTTCGCCCCTTCGCTGGCGCAAAGCGGGCTAGGGCAGCAAGCTGCCAAGCCCTTCTAGCGTGCGACGGGGCACATAACAAACTTTAGTCTATTTTCGGCTAGGCGTAACCTCCAGCACCAAGCCAACAAGTTGGCGGTGCTGTCGTTCGCAGCCGAAAACGGGTCGCCAACACCTAACGGCGTTGGGCGTTTT
>FZLQ01000085.1 GCA_900197605.1 Phyllobacteriaceae bacterium Water-Bin73
TGTCGAAATGCTGGCGCGCGATGCCGGTCGCTTTCATGACGCGCGCAAGCGCATGAATGAAAGCCCGCTCGGCGCGGCGGCTTTGGCCGGCACGGGGTTTCCCATTGACCGCCATATGACAGCAGAGGCTTTGGGCTTTGACGCGCCTATGGGCAATAGCATGGACGCTGTATCGGCGCGTGATTTTGCGCTGGAGGCCCTGTCGGCGGCGGCCATTTGCGCCACCCATATGTCGCGGCTGGGCGGGGGGATTGTTATTTTCTCCGGGCCTGCTTATGGCTTTTTTAATCTGCCGGACGCTTATTCCACCGGCTCGTCAATCATGCCGCAAAAGCGTAATCCCGATGCCGCCGAGCTTATTCGCGCCAAAACCGGCCGGATTATCGGTGCGCTGGGCGGCTTGATGATTGTCATGAAAGGCCTGCCTTTGGCTTATTCCAAAGACATGCAGGAAGATAAGGAAGGCGTGTTTAATGCGCTGGACAGCATCTCTCTTTGTCTGGCTGCAATGAGCGGCATGATGGAGGCCTTGAGCATTAATGCCGACGCCATGCACGCCGCCGCGGGCAGTGGCTATGCCACCGCCACCGATCTGGCCGATTGGCTGGTGCGCGAAGCCGGATTGCCGTTTCGCGAGGCCCATCATGTCACCGGACAATTAGTGGCGCTGGCTGAAGAAAAAGCCTGCACATTGGACGCGCTGTCGCTAGCCGATATGCAAAATATCGAAGCCTCAATCACCGAGCATGTATTCAGCGTGTTGAGCGTCGAAAATTCCGTTGCCTCGCGTCTGGCCTTTGGCGGCACGGCGCCCGATGGCGTGCGCGCGCGCGTTGCCCATTGGCAAAACTGGCTGAAAGAAAACGGCTAATGACCCGATTTTTGACCCGCATAATAAGGGGGCGTTCTTCCCTATTGCTAATCACTTGCCTGCTGATTATCGGCCTGTCGGCCTGCGGCAAGCGCGGTGACTTGCGCTTGCCCGACGCCACCGCCCTGATGGAGACGCGTCATGGATGAGTTCACCTATCGCGACGGCGCGCTAAATGCCGAACATATGCCGATTGCCGAACTGGCCGAAGCTGTCGGCACGCCGTTTTATTGCTATTCGGCGGCCACGCTACGCCATCATTATAATGTGTTGGATAATGCGTTGAGCGATGCCGGACTGGCTGAGCGGCTTATCTGCTATTCGGTCAAAGCCAATTCCAATCTCGCTGTCATTGCCACTTTGGCGCAATTGGGGGCCGGTGCCGATATTGTCTCTGAGGGCGAATTGCGCCGCGCTTTAGAGGCCGGTGTGCCGGCTGAGAAAATCGTCTTTAGCGGTGTCGGCAAAACCGCAAATGAAATGCGCGCCGCATTGGCTGTCGGCATTTTGCAATTTAATGTTGAAAGCCTGTCAGAAATCGACCTCTTGGCCGAGACCGCCAGCGAGATGGGCAAAACCGCGCAAATCGCGCTACGCGTCAACCCCGATATTGATGCGGGCGGTCATGAAAAAATCTCGACCGGCAAGGCTGAGAATAAATTCGGTATTGCGTGGGAAGATGCGGAACGCGGTTTCGCCCATGCCCGGGCGCTGGACGGCGTATCGGCGATTGGCATTGATATTCATATTGGCAGCCAGATTACCGAGCTCGCGCCGTTTCGTCGGGCTTTTGAAAAAATCGCCGGACTGCTGGCCAATTTGCGCGCCGATGGGCACGACATTCAACGCCTTGATTTGGGCGGTGGCTTGGGCGTGCCTTATGGGCGCGATAATGACACGCCGCCCGACCCCGCCGCCTATGCGCAAATTATTGCCGATACGCTGGGCGATAGCGGCTGCACGATTATGTTGGAGCCGGGGCGTCTCATCGCCGCCAATGCCGGTATTCTTGTGACCTCGGTCATTCGCACCAAACAGGGGCAAGCCAAAAACTTCATGATTGTCGATGCAGCCATGACTGAATTAATGCGCCCGACACTTTATGACGCGCATCACCATATTGCGCCGATTGCCGAAAGCGATGCCGCCACCAAACAATGGGATGTGGTCGGGCCGGTTTGCGAGACCGGCGATTATTTGGGCCTCGACCGCGCCTTGCCGGTGCTGGAAAGCGGCGCGCTGGTGGCGATTTTTGCCGCCGGTGCCTATGGGGCTGTGCTTGGCTCGGCCTATAATACGCGGCTGGCTGCGCCGGAAGTTCTGGTCGATGGCGACAAATGGGCGATTGTGCGCGCGCGCCCCGACTATCAAGCCCTGCTGGCCGGCGAGCAAATTCCCGATTGGTTATAAAATCGGTTTTGATGGAAGCGCCCGAAAGCCGTTTGCCTTACACCCCGAAAAACCTCTAAAATCGCTTCCATGATCCGTCTCGAAAATGTTTCCCTGCGCTATCACCAGGGGCCGGAAGTTTTACGCAATATCAATCTCGATATTCCGCAAGGGGCGTTTCGCTTTCTCACCGGCCCATCGGGTGCGGGCAAGACCTCGCTGCTGAAACTGATTTTTCTGGCCCATGCCCCAAGCCAGGGCCGGGTTTATTTAATGGGCCATGACACAGCCGCCCAATCGCGCAAAACCCGGGCGCTGTTGCGCCGCCATATTGGCGTTGTGTTTCAAGATTTTCGGCTGATTGACCATTTAACGGTTTATGAAAACATCACCCTGCCGCTCCGCATTGCCGGGCATAAGCAAAGCAATTGGCACGAAAACGCTGTTGAGCTTCTCAATTGGGTCGGGCTTGGCGAGCGGCTTGATGCCCTGCCCGAAACCCTGTCGGGTGGCGAACAACAACGCGCCGCCATTGCGCGCGCCGTCATCACCCGCCCGCGCATTATTATCGCTGATGAACCGACCGGCAATGTTGACCCTGAGATTGGTGAGCGGCTTTTGCGGCTACTGATTGAGCTGAATAAAATGGGCACCACCATTGTCATCGCCACCCATGACCGTCAATTATGGGAAAATTTTGATTTTCCGCGTCTGCATTTGGACAAGGGACAAATAGAATTGGTGAGCCATATGGCGGTCGATAAAGAAAGCGGGCCCGTGCTATGAGCCGCCCGACAAAAATCACCATATTGCCGCCTGAGAGCTTGGCCGGACCGGCATTGAGCGCGGTCACAATGGTCATGACTTTTTTGGCCTGCCTTGCTTTGGGTTGCAGCCTATTGGCCGACCGCGCCGCCGATAGATGGCTGCAACGCGCCACCAGCGCTTTGTCTGTGCAAATTGTCGAAACCGGCACGCTATCGGCTGAAGAACAATTGCCCAATGTGTTGCGCGAATTACGCGCCGCCTCCGGTGTCGAGAGCTTTCGGGTTTTGACCCGCGACGACCTTATCGCCTTATTGGAGCCCTGGCTGGGCACCGGCAATATTGGCGAAGACATGCCGCTGCCACTATTGATTGAGGTGACGCCGGACCCCGATAACCCCCCCGCCACCCAAGCCCTCTCAGCGCAAATTCGGGCAATTGCGCCGGGCGCGCGACTGGACACGCATGGACGCTGGCGCGAAACATTGGAAAGCACAGCCAATGCGTTGCAGCTTTTCGCTGCTTTGGTTTTAACCATGGTGACGCTGGCGACGGCGATGGTGATTTTATTTGCCACCCGTGCCGGTCTTTTGGCCAATGAGGAAATCATTCATGTGCTGCACCAAATCGGCGCGCAAGACGGTTATATTTCGCGCCGCTTTGAGGCGCATTTTATCGGCCGGACGGCATTGGCGGCAGCGATTGGCTTGGCCGCGGCTTTGGTATTTTTCTATACGCTTGGCGGCTTGGTGGCTGAAGCCCGCAGCGGCGGTTTTCTGATTCTGCTTCTGCCCATGCCGGTGGCGGCGATTGCGCTGAGTTGGCAAGTGACACGGCGTTATGTCTTGCGCCGCCTGCGAACCCAAATTTAGAGCCTGCCATGTCGCGCTTTGGAGATGATGAACGAAACAGCCGCAAGCAAATGCTCTCAACGCTGGGCGGCATGGCCAGCGGCGCGTTTTTATTGTTTCTGATATTTTTCATTATTTTTGCCCAAAGCCTGAAAGCGACGCCCGATTATGTGCCGCAAGCCGATGCGATTGTGGTGTTCACCGGCACCAGTCCGGTGCGGATTGAAACCGGCCTTCAGCTTTTGGCGGCAGGCAAAGGGCGACGCTTGCTGGTCAGCGGGGTTTATCAAAATCAGAGCTTTGACACGATTTTGGGCATGGCTGAGCGCATGCCGGATATTGATGCCGAGGCGCTGCGCTGTTGCATTGACCTTGATTATCGCGCCACCAATACAGTGGCCAATACCCAAGAAACCGCGCTTTGGGCTGAAGTGCATGGCTTTTCGAGCCTGATTATTGTCACCTCCAGCCAGCATATGCCGCGCGCTTTTTTGGAATTGCGCCGCACCATGCCGACCACCAGCCTGTCGGCCTATCCGGTTTTGCCGCCCAATGTGCGGCTGGATTATTGGTATGCTTATCCCGGCACAATGGCGCTGCTGGTCGGCGAATATATGCGCTATCTTTATGTGCTGAGCGGCCTGCCCGGTTTCGGCTAAGGGCTTTGGAGAATTTATGAAGCGCCTTTTTGCCAGTAAACGTTTTGCGTTATTTGCGCCTTTTATCGCCCTTTCGGTGATGGCGCTTATCGGGCTTGGCCTTTGGGTGCTGGTCGCCGGACGCATTGGCGATGAGTTAAGCGCGCGCGGGCTGAGCTGGCAAAGCCTCGCCCGCGAGGGGTTTCCGGCGCGCATCAGCCTGACGATGGAAAAGCCGCAATGGCGCGACCCCGATGCCGCGACCAATTTGGTTTGGCAAAATAGCGGTCTCGGCCTCACTGTCCTGCCGTTTCAAGGCGGTCATGCGATAATTGATTTTCGCGGCGCGCATGAGATTACCGGCGATGGCGGGCGCATGCGATTGGCGCATCAGGGCAATTTAATGAGCGCCGTGGTTGATGGGGACGGGCTGAACCGCGCCTCATTTGAAGCCGCCGCCCCCAATATGGCGGCGCAATGGCTTGGCCAAAATATCGGCGCGCGCGCTGCCGATATGGCGCTGCACACCAGACGGGGCGATAAAAACCGCTATGACATTGCGCTGGTCTCCAAGCACATCACCCTCATGCAAGATGGCGCGTCGCTGAGCTTATCGCGCCTTGATGCCACGGCTTCCGTGCCCGCCGCTTTAATGGACCGCCCCATGCAAGCCGGTGATGTGATTATGCTCACCCGCGCCACCATACAACGCGATGCGCTGTCTTTGGTGGCGAAGGGGCGCGTGAAGCTGCGCGCCAATGGCTATATGGATGGCACGCTTGACCTTGATATTGTCAATTTGGAAGCCTTTGCCGATGCGCTGGCTGAATTTGACTTAATCGACCGCCGCGATCGCCAAAAATTATTATTATTCGGCGGTCTGGGCGCGGCTTTGAGCGGTGACACGACAGACCGTTTATCGCTGCCTTTGCAGTTCAAAAATAAGCGCGTCTATTTGGGTGGGGTCAAGCTGGGCCGCGCACCACGCTGGAAATAACTTATTTATCGCGGCCGAAATTAGGGCTGTCCGTATCCTGACCGGCTTCGACAATCGACTCGCGAATACCCCGCGTGCGGGTAAAGACATCTTCCAAATAGCGCCCATCGCCCCGACGAATGGCCGCCTGCAAAGCCGTCAAATCCTCTGAAAAACGTCCCAGCATTTCCAATACGGCGTCCTTATTGGACAGAAAAATATCGCGCCACATAATCGGGTCAGAAGAAGCGATGCGGGTAAAGTCGCGAAACCCCGAAGCCGAATATTTAATCACTTCAGAGCGCGTATCATTTTCCAACTGCGCCGCCGTGCCAACAATATTATAGGCAATCAAATGCGGCAAATGGCTGGTAATGGCCAATACCAAATCATGATGGTCGGCATCCATAAAGGTCACATCTGACCCCATGCCGCGCCATAATTTCGAGACCTCTTCAACCGCAATGAGGCTGGTATTTTCGTCCGGCGTCAAAATGCACCAACGCCCTTCAAATAATTCGGCAAAGCCTGCATCGGGGCCCGATTGCTCGGTGCCGGCAATCGGATGGCCCGGCACAAAATGTATCCGCCCGTCCAATAAAGGTGTCAGCTCTTTCAGCACACCCGCCTTAACCGAACCGACATCGGTTAAAATCGCATTGTCTTTAAGCCCCGGAATAATTTCTTCGGCCAGCTCTTTAATGACGCTGAGCGGCGTATTGAAAAACACCAAATCAGCATCAATGGCGGCTTCTTGCGCGGTCTCATGCACGCTGTCCACAAAACCAATATCCAGCGCGCGCGCTCTGGTTTCCGCCGAGCGGGCATAGCCCGACACATGCGCCGCCAAGCCATTTTTTTTCAGCGCATGGCCCAAAGATGAGCCGATAAGACCCAGACCGATGAGCGCGATATTGGGTTTACTCACGCGCCGTCTCCTGCATCAGAACCCGCAACAAGACCTTCCAATGCGGCCAAAGCGGCGCGATTGCCGGCCTCTGTGCCAATGCTTAAACGCAAGCGTGTCGGTAAGCCATAAGCGACAAGCGCGCGCGGAATAACCCCGGCGGCGCACATGGCGGCTTCGGCTTTTTGCGCTTGAGCGGCATCGGCAAATTCCAGCAAGATGAAATTGGCTTGGGTGTTGCGCACGCCAATCGACATGGCCGCACCGGACAGGCCAGCTATCTGCTGCACCAACCAATCGCGCCATTGCGTATTATGGGCGCGGCTTTTTTCAATATGCGCCGGGTCGTCAAGCGCGGCCAATCCAGCCTGCATGGCGGCAGCGTTAATGTTAAACGGCCCGCGCAAACGGTTCAGGGCATCGGCAATGGCGGGGGGGGCAAAGACCCCAACCAACCCCC
>FZLQ01000036.1 GCA_900197605.1 Phyllobacteriaceae bacterium Water-Bin73
AACCCTCATATCAAACAGATTGGAATGCCCCATGGCCCGTGTGCCCGTTGAAGATTGCGTCGATAAAGTAACCAACCGCTTCGAGCTGGTGCTGATAGCATCGCATCGTGCGCGTGGCATGTCTGCCGGTGCCGAGTTGCTGGTTGAGCGCGATAATGACAAAAACCCCGTCGTTGCCCTGCGCGAGATTGCCGACAAAAAACTGGTGCCCGCCGATGTGCGCGAAGACCTTGTCGGCTCGCTGCAAAAACAGGTCGATATTGACGAGCCGGAAGAAGAAATGCTTATGACGCCGCTTGCCGCGCCAAGCGCCGATGGCGTAGAAGCCGCCGCCCCCGATGAGATGGTAGAGATGAGCGAAGATGATATTCTCGCCGCTTTGCAGTCATTGGAAAACGCCGGACCGAAAGACCGGGGTGATGGTCGCGACGACTAGGCGAACATATATCCATGTGACCCCGCGCATGGGGGGCTTAACGCCATGATGCGCCAATATGAACTTGTTGACCGTGTGGTCTCATACGACCCCGTCGCGAATGAGGATTTGCTCAATCGCGCTTATGTGTATGCCACGCAAAAACATGGCGACCAAAAGCGCGCCTCGGGCGATCCGTATTATTCGCATCCGGTCGAGGTCGCCGGCATTCTCACCGATTTGCATCTCGACACGGCCAGCATCGCCACCGCGCTTTTGCACGACACAATTGAAGACACAGACGCGACCTTTGGCGAGATTGAGAAAATCTTCGGCAAAGAAATTGCCGATATGGTGAACGGCGTCACCAAAATGTCGCTGCTGGAATTATCGTCCGCCGATGCGGCGCAGGCCGAAAACTTTCGCAAGCTGCTGCTCGCCACCGCCAGCGATGTGCGTATTCTTTTGGTCAAGCTGGCCGACCGGCTGCATAATATGCGGACGCTGCATTTCATTTCATCTGAAAAAAAACGCCGCCGCATCGCGCAAGAGACGCTGGATATTTACGCGCCTTTGGCCGGGCGTATCGGCATGCAGAATTTTCGGGAAGAGCTGGAAGACCTCGCCTTTGCCGAGGTGAACATTGAAGGCCGCGATTTGATTAACGAGCGGCTCAGCGAATTGAAACAAGATAGCGGTGATATGCTCGAGGCAATTGCCTATGAGTTTTCCGCATTGCTGGGCGAGAACGGCATTAAGGCGCATGTGCATGGCCGACAAAAGCGCCCCTTCTCGATTTGGCGCAAAATGCAAAACAAGTCGATTTCGCTGGAGCAGCTTTCTGATGTGTTCGGCTATCGCGTTGTCGTTGCCGATGAGGCCGCTTGCTATCAGGCGCTGGGCGTGTTGCACCGCAATTTCAGCTATGTGCCCGGGCGCTATAAGGATTACATCTCAACGCCCAAGCTGAACGGCTATCAATCGCTGCACACGACGGTTATCGGCCCCAATCAGCAGCGCGTCGAAGTGCAAATTCGCACCGAGCAAATGCACGAGATTGCCGAGAAGGGTGTCGCCGCCCATTGGGCTTATAAGGACAAGCAGGAAGACTATCCGGATATCGCCAAAATCGAGCCGTTTAATTGGCTGCAAGATATGGTCGCGCAGTTGAAAAACGGCGGCACGGCGGAAGAGTTTTTGGAGAACACCAAGCTCGAACTGTTCAATGACCAAGTGTTTTGCTTCACCCCGAAGGGCCGCTTGATTGCCATGCCGCGCGGCGCGACCGCGTTGGATTTCGCTTATGCCGTACATACCGAGATTGGCAATAGCTGCATCGGTGTGCGGATTAACGGGCTGAAACTGCCATTCCGCACCATGCTGAAAAACGGCGATGAGATTGAGATTGTGCGCGGCGAAGACCAATTGCCGAGCGAAAGCTGGCTTAATCATGTGCAGACCGGCAAGGCGCGCGCTGCCATTCGTCATGCGCTGCGCGAGCATGAGGCCGCCGACTTCATTTCGCTGGGGCGGCAAATGGTTGACAATCTGTTCGCCGCCGAAGCGGTTGAAAGCGATGAGAATGTGCTGGATAGGGCGCTGGGCGTTTTGTCTTATGGCAGCCTCGATGATTTGCTCGAAGCCGTCGGGCGCGGTTCGCTATCTGCCGCCGATGTGCTGATGGCCAGCCTGCCGAAAAAGGGGCGTCGCAAACGCGACCGATTTGCCGGTGCCATGCGAAGCCTTATCGGGCGTCCGGCCAAAGTTTCAGATAGTGCCCAAATGCTGCCGCTCAATGGGGCGTTTTACGGCACAGTGGTGAAAGTTGCTGAAGGCTTTTTTCCGCTGCCGGGCGATGAGATTGTCGGCATTGTGACACCGGGGCAGGGCGTGGTGGTTTATCCGGCCAATGCGCGCGAGCTTGCCGCCTTTGAAGACAGCCGCGAGCGTTGGGTGCCGATGCAATGGGGCGAGGAGAATAATCATTTATACGCCAGCCGCGTCGATTTGACGGCGGTTAATCGCACCGGCTCGCTGAGTGTTATTACGCAAACCATTGCAGATTTTGATGCGAATATTACGAATCTCTCCATGATTCACCTGAATGAAGATTTTTGTGACCTAACGGTGGATGTAGAAGTGCGCGACAAGGAACATATGGAACAATTGGTCAGCGCGCTGCAAGGCAGCCGTGTTATCAGTAAAGCCAAGCGCGTTATCTTTGGCGGCTCTGAGGAAAATTAAAATGAATTCTGACCAAGTGCTCGACGAATTTCGTGACGCTGAAGCCCTGCTTGAAGGGCATTTTATTTTGTCATCAGGCTTGCACAGCCGCACTTATTTGCAATGCGCCCGCGTATTGATGGACACGCGCCGCGCCGCGCGTCTGGCTGAGGCTTTGGCCGAAAAAATTAAGGCCGCCACCGACAGCAAAATAGACGCGGTTGTCGCTCCGGCAATGGGTGGGCTGATTATCGGTCACGAAGTGGCGCGCGCGCTTGGTGTTGACTCCATGTTTTTGGAACGGGTCGATGGCACATTTACGTTGCGCCGCGGCTTTCATTTAGACGACACCCCCAATGTGGTGATGATTGAGGATATTGTGACCACCGGCCTGTCATCGCGCGAGGCCATTGCGGCCATCGCCGCGCATGGCGGCAATGTGGTCGGGGCAGGGTGCTTGATTGACCGCTCCGGCGGCGCAGCCGATATCGGCGTGACCCTATCCAGCCTCGCCGCAATTACGGTGGAGAGTTTTGAGGCAGATAATGTGCCGGCCGATTTGACCGACATTCCGGCTGTGAAGCCCGGAAGTCGCGGCCTGAAATAGGTCGGTCATGTTTAAGCGGCGTATTCCCCAAACAACATTCCAGCGCCTGCGCCAGTTTTTCTGGCCGCGTGAGGGCTGGTGGCGCGCGACCAAATATCTTTGGCAGCGCACCATTCGTCTGTCGGGAACACCCCATTCCATTGCGCTGGGTTTGGCGATTGGCGCTTTCGCTTCTGCCAATCCGATTCTGGGCACGCATATTTTATGGTGCGCGCTGATTATTTATTTCGTCGGCGGCAATTTTATTGCGGCTGTTTTGGGAACATGGGTCGGCAATCCGGCCAGCTTTCCGTTTATCTGGCTGGCCACTTTCGGCACCGGAAATTTTCTGCTGGGGCGCAATGATGAGGGGCGCGAATTGCCCGAATTGTCATTCTCGCTGATTGTTGAAGCCCCGATGGGCGCGCTGCTGCCGGTGATTGGGCCGATGATGATAGGCTGGCTGCCGGTCGGTTTGATTCTCGGTATTGCGGTCTATTATCCAAGCCTGTGGTCCATCGAAGCCTATCAACGCCAACGCATTGACCGCTTGGAGAGAAAACGCAGTGCAGCGGCGAAAAAGGGTGCTAATAAAAACTAATGTCTGAAACTGATCCATTAAGACTGGGCGTTAATATCGACCATGTTGCGACTATTCGGAACGCGCGCGGTGGCGGCTTGCCCGACCCGGTGCGCGCGGCTGAGGCAGCGGCACGCGCCGGTGCTGATGGTATCACCGCCCATTTGCGCGAAGACCGCCGCCATATTGGTGATGGCGATATTGAGCGTTTGGCCAGCGGCATTGGGTTGCCGTTGAATTTGGAAATGGCCGCGACCGAAGAAATGCTGGCCATTGCGCTGCGCCATAAGCCCAATGCTTGCTGCATCGTGCCGGAGAAACGCCAAGAAGTGACAACCGAAGGCGGCCTTGATGTGGTGGCGAATGGCAATCATCTGCCCGGCATTATTGACCCGCTAAAAAAAGCCGGTATTCGCGTGTCATTATTCATTGATGCCGATGCCGCCCAAATTGAAGCCTCGGCGAAGCTGGGGGCTGATATTATTGAATTGCATACCGGCAAATATTGCCATGCCCATCACGATGGCGATGACGCGGCTTTTGCCGCCGAGTTGGAGAAGCTGAAAGCCGGTGCGGTGCTGGCCGATAGCTTGGGGCTGGAAGTTCATGCGGGACATGGCCTGTGCTTTGAAACCGTCGCGCCGATTGCCGCCATTCCGCAAGTGGTGGAATTGAATATCGGACATTTTCTGATTGGCGAAGCGATTTTCATCGGCCTTGAGGAAGCGATTGCCAAAATGCGCGGCCTGATGATTGATGCGCGCGCCGGAGAGAACTCATGATACTCGGCATCGGCAATGACATTATTGACATTCGCCGCATTGAAAAAACGCTGGAGCGATTTGGCGACCGCTTTGTGCAACGCTTGTTTACCGATACTGAACAGAAGCGTTCGGAGCGTCGCAAATTGCGCGCCGCCTCTTATGCCAAACGTTTCGCCGCGAAAGAAGCCTGCTCTAAAGCACTGGGCACCGGCCTACGGCAGGGTGTGTTTTGGCGCGATATGGGCGTCACCAATCTGCCATCGGGCAAGCCGACCATGACGCTGACCAATGGGGCTTTGGCGCGGCTCAACAAAATGGTGCCGACCGGCATGAGCGCGCAAATAGACCTGACCATCACTGATGATTTTCCGACCGCGCAAGCCATTGTCATTATTTCGGCTGTGCCGCAAGAGGGGCAGGACTGATGGCTGAGGACAGCAAAACCGAGCCGCTAAAAAAGGGCGACACATGGCAGGATAATGTGCGGATTTTCGTAATTGCCGCGATTATTGCGGTGATTATTCGCTCGCTGCTTTTCCAGCCCTTTAACATTCCGTCCAGCTCCATGAAGCCGACCCTGCTGATTGGTGATTTTCTATTCGTCAGCAAGTTTTCCTATGGCTATTCGCGGCATAGCTTTCCGTTCAGCCCGCCACTATTTAGTGGGCGCAGTTCGGCAAGCGGTCCGGCGCGGGGCGATGTTGTGGTGTTTAAGCTGCCCTCTGACGGGCGCACCGATTTCATTAAGCGCGTGATTGGCCTGCCGGGCGATAAAATTCAGATTAAGAGCGGCGTGGTTTGGCTGAATGGCGCGCCGTTGAAACGCGAGCGTTTGTCAGACTTTGAAGATTTACGCCGCAACGCCCCACCGGTTGAGATAAGGCGGTATCGCGAGACGCTGCCAAGCGGGCGGTCATATATCACGCTCGACCAAATGGACAACAGTCCGGCAGATAATACCGGCATTTATGAAGTGCCGGACGGGCATTATTTTATGATGGGCGACAATCGGGATAATTCGACCGATAGCCGTTTTGTGCGTTATGTCGGTTTTGTGCCGCATGAAAATCTTGTCGGGCCGGCGCAAATTCTTTTCTTCTCATTCGATGACCGCACGCGCTTTTGGGAGCTTTGGCGTTGGCCGATTTCCATTCGCTTGTCGCGCCTTTTTAATTTGGTGGATTAATGGCTTCTTTGAACACGCTTCAAGAAACCATCGGGCATTATTTTGCCGATATGAGCTTGCTCAATCGCGCGCTGCGCCATGCCAGTCTGAATGTTGATGATGACAATGAGGCGTTAGAGTTTTTGGGCGACCGCGTATTGGGTCTCGCGATTTCTCAAACATTGGTGGCGCGCTATCCGTCTGAGCCGGAGGGCGCATTATCGCGCCGCCTCAGCCAGCTTGTCAGTGGCAAAACCTGCGCCAAAGTTGCGAAGGCTTGGAATATCGCCGCCGTGCTGAAAACCGATAGCGGGATTCAAAACCGCACGAAATTGCCCGATGCCATTCTGGCTGATGCGTGTGAGGCGATATTGGGCGCGGTGTTTCTTGATGCGGGGTTCGATAAGGCGTATGCCGTTATCAATACCCATTGGGCCGATCTGCTGGACGCGCAAGAAGATGTGCCGATTGATGGGAAAACGGCATTGCAAGAATATCTGGCCAAGCGCGGCCATGATTTTCCGACTTATGAGATTATTGAGCAAAGCGGGGCGGCACATGCGCCGCATTTTATTGTCGCCACCAAAAGCGCGCTCGGCACGGCGCAGGGAGAGGGGCAATCGCGCAAAAAAGCTGAGCAGGCCGCAGCTTTGGATCTGCTGATACGGCTTAAAAAGGAATATGGGGAATGAGTCAAAAATGTGGATTTGTGGCCGTTATCGGCCCGCCCAATGCCGGAAAATCGACGCTCTCTAATGCGCTGGTCGGTCAGAAAGTGGCGATTGTCACGCAAAAAGCGCAGACCACGCGCATGCGGTTGCGCGCTGTTGTCATGCACGGCGAAGCGCAGATTATTCTGGTCGATACGCCGGGTATTTTTGCAGCCAAGCAACGTTTCGACCGCGCAATGGTGAATGAGGCTTGGATGGGCGTGAATGATGCCGATGAGGTTCTTGTTGTGCTTGATGCGGCGCGCGCTGATACGAAAGAGATTGATATTATGCTGGACGGCTTGGCCGGCAGCAAGAAGCAGGCCTCGCTGGTTATCAATAAAATTGACGCCGTGCGGAATGACAGCTTGCTGGCGCTGGTGCAAAAACTCAATGAGCGCGTTGCCTTTAAGGATACGTTTTTGGTGTCGGCGCTGACCGGTGACGGGCTTGAGCGTTTGAAGGACACCTTGACCGAAGCCATGCCGGAAGGGCCCTGGCTTTATCCGGAAGACCAAGCGGCAGATATTCCATCTCTGCTTCTGGCGTCTGAGGTGATGCGCGAGAAATTATTTTTGCGGCTGCATCAAGAATTGCCTTATGCGCTGACGGTCGAAACCGAGAAATGGGAAAATAAAAAGGACGGCTCGGTGCGGATTGAGCAAACCGTCTATGTGCAGCGGGATTCGCAAAAAGCCATTGTGCTGGGCAAGGGCGGGCAGACGATTAAGGAAATCGGCGCGCAGGCGCGGGAAGAATTACAAGACATGTTTGAATGCCGTGTGCATTTATTCACCTTTGTGAAAGTGCGTAAAAACTGGCAGGAAGACCCTGAGCGATATCGCATGCTGGGTCTTGATTATAAGGTTTAGCCATGCAGTGGGAGGCCGAAGGTCTTGTTCTGGCGGCGCGGGCGCATGGCGAAAGCAGCGCCATTATTGACGTATTCTCGCGCACACATGGCCGCTTTGGCGGCTTGGTGCGGGGCGGCAATAGCCGCCGCCTGCGGCCTGTCTTGCAACCCGGCAATATGGTGGTGGCAACATGGCGCGCCCGATTGTCCGAGCATCTTGGCACGATAACGGTTGATGCCGGTCGCGCCCATGCGGCTGAGGCAATGAGCGATGCCAAAACATTGGCCGGACTGACCTCGCTTTGCGCGCTGATGCAAATAACGCCGGAGCGGCAAGCCTATCCGCGCCTCTATGATACGCTGATGTTGGTTATTGCGGCGATGGACGATGCCGACACTTGGCCTGCCTTATTGGCGCGTTTTGAAATGGCGTTATTGGAGGAAATCGGTTTTGGGCTGGATTTGTCATGTTGCGCCGCAACCGGTGTGATTGAGCAATTGGAATATGTCTCGCCGCGCTCAGGCCGCGCCGTCAGTCGCGATGCGGCCCGGCCTTATCTGGATAAAATGTTTGTGCTGCCGCAATTTCTGCTCGACCCGTCGGCCAATGCCTCAGACGAAGATGTGCAAAAGGCGATGGAACTGACCGGCCATTTTTTGGAGCGGCGGGTTTATTTGCCCAATGGCCTAAAAATGCCACCGGCGCGACAAAGATTAATGGATATGCTGGCGCGATAGCTTGCGAATCTGGCATAACTCAGCGATGAGCGATGTCGATGAACTGCCCCAAGAAGAATCCGTTAGCCTGAAAGCGGCGTTGGAAACCCGTTATCTGGCCTATGCGCTATCGACCATTACCAACCGCGCCTTGCCTGATGTGCGCGACGGGTTGAAGCCCGTGCATCGCCGCTTGCTGTTTGCCATGCGGCAGTTGCGCCTTGACCCCGAGCAGGGTTTTAAGAAATCCGCCCGCGTTGTTGGCGATGTTATTGGCCGGTATCACCCGCATGGTGACCAAGCGGTTTACGACGCTTTGGTGCGTTTGGCGCAAGATTTTGCAGTGCGCTATCCGCTGGTTGATGGGCAGGGCAATTTTGGCAATGTCGATGGCGATAATGCTGCCGCCATGCGTTACACGGAAGCGCGCATGACCGAGATTGCCGGTCTGCTGCTGCAAGACCTCGACAGCGACACGGTTGATTTCCGCGATACTTATGATGGCGAAGATGAAGAGCCGATTGTGCTGCCCGCGGCCTTCCCTAATTTGCTGGCCAATGGTGCGTCCGGCATTGCGGTTGGCATGGCGACGAGTATTCCCTCGCATAATGTTGATGAGCTTTGCGCCGCCGCGCTGCATCTGTTGAAAACGCCGAATGCGCGCATTGATACGCTGATGGAATATGTCAAAGGGCCGGATTTCCCGACCGGCGGCATTTGCGTTGAAAGCCCTGAAGCTTTGCGCGAGGCCTATGCAACCGGTCGTGGCTCGATGCGGGTGCGGGCGCGCTATGAGGTTGAGCAGCTTGGTCGCGGCACTTGGCAGATTGTCATTACTGAAATTCCCTATCAGATTCAAAAATCGCGGCTGATTGAAAAAATCGCCGAGTTGATGAATGCGCGGCAATTGCCGATGCTGGACGATATACGCGATGAAAGCGCTGAGGATATTCGCGTCGTCATTGAGCCGAAAAGCAAGAATTTCGACCCGGCGCAAATTATGGCCGTGCTGTATCGCCAGACCGATTTGGAGAGCCGCTTCTCGCTGAATATGAATGTGTTGGACAGCGAGGGCGTGCCGCGCGTGATGGGCTTGCGCGAAGTGCTAACGCAATGGCTGGCGCATCGCAATGTTGTGTTGGTGCGGAAATCGCAATATCGGCTCGATAAAATCACGGCGCGCCTTGAGGTGCTGGACGGCTATCTGATTGCCTATCTCAATCTTGATGAGGTCATTCGTATTATCCGCGAGGAAGACGAGCCGCGCGATGAATTGATGAAAGTCTTTAAGCTGACCCAAGTGCAAGCTGATGCGATTTTGAATATGCGTCTGCGCGCTTTGCGGAAACTTGAAGAAGACGGCATTCGCACCGAACATGCGGCGCTATCGGCTGAGATGAAAGAGCTGAAAGAATTGCTGAAATCGGACGCGCAACAGCAAGCGATTATCGCGGCTGAGATTAAGGATATTCGTAAGCAGTTTGGACCAAAAACCGAATTGGGCAAGCGTCGCACCTCCTTTGAGGAGATTGCCGATGATGAAGCTGTGCCGCTTGAAATCATGGTTGAGAAGGAACCGGTGACGGTTGTCTGCTCTCAAAAAGGCTGGATACGCGCCATGAAAGGTCATGCCGAGAACAGCAGCAAGCTGACCTACAAAGACGGCGACAAGGGCGCATTTGTGCTGCATGCCATGACCACTGATAAGCTGGTGCTGTTTGTCACCAATGGGCGCGCCTATACGCTTGATGTGGCGAAGCTGCCCGGCGGGCGTGGCAATGGCGATCCGGTGCGTATGATGTTGGACATTGAACCGTCGGACGAAATTATCGAGATATTTGTGCATCAGCCCGACCGCAAGCTGCTGGTCGCGTCGCGTATCGGCAATGGCTTTGTGGTGGCTGAGAATGAAATGATTGCCAATCGCAAAGCGGGCAAGCAAATCCTTAATGTTAAATCGCCCGATGAGGCGGCGATTTGTGTGCCGGTGATTGGCGATAAGGTGGCGGTGCTGGGCGAAAACCGCAAGCTGCTATGTTTTGCGCTGGCCGATGTGCCGGAAATGCCGCGCGGCAAGGGTGTGCGCTTGCAACGTCATGGCGACGGGCATATGGCTGATGCGCGATGCTATGCTGAAAAAGACGGGCTGAAGATTGCCGATAAAGCAGGGCGCGAGCGCATTTTCACGGATTTGGAAGAATGGCAGGGTTTGCGCGCACAGGCCGGTCGAATTCGTCCGAAAGGTTTTCCGACTGATGGGCTCATGGGCGCGGCTTTTCCGAACCGGCTTTAGTCACTCAGTTGGTGAGGGTGAAGGCCGCTTCGCCCTCATAATTCCAAAACTTAATTCGCACGACATATTTGCCCGGCTTATAGCGCCGGCTGTCGAGCGGCACTTGGCGGATTTCTTCAATCACATCTTGCTCGGCCAAAGCGGCGCGGGTTTGCGTCTCGGTGCAGACCTCCGGCTTACGCATGGCCTGAATAAAACCGCCCTCAGAGGTGGTGATGAAATAGCGGAACACTTTGCACGGGCCATCGGCGGTCAGCGGCATAATTTCATTGGTATTATTGACCAAGCGCAGCACGACGGGCAGGGGCGTTGTTTTAAGCGCGGTCAGCCTATGCTCAATCGGCACACCGACCTCAAGGCCGATTTCATTATTGCCGACGCGGCCATCATCACGCGCCCAAAAACCAAGCGCGGTGATAATGGCGATAGCCGCCAGCGTGGTGATAACCATATTGGGCATTTTCATGGGTCAGTCTCCAAACACCACTTCCGGCAACCAAGTCGCCAGTTGTGGGAAAAACGCCAGCAAGGCCAGCGTGAACAATTGAATGGCGACAAAGGGAATGGCGCCGCGATAAATTTGACCGGTGGTGACGCTGGCGGGTGCAACGCCGCGCAGATAAAACAGCGCGAAACCGAATGGCGGGGTGAGGAAGCTGGTTTGCAGATTAATTGCCATCATCACGCCCAGCCAGACCGGATCGACGTCCATTGCCAGCAATATCGGCCCGACAATCGGCACGACCACGAAAATAATCTCAATAAAATCGAGGAAGAATCCGAGGAAGAACATAATCAACATGACAACAGCAATGGCGGCCCATTTGCCGCCGGGCAAATCTTCCAGCAGGGCTTGAATGGTCTCGTCGCCGCCGAGCCCACGAAACACCAGAGAGAACAGGGCCGCGCCGATGAGAATGACAAACACCATAGAGGTGGTATGCGTCGTCGCGCGCACAACATTACGCAGCACATTATCGGCGCGCGCCATGTTTAAGCTAACCAAAAGCGCCGCTGCCAGAATAGCGCATAGCCCTAAGGCGAGGGCAATGCCGAGATAATCAAAAGCGGCAATCTCATCGCGATTAATGCGTAAATCCATAAATCCGGTCAGGACAACTAGTGCGATAAGCGAAAGCGCACCTAAGCGCATCAGGCGACCGCCATTAGAAAGTTTTTCACCGGCCAATAATATCGTGCCGATGGCCCCGACCGATGCGGCCTCGGTTGGCGTGGCAATGCCGCCCAAAATTGACCCAAGCACGCCGATTATCAGCAAAATGGGCGGCAATAACGCGCGCAATAATGCAGCCAGGGAAACGCTTCCGGTCAATTCGCCAGGCGGTGATTTTTCCGGTTGCGTATAGGCGATGAAAATTTGATAGGCGATGTAGAAGCCGACCAATACCAGACCGGGCAATAGCGAACCGGCAAATAGCTCGCCAACCGACACAGTGTCGGGCGAGAAAATGCCTTGTTCGAGCTGGGCTTTTTGATAGGCATTGGCAATCACATCACCCAGCAGCACCAAGACGATAGAGGGCGGTATGATTTGCCCCAATGTTCCCGCCGCCGCGATAGACCCCGCCGCCAGCGACGGATCATAGCCGCGCTTCAACATGGTCGGCAGAGATAACAGCCCCATTGTGACAACCGTTGCGCCGACAATGCCGGTGGAAGCGGCCAGCAATGCGCCGACAATTGAGACGGAAATGCCGAGCCCGCCGCGCAGGCGACCAAAAAGCAGGCTCATATTTTCCAGCAAGTCTTCGGCAATGCGCGCGCGCTCCAGCATGGTGCCCATGAAAACGAAAAGCGGCACGGCAATCAGCACCTCATTGGTCATGGTGCCGAAAATGCGCTGCGGCAGGGCGAAGAAAAAGCTGGTATCGAAGACGTCAAACCAATGGCCGAGCAGGCCGAATATCAATGCCGCACCGGCCAGCGTAAAGGCCACCGGAAAACCCGCCATGAGAAACAGGCACGCCACGGCAAACATGATGAGGTCAAGGGCTTCAGCCACGTTCTGACCTCATCAGCTTGCCGGCATTGGTCAAAATGCCCGATATGGCTTGCAACGATAATTGCGCGGCGAAAAGCAGTATCACCGACTTCAACAAAAACACGCCCTGAATACCGCTGGTTTCGCGCGAGCCTTCGCGCACCGACCATGACATGGATACATAATCAAGGGAGACATAAGCGATGAGAATACAAAATGGCAGGACGAAGAAAGCGCAGCCCAGCAGATTGATAAGCGCTTTGCGTTGCTCTGCCGCACGCGCATAGAAAATATCAACGCGCACATGTTCGTCTTGCAAAAGAGTGTCGGCAGCGGTCATCATAAACAGCACGCCGTGCATATAAACAATGGCTTCCTGCATCATAATTGAGCCGATGCCGAACACATAGCGCAGTACAACAACGGCAAATTGTACCAATACCATTGCCAGTGCCAGCCAAGCGGCGCTGCGCCCTATCGCATGATTAAACGCATCAATCAGCGCCGCCAGTGATTGCAACTTGTTCATTACACCTATGGTTATACCTGTCGCCGCGCCAGTGTATAGGGCTCTTCGCTACGCGCGCCCCATTCCATTGAATTGGCCAGCGACGCTTTGAAGCTGGCAAGAACTTTGGCGGTGAAACGGTCTTTGGCAGCCGCCTCGGCCAATACTTTATCCGAGGTATTTTTCAGCGCCTGCATGATGTCAGGCGTGAAACTCCGCACTTTGACATTATGCCTTTTGACCAATGTGTTGAGCGCCGATGCGTTCTTATAATTATACTCATGGGTCGTTGAGGCATTTTCTGCCGCGCAAGCATTGCGAATAATCTCTTGCTGGCTTTTGCTCAAAGACTTCCAGACATCGAGATTAACGCCGGTTGACAGACCGGAGCCCGGCTCGTGAAAGCCCGGGCAGTAATAATATTTGGCGACTTGATGAAAGCCGAAAGCCAAATCATTCCAAGGGCCAACCCATTCGCTGGCATCAATGGCACCGCTTTTCATGGCCGGGAAAATTTCACCGCCGGGCAGGGCGACAGCCGCCGCGCCGAGGCGACGCATCACTTCACCACCGAGACCGGGCATGCGAATTTTCAAGCCCTTAAAGTCGTCCAGCGACTTGATTTCCTTGTTGAACCAGCCGCCCATTTGCACGCCCGTATTGGCCGATTGAAAAGCAATGACGTTAAACTTGGCAGACAGGCTTTCCCAAAGCTGTCGGCCACCACCGAAATCAATCCATGCGTTGAGCTCTTGCGCCGTCATGCCAAAGGGCACGGCGGTGAAGAAATTAAAGGCAGCCGATTTGCCCTGCCAATAATATTCCGCGCCATTATACATATCTGCCGTGCCAGTAGAGACGGCATCAAAACTTTCAAACGCGCCGACCAATTCACCGGCGGCGTAGATTTTGATTTCCAATTGCCCGTCCGTCATGGCGCTGACGCGTTTGGCGATATTTTCAGGCGCAGTGCCCAAGCCGGGGAAATTTTTCGGCCAAGTCGTGACCATTTTCAGCCGACGTTTGCCCTTTGCATAGGCCGGAGCAGAAACCGCAGCAGCGGCAGTACCGGTGGCCAGCCCGCCAATAATGGCGCGGCGATTTATTTTCTTATTCATGAGAACCTCCCGGGCAGCCTATTTCTTATCAGAATAGGTCTGCCATCCTTCTTCATCCAAAATTTGCAGCGGTTTGAACCTCTTCTTGTAACTCATTTTACTGCAATCTTCGATCAGATAACCAAGATACACATGCGGCAGACCCATTGTTTGAGCGCGCGCAATTTGATCAAGAATAACATAACTACCCAGACTATGAGATACCATATCCGGCTCGAAGAATGAATAGACAAGCGACAGGCCATCTTGCATTTCATCGACCAGCAAGCAGGCGATGAGGTGGTCGTCGCCATTGCGATATTCCACCAGATTGGTTTTCACCGATGTTTCTTCGACCATCGCCATATAATCAAGCACGGTCATTTGCGCCATGCCGCCATCTTCGTGCCGATTATCGAGATAACGGCGCAGCAAGTCATATTGTTCACGGCTGGTATTGGGGCCGATGACCTCGGCAGTCAGGCCGCTATTGCGGTTCAAAATTTTTCGCATATTGCGCGAAGGCGTAAAGCCCTCGACTTGCACGCGCACCGACCGGCAAGCCGCGCATTTATCGCAAGCCGGACGATAGGCAATGGTCTGGCTGCGGCGGAAACCGGCATGGGTCAGATTATTGTTAATCTCATCGGCGTTTTCGCCCGCAATATGGGTAAACAGCTTGCGCTCCATCATGCCTTCAATATACGGACACGGCATCGGGTCCGTTATGAAGAAAGAGGGCAGTCTATGTCCGCTTGATTGGTTCATAATAACTCAATCCTACAGGCCGAAATACCACGGTGCAAAGGCCGAATAAGTCAACCATAATATGATAACCAGCGGAATACCGGCGCGCATAAAGTCGCCAAAGCGGAAATTACCCGGCGTCATTACCAGCAAATTTGTTTGATAGGCTATCGGCGTGGCGAAGCTACAGCTTGCTGCAAATATGACCGCCAACACAAAGGCCATCGGGTCAACATTCAGTGCGTCGGCCAAATTCACCGCGAGCGGGGTAAACAAAACGGCAGTGGCGTTATTTGATAAAAGATTGGTCACCACCGCGCATAAAAGGAAGAAAGCCGACAGCACAATCGCCGGACTGCCATTGTCAAACAGGCTCAAGAAATTGCTGCTGACATAGGCCGCGCCGCCGGTCACCTCCATTGATTGCGCCATTGCCAAAGCGGCGGCAACGACCAGAAAAATTCGCAAGTCAAACCCACGGCTGGCTTGGCGCACGTTCAGCACGCCGCTGGCCACCATGCCGACGGCACCGGCCAGCGCAGCCAGCACAATCGGCACGAATCCGCTGGCGGCGGCAAGAACCGTGGCACCAAAAATCAGCCTTGCGCGACCGGCTTTTTCAAAACGCGGCAATTCACGCGCCGACCACTCCATCAGCAGCGTATCGCGATTATGGCGCAGACCTTCAATCGCGCTCTGCTGGCCGATGACCAATAGAACATCACCGGCTTTCAGGCGAATATCGCTCATTTCATGACGCAACATGCGGCTACGTCTTTGCAGGCCGATAATCAGGCAGTCTGTCGTATGGGTGAAGCCGGTTTGCCCGATAGCGCGCTGTGCCATGCGCGAGCCGGGCGCGACCACCAATTCGGCCAGCATTAAATCCTCGCCACTATCGCTTTCGGTCGGCACAAGCTGCATCAGATGATCGCGCAAGGGATGTTCTTTTTGCGTCAGCGCATCGGCAATCTCGCGACGGGTGGCGGCAATAAAAAGCTTATCACCGGCGCGCAACGTGTGGTCGTCAAATGGCGGCAGCATGGTTTGCCCGCCACTTTCAATCATTTGCAAAGTCATGCCCGAGAGAGCAGGCAGAAATCCGGCGGCCGTCTCAGAGCCGATGAGGCTGTCACCATAACGCAGGCGAAGCTCGATAATATATTGCCGCCCGCTATCCGTGTCGCTGTCATCTTGTCCGGCTTCGCGAGTCTTCAAAATGCGCGGCATGATAAACAGCACATAAAGGCTACCGACGCCCATCAGCACCAAGCCGGGCAGGGTTTGGTCGAAAAAGCCAAGCTCCGTCATGCCAAGTCGCGCCGCTGTGTCAGCCACCAGCAAATTGGTCGAGGAGCCGATAAGTGTCAGCATGCCGCCCAGAATAGTGATGAAGCTGAGCGCCATCATAAAAGGTGAAGCATTGGACGAGGCGCGGCTGGCCATCGCCGCCAGCACTGGAATAACCATCAGCACGACCGGTGTATTATTCAAAAATGCCGAGGCAATCATCGCGCCGATAAGCACGGTGAAAATCGCCAATTCGGGGCTGCGCGCCGCACGGCGTGAGGCTTGGTCTATCAGCCTTTCAAGCGCGCCCGATTGAAACAAGCCCTGCGCCATCACCAGCAAGGCCATAATGGTAATCAGCGCGGGATTGGCAAAACCCGCGAGCATATCGCTGCTGGAAATAAGCAATGCGCCATCGGCATCGCTCAACGGGGCGAGGGTAAACAGCAGCATGAAAGTCAAAATAACCAGCAGCGATGTCAGCTCCATTGTCAGCCGCTCGCTGCCATAGGCCAGCAGGGCAAAGCCGATAACGGCAAAGCCAATCCACATATGAATGTTCGTTTCCATTAGGCTGTTATACAGGCTATTCGCGCTATTCCCTAGATTTACTGCAGTGTTTAGGGCATAAAGCAGCAAGTATTTGCTGGATTAGTGGAGATTTTCATGGCCACCCCCTTAGATTTGCGTCAGGCGTTCGGTCACTTTGGAACCGGCGTAGCCATTATCGGCTTTCATGACCGTGAAAACCGCCCGCTCGGCTTGACCATTAATAGCTTTGCCTCCGTGTCGCTTGAACCGGCTCTGCTGTCTTGGTGTCTGGCCAATGAATCGCAGCTTTATGACGATGTTGCGGCGGTCAGCCGCTTTAGCGTCAATATTTTGGCCGCCGATCAAGTTGATTTATCGAACCGCATGGCGGGGTCGGGCAGCCATGAGTTGGGTGCTGATGAAATTGAAGACGTGATCGACAGCGCCCCCGCCTTAAAAGGCGCATTGGCGCATTTCGACTGTTATGTTCATCATAAAATCGAGGCCGGTGACCATTTGCTGCTGATTGGCGGCATTGATGGCGTGCGCTATTGCACCAAGCAACGTGCGCCGCTGATTTATTTTCGTGGTGCTTACACCGGACTGGCTGAAAGCGCCGGAAAATGAGCAAGCTGGCTTTCATCGGTCTTGGCGTGATGGGCTATCCAATGGCGGGGCATCTCGCGGCGGCCGGTCATCAGGTCACGGTTTATAATCGCACCGCCGAAAAAGCCGAAAAATGGGTCGCTGAACATGGCGGCCAAAAAGCCGATACGCCGCGCGAAGCGGCTGAAAACTCTGCCTTTGTCTTCACCTGTGTCGGCAATGATGATGATTTGCGCGCCGTTATATTGGGCGCAGATGGCGCGCTGGTAGGCATGGGCGCGGGCGCTGTTCTGATTGACCACACGACCACCTCAGCCGATGTTGCGCGCGAATTGGCGGCGGCCTGCGCTGACAAAGCGTGCGCCATGCTCGACGCGCCGGTTTCGGGCGGTGAAGCGGGCGCAGTCAATGGCGCATTAACGGTGATGATGGGCGGCGACGATGCGACATTCGAGAAAGCCGCCCCGTTTATTGATTGTTTCGCCAGGGCACGGCGGCTCATGGGGCCGTCAGGTGCCGGTCAGTTGACCAAAATGGTCAATCAAATTTGTATTGGCGGGTTGGTGCAAGGGCTGTCAGAGGGGCTGCATTTTGCCGATAAAGCCGGTTTGGACGGCAAGGCGGTGATTGATGTGATTGCCAAAGGCGCGGCGCAAAGCTGGCAGATGGAAAATCGCTTTGAGACGATGATTGATGATGAATTTGATTTCGGTTTCGCCGTTGATTGGATGGTTAAGGACCTTGGAATCTGTCTCGACGAAGCCACACGTAACAATGTTTCTTTACCGGTCACGCAATTGGTAAAAACCTATTATAAAGAGGTTCAAGCGATGGGCGGTGGGCGCTGGGATACGTCCAGCCTCATTCGTCGGCTTCGACGGCAAAGTAAATAAATTCAATCAAAGTAAATAAAGTAAATAGAGATAAATAAAAAAGAATAAACGCATTCTTAACTGCCCCTGCCGATAGTACGAAATATGACAATAGATATTTTGTACCCGAGTTAGTTGCGTATTCGTGTTTGTGTTTTGTCCATATAAT
>FZLQ01000034.1 GCA_900197605.1 Phyllobacteriaceae bacterium Water-Bin73
CCCTCCAAATCGCAGCGCGCTGCTTTTCGCCCCCCGATAGCTGGGACGGTAAATGCGTGGCGCGGTCAGCCAAGCCAAGCCGTTCGAGCGCCGCCATCGCGTCTTGCATGGCCGATGCGCGCCCATGCCCGGCCAATCTGGCAGGCAGGGCGATGTTTTCCTGCGCCGTAAACTCGGGCAGTAGATTATGTGCCTGATAGACAAAACCGATATGCTGCAAGCGCAAAGCCGTGCGCGTCGCGTCATTATCCGTATCAATCAGCTCGCCGCCCAGACGAATAGTGCCGCCATCGGGCTTTTCCAGCAGGCCGACAATATGCAGCAGGCTCGACTTACCCGAGCCGGACGGCCCGACCAAAGCCACAACCTCACCGGCGGCCAGCGTCAGCGACGCGCCTTGCAGCACATGCAGCGCGCGGGCGCCCTGCTCAAAGCGGCGCTCAATGCCTTCAATAATGAGATTATCTTTACTCATTGCGAAGCAACTCCACCGGCTCTTGCGAGGCGGCGCGCCAAGCCGGATACAGCGTCGATAAAAATGACAATGCCAGAGCCATTAGCGTAATTTGCGCCACATCGCGCGGCAAAATCAGTGCCGGCATACGCTCCAGAAAGTAAACCTCGGCGGGAAACAGATTGGCGCCGGTTGCCCAAATCAGAAGCTGGCGAATTTCTTCAATATAATTGCTGAATACGACCCCCGCGACCAGTCCGGCCAGCGTGCCGACAACCCCAATGCTCGCACCGGTGATGAAGAAAATCCGCAGCACCATGCCCCGGCTCGCGCCCATAGACCGCAATACGGCAATATCGCGGCCTTTATCGCGCACCAGCATAATCAAACCGGAAACGATATTCAGCGCGGCGACCAGCAAAATCATGGTTAAAATAATGAACATGACATTGCGCTCGACCTCCAGCGCGCCCGCCAATGTGCGATTGCTTTGCTTCCAATCGGTCAGATAATTGCCCTCACCCGCCGCCAAACGCAAATCGGGCGCACGGGCATCTATCAAATCAGGGTCGTCAATAATCACGTCAATCGCGCCTTGATGCGGCCCGAAGCCGAAAAAGCGCGACGCCGTATCAATCGAGGCAAAGGTGAAATTCAAATCATATTCCGACAGGCCGACCCGAAATATCGCCACCAGCTTAAACTGGCGCAAACGCGGCGCTGTGCCAAAAGGCGTTACCGTGCCACGCGGCGAGATAAGCGATATTTTTTGTCCGGTTTTGAAGCCGTAACGCTCAGCCAAGCGCGCGCCAATGGCGATGGTTTTCGGCTGACTCAAATCAGCCAAATCGCCTTCAATAATATTGCCTTGCAGGCTGGGCAATTGTTGCAGTTTTTCAATCGGCAAGCCGCGCAGCAAAACACCGCGCGCCGCATCGCCCGAAGACAGCATGGCCTGCCCGTCCACCAGTGGTGTTGCCAGCACCACGCCCTCGACCTCTTGCAGCCGTGCCGCCAATGCCTCGCGATCGACAAAACGCGTTTCATAAGCACGAATGGTGGCGTGGCCGTTAACGCCCAATATCCGGTCGAGCAAATCGGCGCGAAAACCGGTCATCACCGCCATCACGACAATCAGCGTCGCAACCCCCAGCATAATGCCCAAAAAGGAAATACCGGCGATGATGGAAATAAAGCTCGCCCGCCGCTTGGCGCGTAAATAACGCCCCGCAATATGCCATTCGAGAGAGCTGAAAGCCTTGCTCATGATTTGCCCATTTCTTTTATTTTTCAGGCGGCACGGATAAAAGCGCCACCGCAGCATCAAGCGCCAAGACTTGTTTGTCGCCGGTGGCACGGTTTTTCACCTCAACCTCACCATTTTCAGCCCCGCGCGGGCCGATAACGGCTTGCCACGGCAGACCAATTAAATCCATGTCAGAGAACTTTGTACCGGCGCGCTCATCTCTATCATCATAAAGCACATCAAGGCCGTTTTGTGTCAGAGCGTCATGCAGCTTTTCGCATAAGGCATCGCAGCCTTCATGTCCGGTTTTCAAATTCACCAAGCCGATATGAAACGGCGCAACCGCCCAGGGCCAAATAATGCCGTCATCATCGTGACTGGCCTCGATAATGCCGCCAACCAGACGCGATACGCCAATGCCATAAGAGCCGCTATGCACGGCGACGTCTTTGCCATCAGGGCCGGTCACCAGTGCTTTCATCGGTTCAGAATATTTCTGGCCGAAATAGAAAATATGGCCGACCTCAATGCCGCGCGCCGTAAGCTGCTTGTCGCTTGGCACATTGGCGGCAAACATATCGCCATCGTGCATTTCATCGGTGCGCGCATAATATTGCGTAAAGGCGTCAATCACCGGCGACAAGTCGCCCTCATAATCAGCCTCCGGCACCGGCAGGTCGAGAATATCCGCATGGCAGAAGACTTCGGATTCACCGGTCTCCGCCAGAATGATGAACTCATGGCTCAAATCGCCACCAATCGGGCCGGTATCCGCCGCCATTGGCAGTGCCTTCAGCCCCATGCCGCGGGAGCCACGCAGATAGGCGACAAACATTTTTTGATAGGCGCGCCGGGCTGAAGCCTCGTCATTATCGAAGCTATAGGCATCTTTCATCAAAAACTCGCGGCCCCGCATCACGCCGAAGCGCGGACGGATTTCATCACGGAATTTCCATTGAATGTGATAGAGATTTTTCGGCAAATCGCGATAGCTCCGCACATTATCGCGGAAAATTTGCGTGATTAATTCCTCATTGGTCGGCCCGTAAAGCAGGTCGCGCTTATGGCGATCAGTGATGCGGAGCATCTCTTTGCCATAATCATCATAGCGCCCTGACTCGCGCCAAATCTCAGCCGGTTGCAGGGTCGGCATCAGCACCTCAATCGCACCGGCGCGGTCTTGTTCTTCGCGCACAATTTGTTCGATTTTACGCAGCACACGCAAGCCCAGCGGCAGCCAGCTATAAATCCCCGCCGCGCTTTGCCGCACCATACCGGCGCGCAGCATCAGCCGATGCGAGACAATCTGCGCTTCGCTGGGGTTTTCCTTTAGGGTCGGTAAAAAATACTCCGACAGACGCATGAAGCTTTCCTTGTGCTAGGGCTTATTGACATAACTCTTAACATGGCCTCGCATTGGCGCAAGTAAATGTCACAGAAACGTAAAAAACGGGTGACAGCGAAACGAATAGAAGCTAATTTTTTCCGGTGGATGAGAGCTACTGCGTTCTCGGGTTTTGGGAGGAACCTTTCGGACTTTGTCCGGAACACATTTGAAGCGGAACCTTTGACTTCGGTTGGGGTTCCGCTTTTTTTATCTGACGCGGCGCGCCCTGCCTCTTTTTAAGGACGCTCAGGAATATCCGGAAAGAATGGCAGGTCGATATTGGCCAAAGCGCCACTGGTCAAAAGCCAATAGACAATCAGAAAAAACAGCCCTGCAATAAAAGTCGTAATGGCGAGCTTCAGAATAATCAGCGGTCGCGCGGGCGCGCTTTCGCTAGAGCCGGGTTGCACTTCGCCATGCTCGGCTTGCGAGACAACGCCCCACGGCAGCACCATGAATAAGGTTAAAAACCAAATAATGCCGTAAATCGCCAGACCGAAAATAAAACCGATTTTAATCATAATGCGCCTCCGCTAAACGCTGACAAAACTGACAATGACCAATGGCTTCTTGCCCCATCGGCGCGACAATTCACGGCGCACGGCAACGCTGATATCCTGCTCGGCGCGCTCGGGTGTCAATCGACCGCTCGACGGTATCGCGCGCTCCACCGCGTCAAGCGTCCAATCGGTCAGCTTCACCATGCCATCATCAGTCGGCGCACCGACAAGTTCAACCTCAACCTGCCCCGCCAAACGATTGGCCGCATCTATCGGCACGGCGACAAACACCACGCCATTATAAGAAATTTTCCGACGCTCTTTCAGCGCAGCAGACCCGCCCTCGGTCATAATATAGCCATCAAGATGAAGGCGACCGGTTTGCACCGCGTCAATCACCTCGGTCGGCGCGGGCGCAAGCCGCACCACATCGCCATTATGCACGCGGCACGGTTCGGCCACGCCCAGCTCCTTAGCCAGCGCGGCATGGGCAATTAAATGACGATGCTCGCCATGCACCGGAATGGCTGAACGCGGGCGCGCCCATTCATACATATCGGCCAGCTCACCGCGACACGGATGGCCGGATACGTGAATATCCGATCCATTGGGCGAGATAATCTCGACATCAATTTGCGCCAGTTGATTTTGCAACGCCAGAATTTCCGTCTCATTGCCCGGTATCATTTTCGATGAGAAAATAACGCGGTCGCCCGGCTCGAGCGTTAAATGCGGATGCCGCCCATTGGCCATGCGCCCCAAAGCGGCATTGCTTTCGCCTTGACTGCCGGTGCAGCAAATCAGCACTTTCTCAGGCGGCAAATAACCGGCATCGCTTTCATCGACAATCTCGGGGAATTGCGTCAGATAGCCGGTCTCGCGCGCGGCCTGATAAATTTTATGCATGCCACGCCCCGCCAAGCATAGATGCCGCCCGCTTTTGACCGCCGCCGCCGCAATGCTGGTCAGCCGTGCGACATTGGAGGCGAAAGTGGTGATGACCACGCGGCCTGTGCTTTCGCACACAACGTCCTGAAGCATGCGGCCAACATCGGCCTCAGAGCCTGAGCGGCCGGGCGATAAAACATTGGTGCTATCGCAAATAATCGCGTCAATGCCGGCGTCACCGAGCGCTTTAAGGCGATCGACCTCAGTCAATTTGCCAATCACCGGATCAGGGTCAATTTTCCAATCACCCGTATGCAAAATGCGCGCGCCCTCGACTTCAATGGCCAGCGCGCTTGGCTCGGCAATCGAATGGGTGAGGCAAATATAATCAATGACGAATGGGCCAACCTCAAGATGCGCGTCGGGTTCGATAATATGCAGCGGCACCTCGTCCAGCAATCCGGCCTCAGCCAGCTTGCCACGCACCAAAGCCGCCGTGAACGGCGTCGCATAAACGGGGCATTTCAAACGCGGCCAAAGATGCGCCACCGCGCCAATATGGTCTTCATGGCCGTGGGTCAGCAATAAGCCGCACAGGTTTTTCTTTTGCTTTTCAATGAAGCTGATATCGGGCGTGATGACATCAATGCCCGGGTCGCTATGCTTGCCGAAAGTGACGCCCAAATCGACCATAATCCATTGTCTTTTGCCGCGCCCGCCAAAGCCATAGAGATTGCAATTCATGCCAATCTCGCCGGTGCCGCCAAGCGGCAGAAACACCAATTCTTTATCGTTCTTATCAGTCATTTACGCGGCATCCGGAAAAAATATGTCACCTGCATCAATCGTATGAGTGTCGCCCGCCGCATCTTTCAACAGCAGCGCGCCTTTTGCATCAATATCGTGAAAGATACCCTCGATTTGATGATTCTCCAGTCTTGCGACAATCGGCCCACCCAGCCCATGCGCCACTTGTCGCCAAGCCCGCAAAATCGGCTCAAAGCCGCCGCTCTGCCATTGCTGAAAAAACCCGTCAAAGGTTGTGGCCAGAAGGCTCAACGCCTGTAAATTGCTTATCTGGGCCGCGCCCTCGGCCTGTAAATCCGTCGCCGGATACGGCGTGTCCTCGGGATGATGCACCAGATTAAGCCCCAAGCCGACGGCCAACCAATCGAGCTTATGGTCGCGCATGGCGCTTTCCAACAAAATGCCCGAGGCTTTTTTGCCGTTTACCAGAACATCATTCGGCCATTTCAGACTGACCACAGCACCCTGCCCGACAAGTTCGCTCACTGTGCTTTCCAACGCCAAACCGGCGACAAAAGCAATTTGCCCCGCTTTCACCGCGTCAAAGGCTTGTGGCAAATATAATGTCGTCATAAGATTGCCCGTTGGCGAGTCCCAAACGCGCCCGCGCCGTCCGCGCCCTGCGGTTTGGCGGTCGGCAATAATCCACGTCGGCACGGTTTCATGTTGCGCGGCCATGCGGCGCGCTTCTTCATTCGTGCTGTCCACCTCAGCGAGATGGGTCAGTTGATAACCTTTGGGGAGTTCGTTCACCAAGCCCATTAATGACCGGCTAGATGCTCTTGCAGCATGTCGGTTGCCACCATGCCGTCTTGCATCAACACCGCCCCTGCCTTATCGGCCAGTTCGACCAATGGCGACGGATAGACGAAGAATAACAGGGTGAACGCGGTCATAACGCCTGCAAGAATGGAAAGTTCGCGTGGCATTGGTTCATTAACCTCATCTGCCGGTGCGTCGAGATACATAACTTTGACGATACGCAGATAATAAAATGCGCCGACCACACTGGCCAGAACGCCGATAATCGACAATGAATAAAGCCCCGCATCAATGGCGGCGCGGAAGACAAACAGCTTGCCGAAGAAACCTGCCATTGGCGGAATACCGGCCAAAGAGAACATCATTACGGCCAGGCAAAAAGCCATAAACGGGCGGGTTTGGCTGAGACCGGCCAAATCGCTAATCCGCTCCACCGGCCCGCTATCTTGGCGCATCGACAAAATGCACGCAAAAGTGCCGAGCGTCATCACAACATAAAGAGTCATATAAAGAATGACGCTGGACACACCCGCCGCGCTGGCGGCAGCAAAGCCGACCAAAGCAAAACCCATATGGCCGATAGATGAATAAGCCATCAGACGCTTAATGTTTTGCTGCCCGATAGCGGCAAAAGCACCCAGCACCATGCTCAAAATCGCCAGCAAAATGATGATTTGCTGCCAAGCCACCAGTGCATTTTCAAAACCGGTCATCATGATACGCAAGAAAATAGCCATGCCCGCCAGTTTCGGCGCTGAGGCGAAAAACGCCGTGACACTTGTCGGCGCGCCCTCATACACATCGGGCGTCCACATATGAAACGGCACGGCCGAGATTTTGAAAGCCAATCCGGCCAATAAGAACACCAAGCCAAGCACTTGCGCCATCGGCAAGATACCGTCTTGCGGTTGGAAGGCCGCTGCAATTTCGACGAAATTGGTTGAACCTGAGAAGCCGTAAATCAGCGACGCGCCATACAGCAACATGCCCGATGACAGCGCGCCCAGCACAAAATATTTCAAACCCGCTTCGGTCGAGCGCAAGCTGTCGCGGTTAATCGCAGCGACCACGTAAAGCGCGAGGCTTTGCAATTCAATGCCCATATAAAGCGCTATAAGGTCATTGGCTGAAATCATCATGCCCATACCGGCAGCGGCCAGCAAAAGCAGCACCGGATACTCAAACCGCGCCAGTTTTTCCAGCCGCATATAGCCTTGAGACATGATAATGGCGATACCGGTGGCGACAAAAGTCAGCACTTTCATCAGCGCGGCGAAGCTATCCATGACAAATGCGCCGTTAAAGGCCGTGGCTTGCGCGTTATTGGCAAAGCTGCCCGCCGTGGCTGCGGCCAGCGCCAAAATGGCAATGGCGCCGAGATTAACCGTGCGCGTGGAGTCGCCTTTTGAGAAAGCCCCAATCATCAGCAGCCCCATGGCGCCAAGGAATAAAATCATTTCCGGAAGGATAAGCGTCAAATTTTGAAGCATTATTGGCTTCCCCCAAAATGCGCGGCCAGTGCTTCCTGATAGGCCGCAATCAGTGCGTCAATTGATGGCGCAGTCAGTTCCAATATCGGCATTGGCCAGAACCCGAAAATCAGAGTGGCCGCAACCAAAGGCGCGATGATGAATATTTCGCGCCGGTCCATATCGGCAATTTGCTGCAAGCCCTCATGCTCAATCTGCCCAAAGGTGACGCGGCGATAAAGTGACAGGCCATAAACCGCCGAGAAGATAACCCCGCTGGCGGCAAATAGTGCCGTCCATGTGCTGACTTGGAACGCGCCCAGAATGGTCAGAAACTCACCGACAAAACCCGATGTGCCGGGCAAGCCAACATTGGCCATAGTGAACAGCATAAACACCGCCGCATATATCGGCATGCGATTGGCCAAGCCGCCATAAGCCGCAATTTCGCGTGTGTGCATGCGGTCATAGACAACGCCAACGCATAAAAACAGCGCGCCGGAAATCCAGCCATGCGACAGCATTTGAAATACCGCGCCCTGCACACCCTGCGTAGTGGCCGAGAAAATGCCCATCGTCACAAAGCCCATATGCGCGACAGATGAATAGGCAATCAGCTTTTTCATATCCTCTTGGGCGAAAGCAATCAGCGAAGTGTAAACAATCGCAATGGCGCTCATGGCGAATACCATCGGCGCGAAAAAGTCGGAGGCAATCGGGAACAGGGGAAGCGAAAAGCGCAAAAAGCCGTAGCCGCCCATTTTCAGCAAGACACCGGCCAGAATAACCGATCCGGCGGTCGGCGCTTCCACATGGGCATCGGGCAGCCATGTATGCACCGGCCACATCGGCATTTTGACCGCGAAGCTGGCAAAGAAAGCGAGCCATAGCCAAGTTTGCACCGAGGCATCAAAGCCATGCGCCATTAAGTCGGGAATGAAGGTCGTGCCGGTTTGCCAATACATATAGAGAATGGCCAGCAGCATCAGCACCGAGCCGATAAGCGTATAGAGGAAGAATTTGAAGCTGGCGTAAATGCGTCGCCCACCGCCCCAAATGCCGATAATCAAGAACATCGGGATAAGGCCGCCCTCAAAGAACAGATAGAAAAGCACAATATCCATCGCGCAAAAGACGCCAATCATCAGCGTTTCCAGCACCAGAAAGGCCAGCATATATTCGCGCACTCGCAGCTTAATCGCATGCCAACTAGCGAGAATACACAGCGGCATCAGCGCGGCGGTGAGCAGCACAAACAGCACCGAAATGCCGTCAACGCCCATCGCATAATCAACACCCGGCAACAGCCAAGCCGCGCGCTCGACAAATTGGAACTCTGCCGAACTGCCGTCAAAGCGGCTTATCATAAACAGCGTCAGCAATAAGGTAACAACTGTCGTCCATAAGGCAACCGCGCGCGAATTGGCGGCAATGGTTTCTTCATCGCCGCGCACCAAAAGAATGAACAAAGCGCCGAGCAGCGGCAAAAAGGTGATGGTTGAAAGCAGCGGCCAATCGGTCATGACAAGCCTCCTGTCAGCATAAGCCAGCTAACAATACCGGCGACGCCGAGCAGCATGACAAAGGCATAATGATAAACATAACCCGATTGCAGCCCAACCATGCGGCGCGTCACGCGCAACACATTGGCAGCAACACCGTCCGGCCCAAATCCGTCAATCACAAAACCGTCGCCCCCCTTCCAGAAGAAGCGCGCCAGCCATTTAGCGGGACGAACAAAAATAAAGTCGTAAAGCTCATCGAAATACCATTTATTGAGCAGGAATCTGTAAATCAAATCATGCTGGGCGGCGATTTCAGACGGCCAAGACGGGCGGTAAATATACATGACCCAAGCCAGCGCAAAGCCGGAAATCATCATCACCAATGGGCTTAACACAACCCAGCCCGGCACTTGCTTCAGCTCAATCAGAATTTGATTGTCGGCGGCGGTGAAAATCGAGCCGGCCCAAAACGCCGTTTGCTCACTGCCGACAAATAATCCGGCAAAGGCCGCACCGGCAAACAGCGCACCAAAGCTCAACACAACCAATGGCACCAGCATCACCGGCGGGCTTTCATGCACATGGCTGAGGGTTTCATTAGAGGAACGTGAGACGCCGAAAAAGGTCATAAACATCAAACGCCAGCTATAAAATGAGGTGAAGAATGCGGCGATGACCAGCATCGCAAACCCAAACATATGCGGTGCAGCTTGGGCGGCGAATGCGCCTTCAATAATCGCGTCTTTGGAATAATAGCCCGCGGTGAGCGGAAAGCCGGTCAGCGCAATCGTGCCGATAAGCATCATAAAGAAAGTCGCCGGAATAAGCTGGCGCAAGCCGCCCATTTTACGCATATCCTGCTCATCGCCCATGGCGTGAATAACCGACCCCGCGCCGAGGAACAACAACGCCTTAAAGAATGCATGGGTGAACAGATGGAACATGGCGGCTTGATAAGCGCCAATGCCCAGCGCGACAAACATATAGCCAAGCTGCGAACAGGTTGAGTAAGCAATCACGCGCTTAATGTCATTTTGCACAAGCCCGACCGTCGCGGCGAAGAAGGCGGTGATACCGCCGACTACAATCACCACATTAAGTGCGGTCTGCGATAGCTCAAACAGCGGCGAGCAACGCGCCACAAGAAACACGCCTGCCGTGACCATTGTCGCGGCGTGAATAAGCGCCGAGACAGGTGTCGGGCCTTCCATCGCATCGGGCAACCAAGTGTGCAGCAAAAACTGCGCCGACTTGCCCATCGCGCCCATAAACAACAGCAAGCAAATCGTCGTCAGCATGGGCACGGTCATGCCGAGGAAATCGAACTCGCCTTGCGCCAACGCTTCGGCGGAGTCGAATACCGTATCGAATTGCAAAGAGCCGACCGAGAAATAAATCGCCGCCATGCCGAGAATGAGGCCGAAATCGCCAACGCGATTGACGACAAATGCCTTGATGGCGGCGGCATTGGCGGAGGCTTTCTTGAACCAAAAACCAATCAGCAAATAAGAGGCCAGCCCCACACCTTCCCAACCGAAGAAGAGTTGCAGAAAGTTATCGGCAGTAACCAGCATCAGCATCATAAAAGTGAACAGCGACAGATAAGCGAAAAAGCGCGCGCGATGTGGATCGTGACTCATATAGCCGATAGAATAGACATGCACGAGCGACGACACGCAGGTGATGACCACCAGCATGACCGCCGTCAGCGCATCAATTCGCAGCACCCAATCAATATCCAGGCCACCGGAGGAAATCCAATTTAGCACCATGATTTTTTGTGTGCCGCCATCCATGCCGATATTGATAAGCGAGATGCACGACAGCAAAGCCGATAATATCAGCAAGCCGGTGGTGACATATTCAGCCTGACGATCGCCAATAAGGCGGCCAAACAGACCGGCAATGGCCGCACCAATGAGCGGAAAAAAGACAATGGCGTGATACGTGCCCATTCGGTTAGCCCTTCATCTGACTGACATCTTCAACGGCAATGCCGCCACGATTACGGAAATAGACGACCAAAATGGCCAAGCCGATGGCCGCCTCGCCCGCCGCAACGGTCAAGACCAGCAGCGCAAATACCTGCCCTACCAAATCGCCCAAGAAAGCCGAAAAGGCGACCAGATTGATATTCACGGCGAGCAACATCAGCTCAATCGACATTAAAATAATAATGACGTTTTTGCGGTTCAGAAAAATGCCGAACACGCCAATGGTGAAAATAATGCCGGCCAGCGTCAGATAATGTGTCAATCCAATCATCTTCAGATACCCTGTCCCGGCTCAACATCAACCGTCTCGACGGCATCGTCGCGTGTCCGCGCAGTCTGTGCCGCAATGTTTTGTTTTTTCGGATTATTGGACGGCACAAGCGTCAGCACAATCGCGCCAATCATCGCCACCAGCAAAATCGCGCCCGCCGCTTGGAAGAAATAAATATAGTCGGTGTAAAGCACGCGCCCCAAAGCCTCGGCATTGGTCATACCGTCAGGCGTTGCCTGCGGTAAGGGCTTGGTATCAATCAGGGTTGAGGAAGCCCCGAAAACCAACAGCAATTCGAGCAATAATATCAGCCCGACTGTTGCCCCAATGGGCATATATTGCAAAAAGCCCTCGCTCAATTCGGCAAAGTCGATATCCAGCATCATCACGACAAACAAGAACAACACCGCCACCGCGCCGACATAAACGACGACGAGAATGAGGGCGAGAAACTCAGCCCCCAATAAGACGAATAATCCGGCCGCGTTAAAGAAGGTCAGAATAAGAAACAAGACCGAGTAAACGGGGTTGCGCGACGAGATGACCATGAAAGAACTGGCAACCGCGACTGTCGCGAATAAATAAAAGGCGAGTGAAGTAAGCGTCATAATTTTCTACCGGTAAGGCGCGTCCAATTCGATGTTCTTGGCAATCTCGATTTCCCAGCGGTCGCCATTCGCCAGCAGCTTGTCTTTGTCGTAAATCAATTCTTCGCGCGTCTCGGTGGCGAATTCAAAATTCGGCCCTTCGACAATCGCATCGACTGGACAGGCCTCTTGGCAAAAGCCGCAGTAAATGCACTTCACCATATCAATGTCATAGCGCACGGTGCGGCGCGTGCCGTCATTATTGCGCGGGCCCGCCTCAATGGTGATGGCTTGTGCCGGACAAATCGCTTCGCATAACTTGCACGCAATGCAACGCTCTTGCCCGTTCGGATAGCGGCGCAGCGCATGCTCGCCGCGAAAGCGTGGGGAAAGCGGGCCTTTTTCATAAGGATAATTAATTGTCGCTTTGCGGCCAAAGAAATAGCCCAATGCCAAGCGCAGCGCGCCGACAAATTCAGCCAGAAACAGAGAACGTGCAGTGCGGTCTAACCAAGCCATAAGCGCCCCCTTACGATGCCATGCCAAAATATTGCAGGAAACCGGCAGTTAGCACGACCCAACCAAGCGATAGCGGCAGAAACACTTTCCACCCCAAACGCATCAACTGGTCATAGCGATAGCGCGGCACGATAACTTTGGTCATGGCGAACATGAAGAACATCAGACCCATTTTCAAAATGAACCAGACCACACCCGGCACCCAATTAAACGGGGCAATATCAACCGGCGGCAACCAGCCACCGAGGAAGAGAATGGTGCACATGGCGCACATCAAAACGATATTGGCCAGTTCGCCAATCATAAAGACGACGTAAAGCGTTGACGAATACTCGGTCATAAAACCGGCAACCAGCGCGCTTTCATCTTCCGGCAAGTCGAAGGGCGGACGATTTGTCTCGGCCAAAGCCGAGATAAAGAACACCACAAACATCGGGAATAGCGGCACGGCAAACCAAACGGTTTCTTGCGCCAGCACAATATCGGTGAGGTTGAGCGACCCGACGCAGAGCAGCACGGTGATAATCACCAAGCCGATGGACACCTCATAAGAGACCATTTGCGCCGCCGAGCGCAGCGCGCCCAGAAACGGATATTTCGAGTTCGATGCCCAGCCGCCCATAATCACGCCATACACGCCCAACGAGCTAATGGCGAAAATATAAAGGATACCGACATTAATATCGGCCACCGCCCAGCCCTCGCTGACCGGTATCACCGCCCAGCCGCTCAAGGCAAGAAACATGGTGACGAAAGGCGCAAGAATGAAAACCGGCTTATTCGCCGTTGTTGGAATAATCACTTCCTTCAACAGATATTTCAGAATATCGGCAAAACTCTGCAGCAAGCCAAACGGGCCGACCATGGTCGGGCCTTTGCGTAATTGCGCCGCCGCCCAAATTTTACGGTCAGCCAGCATGAAGAAGGCCAGCGACACCAGCAACGCCAAAATAATGGCGAGCGAATGAGCGGTCACAATCAGCGCCGGCCAGATATAAGTGTCGAAAAAGACGCTATCCATCGGTTCCGGTTCCTTCTGAACTATCGCCGCGATTTTTCGGCTCATTTTTTGCTTTGGCGCAATCGGCCATAATGGCCGAGGCGCGGGCAATCGGATTGGTGAAATAGAAATCATTTACCGCATAGGTGAAGGCCTCAGCGCCGAGACCGTCATGCGGTGGCGCGACAGGGGCATCTGCTGCAATCACGTCATCAAGCTGCGCCAAATGCGGCACGGCTTCATACATGGCAGCGCGCAGGGCAGCCAGATTATCATAAGGCAGAGTGACATCGAGACGCGCCGATAGCGCACGAAAAATCTTCCAATCCTCACGCGCCTCGCCGGGCGGTGTTGCCGCTTGTTCGGTCATTTGCGCGCGGCCTTCCGTATTCACATAGGTCGCTTGCTTCTCCGTATAGGCAGCGGCAGGCAGAATAACGTCAGCGCGATGCGCGCCGCGATCGCCATGACTGCCGATATAAACGACAAAGGCATCGCCCAAAGACGCACCGGCAATCTCATCGGCACCATAAAAAATGACATTCTCAATCGTGCCGCTTTGCGCCGCATCTTGTATGCCCGCAACATCATGGCCGCCCTCGCCCGGCACCAGGCCGAGGTCGAGACCGGCGACACGCGCCGCCGCCGTGTGCAGCATGTTGAAACTCGCACCGGTTTTCGCCGCCAATTCAATCGCCGCCGCCAAAACGGCTGCGCCGTCTTCGCGGGTCAAAGCACCCTGCCCGACAATTATCATCGGGTTTTTGGCGTTTTTCAGCGTGTCGGCGAAACTTTGTTTTCCGGCGAGCAAATCAGCCAGCGTGTCGGCACCTGCGCCGATAAACTCGGCCTTGTAAGTCAAGTCAACAGCTTCGCCAATCGCGACAATCGGGAAATCGCCCATCAAATAGCGTTTGCGGATACGGGCATTCAGCACCGGCGCTTCAAGGCGCGGATTGGAGCCGATAAGCAGCAGCGCGTCGGCTTCTTCAATACCGGCAATGCTGGCATTGAAAATATAATTGCCACGTGGGCCGGAAATTTTCGCGCCATCTTGGCGGCAATCGACATGCGGACTTGCCAGCGCATCCATCAGACCTTTCAGGGCAAACTGCCCTTCGGCGCATACCAAATCACCGGCAATGGCAGCCGTCGCCGCGCCCTTGCCTTTCAATTTGCTTTCGACCAAATCGAAAGCCGCGTCCCAGCTTGCTGGAGTCAGCTTGCCGTTTTGGCGAATGAAAGGCCGGTCGAGACGTTGCGTGTTCAGCCCGTCCCAAACAAAGCGCGATTTATCCGACAGCCATTCTTCGTTCACATCATCATGATTGCGCGGCATAATACGCATGGCTTCACGCCCCCGCATATCGACGCGGATATTGCTGCCGAGCGCGTCCATCACATCAATGGTTTCGGTCTTACGCAGCTCCCACGGGCGCGCTGTAAAGGCATAAGGCCGCGAGGTCAGCGCACCGACCGGGCAAAGGTCAATCACATTACCCGACATTTCGCTGTCCAATGACGCTTCGAGATAGGTCGTAATCTCGGTATCCTCGCCGCGTCCAATCGCGCCGATTTCCGGCACGCCTGCCACTTCTTGCGCGAAGCGCACACAGCGCGTGCAATGAATACACCGCGTCATAATGGTTTTGACGAGCGGCCCCATATTCTTGTTTTCAACGGCGCGCTTATTATCGTCAAAGCGGCTGGCATCGCCGCCAAAGCCAAGTGCTTGGTCTTGCAAATCGCACTCGCCGCCCTGATCGCAAATCGGGCAATCAAGCGGGTGATTGATGAGCAGAAATTCCATCACGCCTTCGCGTGCGGTTTTTACTGTCTCAGATGTGGTGCTAACCACCATATCGGGCGCAACCGGCATGGCGCAGGAGGCGACAGGCTTGGGCGCGTTTTCAACTTCGACCAAACACATGCGACAATTACCGGCGACTGACAGGCGTTCGTGATAACAAAAGCGCGGAATTTCCGCGCCCGCTTCTTCGCAAGCCTGCATAATGGTTGTGCCCGGCGCGACCTCGACCGCTTGCCCGTCAACCGTGACTTTCACCAAATTGTTTTCTGTCTCAGACATTACTCAGCGGCCTCCTGCAAAGGGCCATTAGCCAAACGCTCTTCAATGACCGGGCGGAAATGGCGAATAAGCCCCTGCACCGGCCAAGCCGCCGCATCTCCCAACGCACAAATCGTATGGCCTTCAATCTGCTTGGTGACTTGCAACAGCATGTCGATTTCTTTAGGCTGCGCGCGACCCGCCGCCATGCGCTCCAAGACGCGCCACATCCAGCCGGTGCCTTCACGGCATGGCGTGCATTGGCCGCAGCTTTCATGCTTATAAAAATGCGAAATGCGGGCAATCGCCTTAATAATGTCGGTCGATTTATCCATCACAATCACCGCCGCCGTGCCAAGACCCGACTGAACTTCTTTGAGGCTGTCAAAATCCATCAGCACTGTGTCGCAAATATCTTTCGGCAGAAGCGGCACAGAGGAGCCGCCCGGAATAACCGCCAGCAAATTATCCCAACCGCCGCGTACCCCACCGGCATGTTTTTCCAGCAATTCCTTCAGCGGAATACCCATTTCTTCTTCGACATTGCACGGATTATTGACGTGACCGGAAATGCAAAACAGCTTGGTGCCGGTATTGCCTTCGCGCCCCAGACCGGCGAACCAGCTACCACCGCGACGACAAATGGTCGGCGCAACAGCGATGCTTTCAACATTATTTACCGTGGTCGGGCAGCCATACAGCCCCATATTGGCAGGAAAAGGCGGCTTCAAGCGCGGCTGGCCTTTTTTGCCCTCAAGGCTTTCAATCAATGCGGTTTCTTCGCCGCATATATAAGCCCCCGCGCCATGATGCACGTAAATATCATAATCCCAGCCTGACCCTGCCGCGTTTTTGCCGAGCAGTCCGGCTTCATAAGCCTCATCAACAGCGCGTTGCAGGGCTTCGCGCTCGCGTATAAATTCGCCGCGCACATAAACATAGCAAGCATGCGCGCCCATTGCGAAACCGGCCAGCACGCAGCCTTCCAGCAATTTATGCGGTTCATGGCGCATAATATCGCGGTCTTTACACGTGCCCGGCTCAGACTCATCGGCATTGACGACGAGATAATGCGGGCGACCGTCATTTTCCTTCGGCATGAATGACCATTTCAGACCGGTCGGGAAACCCGCGCCACCGCGCCCGCGCAAACCGGACGCCTTAACCTCATCAATCACCCAATCGCGGCCCTTTTTAATCAGTTCGGCTGTGCCGTCCCAATCGCCACGGGCTTTTGCCGAGGCGATATCCGCGCCCTCAAAGCCATAGATATTCTTGAAAATCCGGTCTTCATCGCGCAGCATTATTTGTCACCCTTCAAAACGGTTAAGCCACCTTCAGGCTCTGACGCGCGACGGCTGTTCTGCGGACCGGTCGCGACTTCCTTACCTGCACGCAAATCACTCAAAATTTGTTCGAATGAGTTAGCTGTCAGGTCTTCGTAAAAATCATCATTAATCTGCACCATAGGCGCATTGACACAGGCACCGAGACATTCAACCTCAAGCCAGCTTAGCTTACCGTCTTCAGTAATCTCGCCCTGCTCGCCAATCAGCTTGCGGCAAACATCTTTCAAATCATCAGCGCCACGCAGCCAGCACGGCGTTGTGCCGCAAAGCTGCACAAAATGCTCACCAACAGGCGACAAATTAAACATGGTGTAAAAAGTCGCCACTTCCAAAGCGCGGATATATGGCATGTCCAGCATATCGGCGACGTGACGAATAGCCGGTTCGGGCAGCCAGCCACCGGCTTGCTTCTGCGCTTGCCAGAGCAGCGGAATAATCGCGCTGGCTTGGCGGCCTTCGGGATATTTGGCAATCTGCCCTTCCGCCCAATCTATGTTTTCGGGCGTGAACGCAAATTCAGCAGGTTGTTCTTCATTGAGACGACGCACGCTCATCGGTCAACCTCCCCAAACACAATATCCAACGAGCCGAGAATGGCCGACACATCGGCCAGCATATGGTCACGGCTCAAATAATCCAGCGCATGCAAATGGGCAAAGCCCGGTGCACGAATTTTGCAGCGATACGGTTTATTCGACCCATCGCCGACAAGGTAAACACCAAACTCGCCTTTCGGCGCTTCCACGGCGGCGTAAACTTCGCCCTCCGGCACGTGATAGCCTTCCGTGTAAAGTTTGAAATGATGAATCAGCGCTTCCATTGACTGCTTCATCTCAGCGCGTTTCGGCGGCACGATCTTCCCATCCTGCGACGAGACCGGCCCGTCGGGCATATTGGCGATGCACTGGCGCATAATCTTCACGCTCTCGCGCATCTCGTCCATACGCATCACATAGCGGTCATAGCAATCGCCGTTTTTGCCAATCGGCACAGCAAAATCCATTTCGCTATAGGCTTCATAAGGCTGGCTGCGGCGCAAATCCCAAGCGAGACCGGCACTACGCGCCATCACACCGCTCATACTCCAATTCATCACATCTTTGTGGCTGACAATGCCGATATCGACATTGCGCTGCTTAAAGATGCGGCTATTGGTCAGCAGCCCCTCAATATCATCAAGCACGGTCAGAAAGTGTTCGCAAAAACCCTCAATATCGTCGAGCAAGTCTTGCGGTAAATCTTGATGCACACCACCGGGGCGAAAATAAGCGGCGTGAAGCCGCGCCCCACAAGCGCGCTCATAAAAAATCATCAGCTTTTCGCGCTCTTCAAAGCCCCAAGTAATCGGTGTCAGCGCGCCGACATCAAGCGCTTGCGTGCAAACATTCATCAAATGATTGAGAATACGGCCAATCTCGCAATACAGCATGCGGATATACTGCCCGCGCTTGGGCACTTCAATGCCCAGCATACGCTCAACAGCCAACGCGAAAGCATGCTCTTGGTTCATCGGCGACACGTAATCGAGGCGGTCGAAATAGGGCACGCTTTGCAGATAGGTTTTGTGCTCAATCAGCTTTTCCGTGCCGCGATGCAACAAACCAATATGAGGGTCAATGCGCTCAACGCGCTCGCCGTCCAAATCCATCACCAGACGCAAAACGCCGTGCGCGGCGGGGTGCTGCGGGCCAAAGTTAATGGTAAATTTGCGGTCGTCTTCGGGGTTTTGAATGATTTGCGACATGATTAACCCTCCTGACCTTGTGCATCTTCGGCGGCTGAAGTTTTTTCATAGACCCGCAAGACATCATCATTCAAAAGACCGGCGGCAACAG
>FZLQ01000053.1 GCA_900197605.1 Phyllobacteriaceae bacterium Water-Bin73
CAATGTCGTTTTCAGAGGCCGACCCAAATTCCCGAAAAGCGAAAAGGTCTTCAGTCCGTCCCGCTTCGACATAAATGCCGAGAATTTTGTCATCGCCATGCAGTTCATTCATCAACCGCAAGCCCTCGCCCTTATGCATAAATGCGCCAATCTCGGTAATCATTTGCTGGCCTTCTTAGCAGGACGACGGGTCGCCGTTTTGCGTTTTTTCGGCACGATTTTGGCCTTTGCTTTGGCTTTGGGTTTGGGCTTTGCTTTCGGCGCCGCCGCCTCGGCCAAAACTTCATCGGGAATATAAGTCGCGATGCGGTCGAGCTTGTTCATAAACATGATGCCCATGCCCGGCTTATCAAGTTCGCCGGCCAAATACATGGCTTCAAAAACGCGGTCTGATTGCTCTTGCGAGACAATGATGCGCACCATTTCTTTTTGCTCATCAATGGTCACGCCCATCAGCCCCATGCGTTCGCGCACGCCCGTGCCGCGCGCATAAGTAACTGTCGCGCCTTGTGCGCCCACATTTTGCGCCGCCTTCACAACATTGTCAGCATGACTGGCCTGCACAATGCAGGTGATAATCAAAGCGTCGGTGAGATAGGTAATCTGTCTGTCGGACATGATGCCTCCTTTAATTTCACTCAGCAGCAATCGCGCGCGATTGCTTAAAACGAATATATTGTCCCATGCCCAGCACGGCGATAATTGGCCCGATACTGGCCATGCTCAAAATGCCGAAGCCCTCAATGGCGGATACGGCATTGCCAAGCCCCAGCCCCATTGCCAGCACCAGCGGCACGGTAACCGGCCCGGTGGTAACACCGGCGCTATCCCACGCCACATTCACAAATTCCTCGGTCGAGAAATAAGTCAGCACAAGCGCGATGAGATAAAGCGGTATCAGCAGCATGGCGAGGTCAATCTCAAACAAGATTTTCGCCATACCCAAAGCGATGCCGAAAGCCACGCCGGTGGCAACCGAATACATCAGCATTGATTTTCTGAACGCGCCATTGGTCAGGTTTTGCACCGTCAGGCCAAGCGCGTTTAAGGCGGGCTCAGCCAGCGTTGCGCCAAAGCCCATAAACCAGGCAAATAAAATCACCAGCACCAGCCCTAGAGCGGCCGAATAAATCGGTGAAATATCGCTAATGGAAATCTCCATAAAGGCGGCCGGTAAAATCGCACCGGTTTGCGCGCCAATGGCACCCAGACCATAGGTCAGGCCGACATTAAACACGCACATGCCGACAATCGACAGCACCAGCCCGTAAGCCGTGAACAGCTTGTTGGCCAGCCCCTCGCGCAGCACGATGAACAGCACAAACATCAAGAATAAGACCAGCGGCGCAATCGCCCGCACGCCCAGCACAATTTCTTGCAAGGGCGATGCGTCCCACATGCTTTGCTGCACAAGGTCAGCGGCGCTATCCGTCGTCGCCGCCGCGACCACAATCTGCTCGGCGCTGATTTGGCTGCTGACATAAAGCGACAGCAACAGCACGGCGATAATCGGAAAGAGCGAGGCCAGCGTCACAACGCCAAAGCCGGAAAGCGAATTATCGCTGCTTTGGCCGGTCGAATTGGCAATGCCGATACCCAGCGACAAAACCAATGGCACGGTTACCGGGCCAGTTGTCACCGCACCGCAGTCCCAAGCCAAGCCCAAAACAGCGCGTAAATCATTATTGGCATAGACCACCAGTGTCAGGCACAGGGTCAGGCCGACAGCAATGTAAATCATCGGCTTTAGCGACCAGCCTTTGACAAAGCGCAATGTGCCCAGCACCGCCGCCAGCCCCACGCCCGCGCCAACCAGCAGCACGAGCGGCAAAGTCCAATTATTCAGTATCTCATAAAGATAGGGTGCGCGGGTGACATCGACCGAGGCACCGAATGCCTGCAACGCGCCAATCGCCGGTTCGGCAAAGGTCACACCGACCCCCAAAACGGCAATAATCAACATCATCACCGGCATGCTCGCCTTGCGCGGCAGCTTATCGCCAATCAGCGTGCCAAACGGCATCAGCCCGACATTCAGCCCCTCCATAAACAAAGCGAGGCCGACAATCACCGCCGACAAACCACCGACCAGCAGCAGCGCTGCTTCAATGGGTTGGCGTAAAATAACCAGTTGAAACAGCACCAGATAGAGCGCCAACGGAATAACCGCCTTCATTTGCTCCAACACGCGCACGCCTGAATAAGGCATGAGCAGCGCCATTGTCTGTTCAAAGCCGAGGCGCAAACGCTGCGGTTTAAGGCTGTTCTTTTTACCCCGCCCCGGTTTCGGGGTCAGCGCATTGTAACTGATCTCACGATGCCGCACCGCATTTGACCGCAGCACTGACGAGTAACGCAACATAAGGCCTCTCCTTCGAATCGATGCCTGAGACTCAAACTCTAGCGCAGAATATGCGCCACATTCAAACAGCTAAGCGATAATGCGCTCAAATTTAAACCCTGATGTGCTGATGAACTTCTCAATGCCCTCGACGCAAGCGGCGATAGAGGGTCTGGCAATGCAGCGCGTATAATGCGCGCGCAACCGCGGGAAGCGGTCTTCCGGCACGGCAAAGCCGACCATATTCAAATTCATTAATTGCGCGGTAACGGCAATATCGGCAATGGAAAACATATCGCCGGCAAACCAATTAGCATCGCCAAGCTGGCTTTCAAGATAGGGCAGTAAAACCTCCGACAATTTCTCAAACCCGCTTTTGGCGCTGTCAATATCCGCCGGTTTACCGGCCGCCAAATTGAAGAAGACCGGACGGAACACCAACATGCCGACCTTATTGGCCAGTTCGGTATCCGCCACTTCTTCCAGCCATAAAGCGCGGCCATAGGCTTCCGCCGCGCTGGGATAAAGCGCCGGTTCGGGTTGCAGCTTCTCGAAATAAGCACAAATCGCAGAGCTGTCATTAATCGCGAAATCAGGCTTGTCCGCATCGGGCAATAAAGCCGGTATGCGCTTTAGCGGATTGATTTTCTCAAAATCCTCCGGCCAGCCTAACGGGCTGGGACGCGGGTCATATTCATAATCGAGGTTCTTTTCCGCCGCGACAATAACCGCCTTGCGAACGAACGGGGATAGGGGAGCACCGAGAAGTTTCATCTTATTCCTCCATAGATATTTGGCGAGAGTGTGGACTATGACAGGCCGCAAAGCAATGCTAGGCTCATCGCCAAATAGGGGGAAAAAGTGAGTATTATTTATCAAGGGAAATCCATTCGAACCATGAACCCGCATCTGCCGCAGGCGACGCATATTGCGGTGCGCGACGGGCATATTCTGGCTGTCGGCACCGCGCAAGATATTGACGGCTGGCAAAAAGCATGGGGGCCGCTTGAGCTAAACACGGATTTTGCTTCGCGCAGCCTTCTGCCCGGTTTCATTGAAGGCCACAGCCATATGATGGAGGGTATGTTTTGGGATTATCACTATGTCGGTTTTTATGACCGCGAGGGCCCTGACGGCACAGTCTGGCCGGGATTGAAAAGCATTGATGCGGTGGTCGATAAGCTGAAGGAAATTCAGGCGACGCGCGAGGATAAAGACACGCCCCTGCTGGCTTGGGGCTTTGACCCGATTTACTTTACCGACCGGCGCATGAATGCCGCCGACCTCGACGCTGTTTCTGAGGATTGCGCGGTGATTGTGCTGCATGCCAGCTTGCATATTCTGAACGCCAATAATTTTGTTATGGACGCGGCTGATGTGAAGAATGCGGATAATAGCGAGTTTATCCGGCGCGATGAAAACGGCCAGCCAAATGGCGAATTTCTGGGTCAACTCGGCTATTATATGGCGATGCGCACGACCGGCATTAATCTGCTGGCCATTGCCTCCTCGCCTGAGACGCTGGTGAATTTTGCCAATGTGGCGCGCCAAACCGGTGTCACCACGGCGACTGATTTGGTCAACCCCGTGCCCGAAGGCAGCGAAAAACCGATGCGTGATGCCATTGATGCTGATGATTTTCCGATGCGTCTCGTGGTCGCTTTTCAAGGCAATAGCAAAGAGCCGGACGAAGCCGTCGCGCGCATGCAGGAATTACAGGCGAGCAATAGCGACAAGCTGCGTTTCTCGATTGTCAAAATGGTCGCCGATGGCTCCATTCAGGGTTTCAGCGCAAGGCTAAAATGGCCGCATTATTATAATGGTGCCGAGAACGGGCTTTGGTATATCGAGCCGGAGCGGCTGGGTGAGTATTTGAAGGCCTATACAAAAGCCGGTATTCAAGTGCATGTGCATACCAATGGCGATGAGTGCACTGAAGTCGCGCTCGACAAAATTGAAGAAGCCTTGCGCGAACATCCCTGGCCCGACCACCGCCATACGCTGCAACATTGCCAAATGGCGACGCGCGCGCACTTCAAGCGCATGAAGTCGCTCGGCGTTGGCGTTAACTTATTTTCCAATCATCTTTATTATTGGGGCGACGCGCATATCAATATCACAATGGGGCCGGAACGCGCGGCGCGGCTCGACGATGCCGGCGGTGCGCTGGCTGAGGGCGTGCCTTTGGCCATTCACTCCGACGCGCCGGTGACGGCACTCGCGCCGCTCTTCACCGCATGGTGCGCCGTCAATCGGCTGTCATCGGGCGGCGTGACATTGGGCAATGGCACACAAAATATCACCGTCGAGCAAGCGCTTTACGCCATCACAATGGGCGCGGCCTATTCGCTGAAAATGGAAAATGAAATCGGCAGTCTGGAATGTGGCAAACGCGCCGACATCGCCATATTGGCCGACGACCCCGTTGACGTGGGCGCGGCGGGGCTGAAAGACATCAGCGTTATCGGCACAATGGTCGGCGGCATTGTGCACCTTAATCAGGGCCGCGACTGATGCAGACCCCTGCCACCAATGCTCGCGCGCAAAAAACTCCACTGACAATTATCAGTGGGTTTTTGGGCAGCGGCAAAACCAGCCTGCTCAATCATTTGCTGACGCAGGCCGGGCCTGAAAATGGCGGGCGGCGCATCACGGCGATGGTTAATGATTTTGGCGCGTTGAATATCGACGCCGAACTGATTGCGGAAAAACACGGCAATCAAATCGCGCTGGCCAATGGCTGTGTGTGCTGTTCCATTGGCGATGATTTGATGCGCAGTTTTATTGAGGTGATGCAGCAAGACCCCCTGCCCGACCATATTATTATTGAGGCCAGCGGCGTTGCCGAACCGACGCGGATTGCCGGTTTTGCCTCAGTTGACCCGCAAATGCGGCTCGACGGTATCGTGACTTTGGTTGATGCGGCGGCGCATCATATTCACGCCAATGACCCGCATTTGGCCGATAATTATGGCAAGCAGATTGAGGCGGCGCATTTACTGCTGATTTCCAAACCCGATTTGGCCAACGCGCAACAACGCGCCGCGCTGAACGATGAATTGCGCGCCGCTTATCCGCATGTGCCGCTGGCTGAGGTCACGCACGGCAAAATGCCGATTGATGTTGTGCTGGGGCTGAATAGCGATAGCGCGCCCGCCCTGCCGACTGACGAAATGGCGCATAATTTGGTGCAATGGGCCGGGCATCTGCCGCCCTTGCCGCGCCATAAGATTGTCAAACGCCTCGAAACCCTGAGGCCGCATGTGTTGCGCGCTAAGGGCGTGCTGCGCGATAGCGCGGGCGATTATGTGCTGCATCTTGCCGGTGGGCGCATTTCAACCGAGACCTATGCGGGCGATGCGTCGGGGCATTTTGTCATTATCGGCAAGCCGCAAATGCCCGATGCGGCGACGCTGGAGAAACTGTTCACGCAAAATGAGGCGGCCTGATGGTTTGGGATTTATCCACTCGCCTGTTTCACTGGGGCTTTGTTGTCAGCATTGTCGGGGCGTATATAAGCGGCGAGCGCGGGGCGATTGACGCGCATGAATATTTCGGTCTCGCCGCCTGCGGCTTGCTGGTGTTTCGTCTGATATGGGGCTTTGTCGGTCACGAAACCGCACGGTTCAAAAACTTCCTCAAAAGCCCGCGCCATATATTCGCCTATCTGACAGAAATTCTGCGCCGCCAAACCACGCCGCATGCCGGTCACAACCCGCTCGGCGCATTAGCGGTCATCGCTTTGCTCGGCCTGATGGGCGCAATGTCAGTCACCGGCCTGTGGACAGGCGACGATGTTTTATATGAAGCACCGTTGAGCATGGCTTTCCCCGAACTCGCCCAAAAATGGGACGGCCCTATGGGCGCATGGCATCAGCGATTGCATGTGTTGGTCATTCCGCTGGTTGCGCTGCATGTTCTGGCGCTGCTAGCGCATCGGCTTTGGCTCGGTGAAAAACTTGTGACCCGCATGATAACCGGCGGTCAAAGCGACAGCCTGCCCTCGCCCAAACGCACAAAAGCAGGCCTGGCCCTGCTTTCGCTTTGCGTTGGTGGTGCGCTCAGCCTATCGCTGCTCACCCCATCTTATTAAACGCCAATCAGTGTTTAATGCGATAGCTTTCGTGACAGCTTTTGCAACTGGCACCGACCATTTGCGCGGCCTTTTTGGTCGCGCCTGCATCGCCTGAAGCGGCAGCGGCTTTGAGCGCCCGTGCGGCATCGCCAAAAACTTGTGCCTTAGCTTCAAAATCAGAGAAATTTTTCCAAATCGCCTTATCGGCACCAATGCTGTTGCTGCCCGCAGGAAAAGCGTCGGGCATATCATCGCCCCACGCCGCCATGCGCGCCGCAGCATCTTGAATGGCGGCGAAATTACCCGCACCCAAATGCTTTTTGAAAATCGCCTGAATATCGCCACCGCTTTGCTTAAAGCGTTTGACGCGTTGCTCGACAATCGGGCTTTCATAAGTGCCCGGCTCATGCGCCAGAGCGGAGGAAGCAGGCGCGAGGCCGATAACGGCGCCAAGCACTGCGGCAATAAGCAATTTTTCCATCAATTTCAGAACCGATTAATTGCGGTATGACGGGTCGGTGCGGTCAAGCTTGCGGATCAATGCCGGCCAAGCCAATAAATCAATACCACCTGCTTTGAACAATGCTTGCGACTGGTCAACCGTGACATCAAGCGCGGCTTGCGGCGGCATGTTCAGCTCACCGGTCATGGCGCGCACTTGCTGCGAGCAAGCCCGCTCCAGCGTATAAATACCGATAAACGCCATCGCACAATTTTCACCGACCGCCAATGTGCCGTGATTACGCAGCATCAGCAGATTTTTGTCGCCAATATCGGCAATCAAACGCTCGCGCTCATCAAGATTAAGCGCCACGCCTTCATATTCGTGATAGGCCAGATGCGAGCGCACCAGCAGCGAGTTTTGCGAGATGGGCAATAGGCCGTCTTTTTGTGCCGATACGGCAACGCCGTCATCGGTATGCACATGCAGCACGCATTGCGCGTCTTCGCGCGCCATATGAATGGCGGAGTGAATGGTAAAGCCCGCCGGATTGACGAAATACGGGCTGTCCATAACGATATTGCCCTCAAGGTCAATCTTCACCAAGCTCGAGGCGGTGATTTCTTCAAACAACATGCCATAGGGGTTAATCAGAAAATGATGCTCAGGCCCGGGCACACGCACCGAAATATGGGTGAAAATCATATCGTCCCAGCCATGCATGGCAATCAAACGATAGGTTGCAGCCAAATCTACGCGCAACTGCCATTCCTCGGCGCTGACCATATCTTTGACGCTTTTAATTTCTTCTGCTGCTGACATAACAGTTCTCCCTCAAAATTTTGTTTACCCTGCTATCAAAGGGCAAATTTGTCAATTCCCAGCGCGTGTTTTCAGGCCAAAACCTGTGCCAATGCGGCCTGCCAAAGCGCTTGCTTCTCGGCTCTTTTATCGCGCGCCATAACCGGTTCAAATTGCGCTTCCAACGCCCAGCTTTCACCCAATGCGTCAAGGCTGTCAAACCAGCCAAGCTGCAACATGGCCAACATGGCCGCGCCCAATGCCGTGGTTTCCGTTACCGCGGGGCGGGCAATCGGGCAGGCGCATAAATCCGCAAGGTTTTGACACAACCAATCATTGGCCACCATGCCGCCATCAACGCTCAAGCGCGGCGGCACATCCATGCCCGCAGCCGCCATATCATCGGCAATGGCGCGCATTAAATCAGCCGTTTGCAGCGACACGCTTTCCAATGCGGCGCGCGCAATATCCGCCTTGCCGCTATCGCGCGTCATGTTAAAAATCGCCGCGCGCGCATCGGGTGCCCAATGCGGTGCACCCAATCCGGTGAAGGCAGGCACCATTGTCACCGCACTGTCAGGATTGGCCGCCGCCGCCAATGCTTGCGTTTCCGACGCATGGTCAATCAATTGCAGCCCATCGCGCAGCCATTGCACAATCGCACCGGCCATAAAAATACTGCCCTCAAGCGCATAACTTGTTTCACCGGCCAGTCGATAACCGATGGTTGTCAGCAAACGATTGCCCGACACAGCCGGTTTGTTTCCGGTATTGGCCAGCACAAAACAGCCCGTGCCATAGGTCGATTTAATCATGCCCGGCTTAAAGCAAGCCTGCCCGATCGTCGCCGCTTGCTGGTCTCCGGCCATGCCCAAAATCGGCAAATCGACACCCAAGACAGCTTTTGTCGCCATGCCGAAATCAGCCGCATTGTCTTTCACCTCGGGCATTAGCGCGGCGGATACGCCAAACAGCGTCAGCAAATCAGCGTCCCATTCATTGTCATGAATGTTGAACAGGCTGGTGCGCGCCGCATTGCTGGCATCAGTGACATGCGCCGCGCCTTCGGTTAGCTGCCAAACAAGCCAGCTATCAATCGTGCCGAAAGCCAGTTCACCGGCCTCGGCGCGGGGGCGCGCGCCATCTATATGGTCGAGCAGCCAACCGACTTTGCTGGCTGAGAAATAAGGGTCAAGCAGCAGCCCGGTTTTTTCGGTAATCATCGCTTCGTGACCGGCCTGTTTCAGGCCATCGCAAATATCTGCCGTGCGGCGGTCTTGCCAGACAATCGCATTGGCAACCGGCTGGCCGGTTGCGCGCTCCCATATCACGGCGGTTTCGCGTTGATTGGTAATGCCGATGGCGGCGAAATTTTCGGCTCCCAATTCAGCCAAGACTTGCTTGCAGCAAGCCAGCGTGGTGTCCCAGATTTCCAGCGCGTCATGCTCGACCCAGCCATCATCGGGAAAGATTTGGCGAAACTCGCTTTGCGCGACGGCTTTCACCTGCCCCGCCTTATCAAATGCCAAAGCCCGTGACGATGTGGTGCCCTGATCGATACTCAAAATATACTGTTCACTCATAACATTTACCTTAGTCCCCTGTTACACCCACGGGTCGTAATCTCCGAAACTCCAAATATGCCCTTCCGGATCGCTTACCGTAAAGCCCTCTCCGCCATAATCTTGCTTCCGAAGGGGCATGATGGCCTGCGCGCCTGCGGCCAGTGCGCGCTCACAGGCGGCGGCGACGTCTTCGACGATAATATAAGCGCCTTGAGTGCTGGTGCCGGTGACTTGCGGCGTGTCGAAATTTTTACGGTAATCATCATCGCGTGTGCTGGACAGCATAATCATCATCTCACCGCGCACCAATTGGGCGTGGTCAATCCTGCCGCCCTCGCCCTCGACCCGCAATAAAACGGTAAATCCGAACGCGCGGTCGAGCCAAATAATTGCCTCATCGGCATCGTGATATACCAAATTGGGAATGAGCCTTGCGCCCTGAAATTTTGTCACCGTTGGCTTTGCATTTGGCATGGCAGCTTTCTTTCTCTTATTATCATGCTACATAGCGACTGTGGCAATTTTAAGCCGCTGATGCAAGACGCGATTGGACGCAATGTGAGCGACACAAAACGCAAAAAACTGGCTTTTGTTGCCAGCCCCGACGCCGCCGCCGAGGCGGCGCGCGACGCGCTGCATGCGCGCTATGAGGGTGTGAGCGTTGAAGATGCAGACGTCATTGTCGCGCTGGGTGGCGATGGGCTGATGCTGTCCAGCCTGCATGGGTTTATGGATCAGGGAAAACCGATATTCGGCATGCATCACGGCTCGGTCGGGTTTTTGATGAATAAATTCTCAGAAGACGGATTGGCCGAGCGAGTTGCCGATGCCAAAATGACCCTACTGCATCCGCTTGAAATGAACGCCAAAGACGCCGACGGCAAGAGCCATAGCGCACTGGCGATTAATGAGGTGTCGCTTCTGCGGATGACGGCGCAAGCCGCCAAGCTGCAAATTGCCATTGATGGCAAAACCCGCATGGAAGAATTGATTTGCGATGGCGCATTGCTGGCAACGCCAGCCGGCAGCACCGCTTATAATCTGTCGGCGCATGGGCCGATATTGCCGATAGACGCACAATTATTGGCTCTCACGCCGATTTCAGCCTTTCGGCCTCGGCGTTGGCGCGGCGCGCTTTTGCCGGAAAACGCCACTGTCACCTTCACCGCACTGGAAGCCGAAAAAAGGCCGATAAGCGCAGTGGCCGACCATAGCGAGTTTCGCAATGTGATTGAGGTGAGCGTGCGTCAATCTAAGGCGCATAATTTGCTGATGTTGTTCGATAAAGACCACGGCCTCGACGAGCGTATTCTCGCCGAGCAGTTTCTGCCCTAAGCGCCCTTAAAGGCCGCGCGTGACGTCTTCTCTCGGGTCGCCATAACCGGCATTGGGCTGGATACGCAAAAACGATTTCTCGCCTTCTTTTTCGATAAACGGCGTCACCGTTACCACATCACCGCAAGCCGCCAGCGCGTCATCAACACTGTCGCACGCAGCCAGCTTTTCAATATTCATGCGGGTCGGGAAAATGACGGTGCGCTTTTTCGCGTCAGCTTCGGCAATCGCTTGCGCCGCCGTAATCCAAACACTGTCAACGCTCTCGCTACCATCATGCGCGCCAATATGGTCTTGCGGCGCGCGCGCCATATAAAAATACGTGTCGAACCGCTTCGGCATCATTTCAGGCGTAATCCAATGGGCGTAAAAGCCCAGTGCATCGACCGCAAATTCCAGATTTTCCGCCTCGGCGAAATCCAACATGGTCGCATCACGATTGTTGAACCGGTCGCGCCAGCCATCAAGTTCTTTCAAACGGGTCGCCGAGACAAAGTCGCTCTCGCCCTTCGCGCGCGCCAGCAAAATACCGCATTCTTCAAAGCTCTCGCGAATGGAGGCAACGCGCAGCGCCAATTCCTTATCGTCAAACGCATCAGCCGCGCCGCAATGGGCGCGCAGGCCCGGCTCAAAATCTGCCTTATCGACTTTGCCGCCGGGGAAAACCAGCGCGCCGGAAGCAAAATCAATCTCGTGATGGCGCACCACCATAAAAACTTCAGGGCCGCTATCCGTGTCGCGCAACATCATCACCGTGGCGGCCGGAATTAATTCATCTTTGCTCATTATACGCTCCCAATTGGCCCTATTTGGTGGCGAGTTTATCGGCTGGCACTGAAAAGGCAAGCAATGCTGACCCAACCAGAAAGATAATGCCGCTCAAGCCAATCGCGCTGAAACTGATATTCATATCAACCGCCAAGCCGAACAAAACCGGCGCAGCCGCCGTTGCCGCAATAACAATCGGCGCGGTTAAAGACCGGATAGCGCCCAAATGCGCCGTGCCGAAAAGCTCCGGCCATAAGCCGCCGCTAATCGGGCCGACCAAGCCGAGGTTAAGGCCGATAAGCCCCATATAAATGAAGGGTGTCGCCGCGCCGAACAGATTATCGGGCAGTGTCAGCAACCAAAAAGCCGCCACCAACGGAATGACACTGAAAGGCAGTAAGCGCAGCGCGGTGAAGCGGTCAACCAGCGGGCCGGTGACAAGCGATGACGCGACTTTAATGAAGGCGTAAAGCGTGAAGGCCGCGGCCAGCGTCTCAATCGCCCAGCCGCGCGCAGCGGCCATTTGCACCTGATGGAAAAACAGACCGGTCAGAAAAAACGGCGGCGCGAGATAAAGCGGCAGCACCATATAAAAGCGCTTATCGCGCAGCATTGTGGCGCGGTCGGCCCCCGGCTCAGACGCGTCCTCATCGGTGAAAGTAGCGCGGCGCGGCTCATATCCGACCAACATCATTTGCAAGGGAATGGCGACAACCAGCAAAAGCGCAGCATAGAGAAACCAGCTTTGCTGCCAGCCGATAAGGGCGATAGCCGTCACCGCCATAATCGGAAAAAAGCTCTCAAATCCGGCATAGCCAAGCTGCACCAATGACACGGCTTGGCCGCGGTTTTTATCAAAGGCGCGCCCCGCTGAGGTCATCGCCGTATGACTGCTCAGACCTTGCCCGAAATGGCGCAGCATAAACAATGCCAGAAACAACACGGCGACATGCGCCGCCAGACCCATCGCCACGCAGCCCAGCGTCAAGCCGCCAAGCACAAACAGCGTGTAACGCCTGAGCGGCCAATCATCGATAAAGCGACCATTGATAACCATCGCCAGCGCACTGGCCAAAGTCGCCGCCGAATACAGCCCGC
>FZLQ01000031.1 GCA_900197605.1 Phyllobacteriaceae bacterium Water-Bin73
CTGTATGACCCCCTGCGCCATCAATATTTTGCGCTAACGCGCAGTGCGCTTTTACTGTTGCGGCTGCTGCCGAAAATCACCTCGCTCGATGAATTGAAAACGCGACTGGCCAGCGATCAAGCACAGGTTGATGACCATGATATCGAACAATTTTTGGGTTTTTTGAGCGATAACTTTCTGTCGGTTGGCAGTGACACTGCCCATGTTGCCAAAATCGCTCAGGCACATAAAAAGCGGCAACATCATTGGTTTATGTGGCTGGTGCATAATTATCTATTCATAAAAATTCCACTGATACGCCCCGATGGCATGCTCGATAAATTATTGCGCATGGCGCGCCCGCTGGCTTCTCGCCCAGCACGGCTGGCAACCTATGCGCTAGGCCTATACGGGGTTTTCGCGCTTATCTGGCAATGGGAACAATTCGTGACAACCTTCGACCATTTCTTTAATTGGCAAGGTTTGAGTTATTATTTGCTGGCATTAATTGGCGTTAAAATCGCTCATGAATTGGGACACGCGCTGGTCGCCAAACATCACGGTTTACGGGTCAGCTCAATGGGCGTTGCTCTACTGGTGCTCTTCCCAGTACTTTATACCGATAATACCGATGCGTGGCGGTTGACCGACCAACGTAAAAAACTGCAAATCGTACTGGCCGGCCTAACAGTAGAATTGCACATCGCCCTATTGGCCTTGTTTAGCTGGGGCATTCTTGATGATGGGCCAGCCAAAAGCGCTGCCTTTTTCCTTGCTACTACCAGTATTGCGGGGTCGCTACTGGTCAATCTCAGCCCCTTTATGCGGTTTGACGGCTACTATGCACTGGCTGATTTCCTGGGCATGCAAAACTTACAACCCCGCGCCTTTGAATTGGCCCGATGGCAACTGCGCCAATGGCTGTTTGGCTTACCCGAAAATGCCCCAGAGCCGTTTCCACCGGGCAAACATTTCTTCCTGGTCATCTATAGTTTCGCCACTTGGATTTATCGGTTGTTTTTGTTCATCGGCATCGCGTTGCTGGTTTATTTCATGGCGTTCAAATTGCTGGGCCTGTTTTTATTTATTGTCGAAATCATCTGGTTTATTTTGCGTCCAATCTATGCCGAGATGAAACGCTGGTGGGCCAAGCGCGCCATGTTCTCTCTCAACCGCCCGACCTTGCGGAGCGTTTTTATTTTTTTGCTTCTGAGCGGTCTTACTTTCGTGCCCTGGCGCATGACCATAAGCACTCCGGCGATTTTGGAAAGCGGCAAGCAAATTCCTATTCACCTAAAGGAGGCTGCGCAAATTTCAGAGCTCAGGGCACAGAACCATCAGTATGTTGAAGCCGGTGCGGTTTTGCTAGTCGCCACCCAGCCCTCTTTGGAGCATGACATAGAGGGCACAGCGCGCAGGACGAAACTTTTGGAGCTGGAGCTGCGTCGCTATGCCAATTCACGCGATGATCTGAGCAATAAGCTGGTAACCGAGCAAAAGCTTGGCGAAATGCGAAGCCGCCTCTCCGCGCTGATGGCGCGCCGCGCCGAATTAACCTTGCGGGCACCGGCGGCGGGCTATCTGCAGTTATCGCGCCCGTTATCCGTTGGCCAGTGGGTTCAACCGAGCGAGCAATTATTTTTCATATTCGATAAGCAGCGCCCGCAAATCGTTGCCTTTATCAGCGAGGGGCAAATGCACCGCATCAGCCGCGACAGTGCCGCGACGTTTATCGCCAATGACGGTATCCATGAGACGCTGCGCGCGCATATTGCGGCGATTGAAGAAACCGCCATTGAAAGCGTGACCTATTACGAAATGACCTCGGAGCACGGCGGCCCGATTGCAGTGCGCCAAGACGCATCTGATGACGCGCTGCGCCCCGAAGAAGCTTATTATAAGACACTCGCCCACCCGATCGCACAGAGTGATAGCGTCAATCACAATATTATCGGTGAATTACACATCGAAACTGCAGCCTATGCACCCTTTAACGCGCTGTGGAATGGAATCGCTGCCTTGCTGGTGCGCGAAAGTGGTTTTTAACCGGATAACCGGAAATAAAAGCTTCTCGCTTTTTCTGACTTGGATGACCCATTAGTCGTTTTCTATTGTGCAAGATATTCATAGAAAATCGCTGAAGCAGAAAGTAAGTCATCAGAAAAGGCCGAGAAAACAGCATAGTGCCAGTTTAGATAGCCCTTCAGAGCTTCGCCTGAGCAGGAATAGCCATTTGACTCTATGATAAAGCCACCATCAATGCCGAGCCGAAGCGCCGTTTTGACCGCGTTTCTAGACACATGGAGTCGTCTCATGATCTCGCTAATGCTTAAATAATTATCCGTGATGGCGGCACTCATTAGCAACAATAATAAGTCACGATTGAAGCTGTTCATCACAACCCAGCTTGATAAATTCAGACCATCACCCTCGCCTACATCTGACAGTCTTATCTTCCGATCCGCCTTTACGCTTTCCGCGCGAGACAAAACGGTGAACTCAAGGGCTTTAACAATTGCGTTACCCACACTCATAGTTATGTACTTTTTTGATACCCCCTGAAGGGCAACCGAAAGAGCTTTTGCGCTGTCCGGATCCATCATTTTCCATTCAAAAAGGTAACTTTCCATATAGGCGTCATAAAATTCAACGGCGACGGAAATCACTCCATTGTCTTCTCGAGTAGCAATTTTCAGATTGACGGCTTCGTTGATAATAGTCTTCAACGTATTGCGCGAAATGCTGATTTTTTGACGAATGCTTGCTTCTGTTTCTTCCGCATTAGTGATTTTTGCGGACAGTATCAATAGAACGAAATCTCTTCGCGATCGTGAATAGCAGCACCATTCACGCAGTTTTTTGCTTAGTCCAGGGAGCCTTTCCCCTGCGCGACCATTGCCATCCGTCAATAGAGAGGCTCGAAAGACAACAAGACCAGAGAAAGCTTTGCTGTAATCGATGTCACGGTCATTTTTGCCCGAAACAAAATTATTCATGAAAAGAGCCTATACGAGTCAAACGATTTGAGCTTCTACTAAAACTTCTAGATATTTGGAGTGTGGAGCGCGTTCGTGTTTAGCCTCATTATTTTATTGTTTCGCAATGCTTTTTTTGGGTTCAAAAACAGCGCTAAATGATTTGTCACTAGGTTCAGCCATTGGCTGCACCCTAACGTTTTGTCTGCTCCAGCTCAGTCGATCGAAGCATAATTCAACGCGTTTTTCGAGTAAGTTGGCCGTCTTTCTGAGGTCAACAAAAAAAATGTGCAAAGGTAGCACATGGTCGGGGCTGCAAGATTCGAACTTGCGACCCCCTGGTCCCAAACCAGGTGCGCTACCAGACTGCGCCAAGCCCCGACTGGGTTGTGCTTAGACCAATTAGCGCGCGGTTTCAAGGCGATAGTCAATCATTACGAAAACTATCGTGCTTCCAGTAATTTGAAAACAGCGGCGCTGCGGAACACCAGATTATCTATCGGAATATCGCGCCCCTCGGCGACCCAAGCATAAGCATCAACAAAAGCCATTTTGCCGGTTGCGCGAGTGACGTGCGCCGTGCCTTGCAGCCATTCGCCGGACTTTGCCGAGCGCAAAAACTCAGTATTCAGCTTAATCGTTACCGAAGCGCGTTTGACCTTGCGAAACACGGCTGTTGCCGCCAAGCCATCGGCAAAACTACATAGAAAGCCGCCATGAACAATACCGCGACTATTGCAATGGCGTTCCATCAGACGCACGCCTTGCCGCCAGTCGCTTTGCTCAGCCCAGTGAAACCAAGGCCCATTGTGGGTGGTAAATGGCCCACGCCGCACACTTGGTTGAAAGGGCGCCGGCGGCGCAAGGCGCTCTATATCAATCGCTTGTGTGTCATCACTTGATTGGGTCATGACCTTTCCTGCCATAGGCTGCGGAAAGGCGCAAGCATGACCCTTGCGATTTATATCTGAACCGACTTTCTCAGATGCCGCGAAATTATTATCGGGAATAATCCTATCGGCTTGGAAGCCCTATTGCCGCTGAATAATGGTGCATTTAACTATCAAGCTTTAGGAGATTTTTCAGGGTCGGCGTTATTTCTTCGTTAATGACCAATGAGGCCGCATCATCAAGTTCCGTCGGCTCGCGATTGAGGATAACCAGCAGCGCCCCATTATGGCGCGCCATCACCGGAAACCCCGCCGCCGGAAAAACTTGCAAAGACGACCCGATGGCGATGAATAAATCGCAAGTGAGGGTTGCCGCCTCGGCGCGCTTCATTTGCACTTCCGGCATGGCCTGCCCAAACGAGACCGTCGCTGTCTTCACCATGCCGCCGCAGTTCTGACACCCCGGTGCCGCGCTCATATTGCCGCCCTCAAAGGCGGCGCGAATATCTTTCAACTCATGACGAAAGCCGCAATCCAGACACACCGCATAGGAGCCGTTGCCGTGCAGTTCGATAATCTTATCCTCGGGGATACCGCTATCCTGATGCAAATTATCAATGTTCTGCGTGATAACGGCGGACACTTTGCCATTGGCGACAAGCTGCGCCACAGCGCGGTGGCCGTCATTGGGGTGCGGCGTGCCAAGCTCATCTGACATGGCAAATTTGCGCCGCCACGCTTCAATGCGGTTTTCCTCACTGGCAATAAAGTCTTGAAACATAATCGGCGCCATGCGGGTCCATACCCCGCCGGGGCTTCTGAAATCCGGAATACCGCTATCCGTGCTCATGCCTGCGCCTGTAAAGATAACGACGTTTTCCGCTTCCTCCACCCATTGACGCAGCATCATGCTCATAGCATCAGATGCGCGTCATAAAATGCGATGGCTTCTTTAATCGCCCGTTTTTGAATGGCGTTATTTTTCAGCATGGTGAAATGCCCTGCATCATAGGTCGAAAGCTGCGCCAGCGGCCCACAGCGGCGCACAAAATTTGCAATGGCTTCATTTGAAACAAGTCGGTCTTTCGTACCCATTTGCACCAGCATTGGCGCGGTTAAATCATCGGTCAGCAAAGATGCGTTATTGTCCAAAAACTTGCCGGTGATGAAACTGTCCGGATGCACTTCATTGCGCCAGCTTGGCCCGCCGATTTTCGGATATTCGGCGGCTTCCTCTGAGGCCAGCACCGCCACATCATCAGCATGGCGTGGCGCGGCCAATATCATTTCCGGCTTTCTGGCATACCAGCGTCGCTTGGCCCATGCCAAAACCTTTTGGCCTAAGGCTTGGGTCTTCTTAATGCCGCGCTCATAATTTCCGATATTTAGCGATAATACCGGATCAATCATCGGCACCTGCGAGACAACCGCTCGGATTTTCGGGTCGCCATGCGCCATATGTATAACATGCCCGCCCGAGAAAGACATGCCCCACAGGCCGATGCGGTCGGCATCGACATTGGCTTGGCCGCGTAAGGTCGCAATCGCGTTTCGCCAATCTTGACGTTGATGCGGTACCGATACGAATTGGCGCGGCGCGCCATCGCTCAGCCCGAACCCACGATAATCAAAGACTAGAGCGTGAAACCCTGCTTTGGCAAAGGCTTCGGCATAGGCAGTCAAACCGGTGTCAATCGTGCCGCAAAAGCCGTGCGCCAGCACAACGCCTGCGCCGTTGCTACTGGTCGCTGTCGGCTCATAAAGACGTGCATGGCAATTGGCGCGGCGGGATTTAAAAGAGACTTCCTTAAACATCAGCGCATTTAACAGGACTGGCAAAAAGAAAACCACAATTTTATGTTGTTTTGGCTAGAATAGGCTCAACTCAGTTTGGTTTAAGAGGACGGCTATGAAATATCTTCACACCATGATCCGCGTCACTGATATTGACGCCTCGTTGGATTTTTACTGCACGCATTTGGGGCTGGAAAATGTTGGACGCTTCGATGTTGAAGAGGGCCGCTTCACGCTGGTCTTCCTCGCCCCGCCTGGACAGCCCGAAGCACAGATTGAACTGACCCATAATTGGGACGAGAAGGAGGTCGATGAGGGCCGCAATTTCGGTCATCTCGCTTATGAGGTGAACGACATTTACGCCACTTGCGAGAAGCTGGCGAAGGCCGGCATTACCCTTAATCGCCCGCCGCGCGATGGCCGCATGGCCTTTATTCGCTCGCCCGATAATGTATCGGTAGAATTGCTGCAAGCGGGCAGCCCCCTGCCCAGCCAAGAGCCATGGGCTTCAATGGAGAATATCGGCCATTGGTAAGACAACGCTCCTTTCTGCTTCTGGTGATGTGCGTATTGTTGTGCGAACCGGCTTTGGCTCAAGCGCAGCGCGAAACCACTAATGAGAATGTGCGCCGCCGACAGGCCGAGCGTCAGCAGCAGCACAGCCCCTATTGGGACGGCTTTATTTTGAAGCATCAGGGCAATTGCACTGAAGCGATAGAAAAACTTAAGCCGCTGGCCAATCGTGGCTTCGGTTTTGAGGACGCGCAATCGGCACTCGGCGAATGTTATTTGCAATTGGCCGGACTTGATGTCACCGGCGGCTCTGCCCCCGACCGCGAAGAAACATTTGAAAAGCAAAAATTCAAAACGGCGCTGGAATGGATTGGTAAGGCCGCGCGCGCCGGACATTTTGGCGCACAGGCCATTATGGTATCACTCTACGCCGCCGGCCTCGGCCCCAATGACGATATTATTGAGGGCGCAAAATGGGCGCATTTATATCTGACCAATCCGAGCCGCTTGAATTTGGGCGCACCGATTGCCGCCGTTGTCTCAATCGATCAAATCCGCGAGTCAATGGATGAAACCAGTTGGCTGATTGGCAAAGAGCGCGCCCGGGACTGGGTGCCGCTTTATGACAAAAAAACGCCGCTGGCACCCACTCAATAACAGACAAGAAATAGCCATAATCGACTGCTAAGAGGGACGCATAACAAGAGAGGCTTCTCAAGTGAACTATTCGTTGAAAAATAATCTCGCCACGCTGGCGCTCGCCATCACCTTTGGCTTTACCCTCACTTCGCCTGCTATGGCTGCCGATAAAGTGGCCTATTTCGCCGGTGGCTGCTTTTGGTGCACCGAAGCCGATTTTGAAAAAATTGATGGCGTGGGCGATGTGATTTCAGGCTTTATGGGCGGCACGGAACCCGACCCGTCTTATCGCGACGTCGCCTATGGTCGCACAACTCACCGCGAAACCGTCAAAGTGCCTTATGACGACAGCAAAGTCAGCTATCAGCAACTGCTCAGCGCGTTTTGGCGCATGCACGACCCCAGCGATGGCAAGGGTAGTTTTGTTGATCGCGGACGGCATTATTCGAGCGCCATTTTTTATGCTGATGCCGACCAAAAACGCCAAGCTGAAGGCGCGGTTGCGGCGCTGAAAAAATCCAGCAAATTCGACCACCCGATAACCACAGAAGTGGCGAAAGCTGAGGGCTTTTATGCGGCGGAAGGCTATCATCAGGATTATTATAAAAAGGCTCCGACCAAGTACAAGTATTACCGCTTCCGCTCAGGCCGCGACCAATTCATCAACGCCGTATGGAAAGGCGATAATAAGGTCTATCAGTCGTCTAAACGTTAAGGTTGAGTAATACTGAGCATGGTACGCCCTAGGGGAATCGAACCCCTCTTTCCAGGTTGAAAACCTGGCGTCCTAACCGATAGACGAAGGGCGCTCCAATGGCTCAGTGGAAGTGATATATCCCTAATCGGCAGGCATTTCAAGCCTTGCTATGCGCCCTTATGCGGGTGCGGCATCATGCACCATAAATTGCACATCGCGCCGCCCATTCCAGTCATCAGCGCGCAGAAATCCGGCGATGTGAACCAGGCCGCGCGTCGTCTGCAAAAGCATGCGCACTTCTTCGGGAACAGACGCAAAAGCCATCGCCTTCAAGCGACCGCCGCCCTCGCCCGCCAAAATACAGCGCACATGCCCGTCGCCAACGACGGATTGATTCACCACTTTCACAGCCGGTAAGACGATACGCGGCTCAGGATTACCGGCACCAAATGGCCCGACCTGCTGCATCATCTCCCATAGCTCTCGATTGGCCGCTTGCGGCGTCAGACTGGCATCGAGGCGCAGCTGACGCGGCGCATCAAGCGCCATTGTGCCAAGCGCTTCGCCCAGATAAGCCTCAAAGCCCGGTAGCTGGTCGCGGTGTAGCGTTACCCCCGCCGCCATCGCATGACCGCCGCCTCCCTCAATCAGCTTCTCGTCAACCGCGCCGGCCACCAGCTTGCCGACATCGACCGAACTGACCGAACGCGCCGAGCCCTTGCCCAAACCGGTATCGTCAAAAGCAATGACAAAACACGGGCGGTTATATTTATCCTTCAGACGACCGGCAACAATACCGATGACACCGGCATGCCAGCCATCACCCCCTTGCAGAATATAGGGTGGTAGCGCATTGCCGGTTTCCAGCATCTTCTCGACCTTCCGCATGGCGGCGTCTTGCACATCGCTTTCAATACTTCGGCGTTGCGTGTTGAAGTCATCAAGCCGCGCAGCAAAACCCGTCGCCTCATCACTGCTTTCCGTTATCAGCAGGCGCGTGCCAATCTCGGCCTGGCCGACGCGCCCACCGGCATTCACCCGTGGGCCGAGTTGGAAACCAAGCTGATAGGTACCCCACACGCCCTCAGCGCGCGCCACTTTGCCCAGTGCCTGCACACCAAGATTGCGACCCTGCTGCATAATGGAGAGACCCTGCCGCACAAAGGCGCGATTGACCCCCTCAAGCGGCACCACATCGCAAACCGTGCCGAGCGCCACCAAATCAAGCAAATGCGTCAAATCAGGTTCGTCGCGGCCTGCAAAAAAGCCCTGCTGCCGCAATCTTCGATTGAGCCCGACCAACACCATGAAAGTCACGCCGACAGCCGCCAAATGGCCAAGCCCGCTTTCATCATCGGCGCGGCGCGGATTGATAAGCGCAAAACAATCGGGCAGACCGCCGCCCGTCTGGTGATGGTCAGCGACAATCACCTCTTGGCCGCGCGCTTTGGCATTGGCCAGCACGTCATGCGCCATTGTTCCGCAATCAACCGTAATCAGCAGCTTGTAGCCATCATCATGCAGCTTTTGAAACGCCGCATCATTGGGGCCATAACCCTCTTTTGTGCGGTCGGGGATATAGAATTGCATATCCCGCCCACAGGCGCGCCAATAGCGAATAAGCAAAGAGGAAGAGGTCGCGCCATCAACATCATAATCACCGAACACGGCAATCGGCTCGTCTTCAATAATGGCTTTAGCCAGACGCGCCGTCGCCTTATCCATATCGGTCATTAGCGACGGGTCAATCAGCAAGTCGCGCAATTTAGGGTCGAGATAGGCCTCAGCATGCGCCGCATCAATGCCGCGTGATGCCAACATACGGCACAGTAAATCAGGCAAGCCGAGACGCTGAGACAGCGACAGCACTTGCCGGTCGTCATTTTCTTGCATGAGCCAAAACTGCCCCGCTGCCGATCGGGAAACCCCTAGAGCAGCGCGGTCAGTTTCGTCACTCATCGAGGTGGAACTTATCCATTGTGGCGTGGCGCGCTTTAATCCAACGAATGGTGTTGGTCGAAGAGCGCATCAGCAGCGTGTCCGTCCAGACTTCATTTCCGTTTTGCTGAATACCCGACAGCATAGAACCCGATGTGACACCGGTAACAGACAGCACAACATCGCCGCTGGCCATTTCATTCATTTCATATTTTTTATTGAAATCTTTAATGCCCATTTTTGCGGCGCGTTGTTTTTGGCCGTCATCATTGGTCACGAGGCGGCCTTGCATTTGCCCGCCCGTGCAGCGCAGACCGGCGGCGGCCAACACACCCTCAGGCGCGCCACCCGTGCCGAGATACATATCGATACCGGTAGCCGGGTCGGTGCAATGAATAACACCGGCAATATCGCCATCGCTAATCAGCGTCACACGCGCACCTGCCTCGCGCACTTTGGCGATAATCTCAGCATGGCGTGGGCGGTCAAGAATACACACATTCACCAGCTCAACACCGACACCTTTGGCTTTCGCCAGTGCTTTGACATTATCTGCCGGATCAGCATCTAAATCGATCAGACCGGCGGGATAGCCGCCGCCAATAGCGATTTTTTCCATATAGACATCAGGTGCATTGAGCAATGTGCCGCCCTCAGCCATCGCGACAACCGCCAACGCATTTTGCATGCCCTTGGCAGTCAGCGTCGTGCCTTCCAACGGGTCGAGGGCAATATCAACCTTTGGGCCTTTGCCCGTGCCGACTTTCTCACCAATATACAGCATCGGCGCTTCATCGCGCTCGCCCTCGCCAATCACCACTTCCCCGTCAATGTTGAGCGTATTCAATTCGCGGCGCATGGCATCGACAGCGGCTTGGTCAGCCGCTTTCTCGTCACCACGACCGATTAGAGTTGACGCGGCAACGGCAGCGCGCTCGGTTACACGCGCCAATTCCATTGTTAAAACTCGGTCAATTTTCTTGGCTGCCACTAAATTCTCCCGCGACTAATCGGCAAATACCGGCAAGGCCAGCACCGCATTACAGATTTCCGACTGCTTCTCCAACGCTGCCAGAGCGGCATTCAGAGACGCGTTTTCGGTTTGATGGGTAATAAAAACCACCGGTAGATAACTGTCATCAGATTCCGATGACCTTTGCACAACTTCTTCAATCGAGACGCCGTTTTCTGCCAATATTTGCGTCGCCTTCGCCATGCTGCCGGGCCGGTCTGCCAGTGCCAAACGAATATAATACTCGCTGGCCGGTGCATTTTGAGAAGCTGATTCTGTCATCTCAGAGACCGCCACATCAAATAGCGGACGGCCAAAGCCTGCGGCGATATCGGCGATATCTGCCAAAACCGCAGAGGCGGTTGCCCCGCCGCCTGCGCCCGGCCCCTGCAACATCACCGCGCCGAGCGGTTCGGCGGTAATGCTGAGCGCGTTCAGCTCGTTCAATACTTGCGCCAATGCCTGTGACTTTTTAACCAGCACAGGCTCGACGCTATGATAAACCCCGCCATTTGAGCCTGCGCCGACCCGCGCCGCCGTGCCAACCAATCGAATGACACTGTCAAACTCTTCCGCAAAAGCAATATCGGCAGCCGTTACGGCCTCAATTCCGGTGACGGATATATTGTCCATATCGGGCGCGACGCCATAGGCCAGCGCCGACAAAATCGCCAGCTTTTGACCGGCATCGGCACCGCTTACATCAAGTGTCGGATCAGCTTCGGCAAAGCCCAATTCCTGCGCCTCTTTCAGCGCATCGGCGAAAGACAATCCGGCGGCTTCCATGCGGCTCAAAATATAATTGCATGTGCCGTTCAAAATACCACACAGGCGGGTAATGTCGTTTCCCGCCAAGCCCTCGCGCACGGTTTTAATCACCGGAATACCGCCGGCCACTGCCGCCTCGAAAGCCAATGGCACATTGCCACCGACAGACAGGTCAGACAAAGCTGCGGCATGGGCGGCCAGCATGGCCTTATTGGCTGTTACAACCGGTTTGCCCGCCTTTAACGCGGCCTCAACCAAGTCGAGTGCCGTGCCGCTTTCGCCGCCGATAAGTTCAATAATGACATCAACATCCGGGTGGCTGACCAATGCCAGCGGGTCGGCGACGAAATCAATCGCGCTTAAATCAACGCCGCGATCTTTTTTCGCGTCACGCGCTGACACGGCCACTAATTTTGCGCGTGGCACAGCCCCTTGCAAAAGCCGCGATGCCACAGTTGCACCGACCGTTCCGAGACCGGCCAAACCGATGCGAATTTTATCGCTCATGCGGATTTCTTCTTTTCGATATGCTCGTCCATGAAGCGTTTCAGGCTTCGACCCGCCTGACGAATTCGCTGCTCATTCTCGACCAGCGCGAGGCGCACATAATCATCGCCATATTCGCCAAAGCCAATGCCCGGCGACACCGCAATGTCAGCCTCTTTGAGCAGCAGCTCGCTAAACTCAAGCGACCTCATTTCCGCAAAAGGTGCCGGAATACGCGCCCAAGCAAACATGGTGGCGGGCGGCGATGGCACATTCCAACCGGCGCGATGAAACACGTCAATCAGCACATCGCGGCGTTCTTTATAAACCGCGCGAATATCGCGAATAATCTCTTCCGGACTGTCGAGAGCCGCCGCAGCCGCCACTTGAATCGGCGTAAACGCGCCATAATCGAGATAGGATTTAATGCGGGTCAAGGCGCCGATAAGTTTCTCATTACCAACCGCAAAGCCCATGCGCCAACCGGGCATGGAGAAAGTTTTCGAGAGCGAGGTGAACTCGACCGCAATATCTTTCGCGCCATCAATCTGCAAAATAGAGGGCGGCGGATTGTCTTCGTCGAAATAAATCTCGGCATAAGCCAAATCCGACAGCAAAATAATATCGTGCTTTTTGGCATAGGCGACGACTTCTTTATAGAAATCAAGGCCGACCACTTCAGCCGTCGGATTGCCCGGATAATTCAGCACCAGCGCTTTCGGCTTAGGGTGACTATGCACAACCGCTTGGTCAAGCACGGCGAAAAAATCATCGCCCTCTTGCACCGGCAAATGCCGAATGGTCGCGCCGGAAATAATAAAGCCAAAAGCGTGAATCGGGTAAGTCGGGTTCGGCACAAGAATAACATCACCCGGATCGGTAATCGCCTGCGCCATATTGGCAAAGCCTTCTTTCGAGCCGAGCGTCGCAATCACTTCCGTATCGGGGTTTAGCTTCACACCAAAACGGCGCTCATAGTAACGCGCCTGCGCCTTTCGCAGACCGGGAATACCCTTAGATGCCGAATAGCGGTGCGTGCGCGGGTTACGCACGGTTTCAACCAGCTTCTCGACAATATGCGTCGGTGTCGGCAGGTCCGGATTACCCATGCCGAAATCAATAATGTCTTTGCCATCTGCGCGCGCTTGCGCTTTCAGCTTATTGACGCGCTCAAACACATAAGGTGGCAATCTTTGAATACGATGAAATTCGTGGTCCATCTGCTTTCCATTCACTCATAAAAGCCGAGTTTGCAATTCAAATAAGGCAATAGCATGACTTTGGCCGGCTGTTAACGCCTAAGGATAAAGCGGTTGCTGCTGCAAACCCGCGGACTCATCAAAGCCAAACATCAAATTCATATTCTGTATGGCCTGCCCGCTTGAGCCTTTGACCAAATTATCCAGCGCGGCAAATAAAATCACCCGCCCGTCAATCCGGTCGTCAAACGCCGATAGCAGACAATAATTAGAGCCGCGCACATGCCGCGTCGCAGGTGCGTCATCAACCACCCGCACAAAGGGCTTATCGGCGTAGAAATCTTGCCATGCCGCTTTCATATCACTGGTCGAGCCATTGGCGCGCGCATAAATCGAGACATATTCGCCGCGATTCATCGGCACGAGATGCGGCGTGAAATTGACCCGCACATCGTCAAGCCCTGCCGCTTTGGCGACTTCTTGCTCAATCTCCGGCGCGTGCCGATGAGTGGCGACGCTGTAAGCATTCATGCCTTCCGCCACTTCGGAAAACAGATTTTGTTCTTTCAAACTGCGACCTGCGCCGGTGACGCCCGATTTGGCATCAATAATCAAATCTTCGCTGCTCAGCAGACCGGCTTGCACCAAAGGCAGGAGCGCGGTTAGAGCTGCCGTCGGATAACACCCCGGGCACGCAACCAGCCGCGCCTGCTTAATCGCATCGGCATAATGCTCGCTCAGGCCGTAAACCGCCTCGCCCAGCAAATCCGCATTGTCATGGCTGCGGCCATACCATTCGGCGTAAGTATCGGCATTGCGTAGCCGGAAGTCGGCGGACATATCAATGACCTTCACGCTGTCGGGCAATTGCGCGATAACATCTTGCGCCGTTGAATGGGGCAGACCGCAAATCGCAACATCAATGCCGTTCCAATCAGCGTCCTCGGCTTTCACCAAAGGCGGCACATCGAGACCGGCAAATTGCGGATAAATATCGGCCAGCTTTTTGCCCGCATGGGCATTACCGGTCAGCAGTTTAATCTCGGCATTGGGATGAGCCGCGAGCAGGCGCACGGCATCGGCGCCGGTGTAACCCGACGCGCCGATAATGCCGACATTGATTTTCCGCGTGCTCATTTTATCCCTAACCTTCCTGCTCGTCCTTAAGCGTCGGGGTCATGATTGATGGCCATAATTTCACCTTCAGCCACCAGCTTGCCATCGACGTAAACCTCGCCTCTAAATTTATAGGCCATGCCACGGCGACGAATTTGCGTCACCTGAATCCGCATCTGATCCCCCGGCGTTACCGGATGCCGGAAGCGCACCTTATCGACCGTCATGAAGTAAATCAGCTTGGTCTCAATGGGATTGCCGCTATCTTTGGCGTTCTGCATCACCAAAATCGCTGATACTTGCGCGATGGCTTCAATAATCAAAACCCCCGGGAAGACCGGATTATTCGGAAAATGGCCGGTAAACCAAGGCTCTGAGGCGGTGACATTTTTAATACCGACCCCTGATTGTTCGCCATCCATTTCAACGACACGGTCAACCAATAAAAATGGATAACGGTGCGGCAGGAAATCCATGATTTCCGTGATTGTGATACTGCTGCCTTCAACGGTTTCAGACATCGAATCCCCCATTAAATTTCTATCTTTTCATAACAAAAAAGGGGCCAAAAAGCCCCTTTTTCTTTCGTCTTCTCGTTTAACGTAGCAATGAGGCTCAACGTTTCGAGAACTGGAAGCTACGACGGGCTTTCGCGCGACCATATTTTTTACGCTCGACAACACGGCTGTCACGGGTCAGGAAGCCGCCTTTTTTGAGCACTGGGCGCAGGCCCGGCTCATAATAGGTCAGCGCCTTAGACAGGCCGTGGCGCACTGCACCGGCTTGGCCCGACAAACCGCCACCGCTTACCGTGGCGACCACATCGAACTGGCCATTGCGCTCGGCAGCGACCAAAGGCTGGCGCAAAATCATGCGCAGCACCGGACGGGCGAAGAAAGTTTCCTCATCTTTGCCGTTCACCGTAATTGTGCCACTGCCCGGCTTAATCCAAACGCGCGCAATGGCGTTTTTACGTTTGCCGGTTGCATAAGAGCGGCCTTGCTCGTCAATTTTAGGCTCGGCGGGTGTCACCGGCGCGTCAACCGCAGCGGCGGCAACAGCGTCGTCACCCGTTCCGGCGATTGCCGTGTCGAGATTTTCCAAAGTTGTTTCTGTTGTCTCAGACATATTATGCCCTCACATTCTTGCTGTTCATGGCCGCGACATCAAGCGTCTCAGGCGATTGCGCCTCATGCGGATGCTCGCTTCCGGCATAAACTTTCAAATTTGTCAGTTGCTGACGACCCAGCGGGCCACGCGGCAACATGCGCTTCACGGCCATTTCCACGACGCGCTCAGGAAATTTGCCTTCCATGATTTTTTCAGGCGTCGTTTCCTTAATGCCGCCGGGATAACCGGTGTGGCGATAATATTTTTTGTCGCCCATTTTCTTGCCGGTAAACTTCACCTTATCGGCATTGATAACAACGACATTGTCGCCGCAATCCATATGCGGGGTGAAAGTCGGCAAATGCTTGCCGCGCAGGCGCGTTGCGATAACCGCCGCCAACCGCCCGACAACCATATTTTCGGCATCAATGAGAATCCACTTCTTCTCAATATCGGCCGGTTTTGCAGAATATGTTTTCATCTGTCTAGTCCTAAACAAACCCAGAATGGGTGCTTTCCAAGCATTGGCGGTGTTTTAAGCCGCCACCGCGCACAATGCAACGCCTAATTGCACTGAATCAGCGAACAAAAACAGTAGCTTATAAATTTGGTAATTATTTACCGCAAGCTAAACCGCTTGTTTGTATAGAATATGCAGATGCGTGACTGCGATGGCGAGGAGTGCGACCGCGCCGAGCTGGTGCGCCGCGCCCAGCCATATCGGCACGGCCAGCATCAGCGCACTGATTCCCAGCACGATTTGTAACGCCAACGCCCCGCCCAGCCATTTGGCAGACAATTGCGCCGCGCCGCCTATGCCCGATTGCAGCACGCGATAAATATGCCAACCAATCAGCGCGGCGAGCGCATAGGCAATCATGCGGTGGTCGAATTGCACCGTCAGATGGTTCTCGAAAAAATTGAGCCAGAAAGGCTGCATATCAAACAGACCGGACGGAATGAAGTCGCCATCCATGAGCGGCCAATCCGTATAGGTTTTGCCGGCATTAATGCCCGCCACCAGCGCGCCTATGAGCGATTGCGCCAGCACGGCGGCGACAATCACCGCCGCCCATTTTGAGCGCGGAGCGAAGCGGCCCTGCCCGCGCGCCTCGCTATCCGTGCCGCGCCAATAATTCAAGGCCAGCCAAAGCGCGGCGGCGAAGATAATCAGCGCCAGCCCCAAATGCATGGCGAGGCGATATTGGCTGACATCAACCCGCTCCGTCAGGCCGCTGGCGACCATATACCAGCCCATAAAGCCTTGCAGGCCGCCCAACGCGAACAGCCCCAAAAGCGGCTGCAATTGCGCGCGGCTGATTTTCTTTTGCGCGAGGAAGACAATAAACGGAATGAAAAACACCAAGCCGACAATGCGCCCAAGAAAGCGATGTCCCCACTCCCACCAATAAATGAATTTGAACTCGGCCAAACTCATGCCGAGATTGACCAGTTGATATTCAGGGATTTGCTTATATTTCTCGAACTCGGCCAGCCAATCAGCTTGCGTGAAAGGCGGCAGCGCACCGCGTATGGGCGCCCATTCGGTAATCGACAGGCCGCTATCGGTCAGCCGCGTGAGGCCACCGACCAACACCATCAGCATCACAAAACCGGCAACCGTAAACAGCCACAGGGCGATTTGGCGGTCAGCAGCGCGGGGCGCAGATATGGCGTTTGTGCTCATGGTCTTTATATAGGCGTTTCACCGGCGCATCGCCTTGCGACCAAACATCGCGAGAGGCAGTGATTGGAGAAAGACGCAGCATCATGCTACATCATCATCATGACTGTTACTCCGACCAAGAAATTCAACAAGCCGTGGTTGCCGATCCGCATCCGCAAGCTCATCGGGCTGGTGCTGATGCTCTCCCTGATTGTGTTTTACGCAATGATTGTGATGACGGTCGCCGTGACCACCAGCGTGCCGGAAAACGGCCTTATCGAGTTCTTCTATTATTTGGTCACGGGTGTTGCTTGGGTCGTCCCCGCCGCCGCCATCATCTATTGGATGCAGCGCCCGGACGAGGCCGAATAGTCTCTAGTCAGGACGGCCAAACTGAAAAATATTCAGCGCGATAATGACGACAATAAAAATAACGATGGGCAAAATGGCAGACATGTTTTTCTCCAGCTTTTAAGGCCAAGTTTTAGATGGTCGGAGCGGCGGGATTCGAACCCACGACCCCTTGTCCCCCAGACAAGTGCGCTACCGGGCTGCGCTACGCTCCGACTGCCAGTGTCTTAGAAACTTTCGGGCATAAATGCAAGATGGCGTGAAAGCCGAGAATGAGACCGCAAGCGGAAGGCGCACTAGGTCTCGCTGCGCTCGCCAAGCGCTGTTACCGCGCTACGCTCCGACTGCCAGTGTCTTAGAAACTTTCGGGCATAAATGCAAGATGGCGTGAAAGCCGAGAATGAGACCGCAAGCGGAAGGCGTATTAATTATCCTCGCCGGTCAGTAAAATGCGGGCTTGCAGCAGGTTTTGGCGCGCCGCTTCCAGCTTGCTGCGCCGATTAAGGCCAAGCTCATTGGGCGTGCCCTTATCGGTTTTCGGCTTCTCGCCCGCCGCTAAACCGCGCACATCGCGGACACCGTTTTCCTTCAAATGCCTTTGCGCGCCCTTAATGGTCATGCCCTGCTCGTGCAACAAATGCTTTATACCGGCAATCAGCGCGACATCTTCGGGCCGATAATAACGCCGACCCGCCGCGCGCTTAACCGGTTGTATTTCGTCAAACTTGCTTTCCCAGAAGCGCAGCACATGCGGCTTCACGCCAAGCGTCTCCGCAACCTCGCTTATGGTGCGAAAGGCGCTGTCTGATTTACCCGAGCTCATGAGTTGAGTTTAGCCGAGTCCGGCCATTTTATTGATTTTTTCTTTGAGGACATGGCTGGCGCGAAAGCTGAGAACCCGGCGCGGATCAATCGGAACCTCTTCACCGGTCTTCGGATTGCGGCCCATGCGACCATTTTTATGGCGCACCAAAAAAGAGCCGAATGACGAAAGTTTGACATCTTCTCCGCGAATGAGGGCGTCGGAAATTTCGTCCAAAACGGTTTCCACAATTTGTGCTGACTCGCTTCGTGATAAACCGACCGCGTTGTAAACAATTTCACTTAAGTCAGAACGCGTAACCGTCTTTCCCGCCATATCAAAATCTCCTCATGGGAAAGTTAAGCACAAGGCAAATTAGCCGCGCAACCTTAAAACTTAATTAAATGAGTGATTTATGCCCAACGAATGAGATTGGCACCCCAGGTCAGGCCACCGCCCATCGCTTCGAGCATTATTAAATCGCCCGATGCCACGCGCCCGCTTTTGACCAATTCATGCAGCGCCAACGGTATGGAAGCGGCGGAGGTGTTGGCGTGATTTTGCACGGTAACAACCGTCTTCTCAATGGGCAAACCAATCCGTTTCGCGACGCCATCAATAATGCGCTTATTGGCCTGATGCGGCACAAACCAATCAATATCAGCGACTGTCAGCTCGTGTTTTTGCAGCAGGCTTTCTATAGCCTCGGCAATATTGCCGACCGCGTGACGATAAACTTCGCGCCCTTGCATTTTCAGCTTGCCTGTTGTGCCGGTGGTGGACGGGCCGCCATCGACATAAAGCAATTCAGACAGATTGCCGTCAGAGCGCAAATAAGAGCCGATAATATGCGGCGCATCAGGCGACGCTATCTCGGTCGCCTCAAGCACCATAGCGCCGCCGCCATCGCCAAACAGAACCGCCGTCGCCCTATCCTCCCAATCGAGAAGGCGCGTCATGGTTTCGGCACCAATCAGCAAAGCGCGCTGCGCCTGTCCGGTTTCAACCATAGCCGAGGCCACACTCA
>FZLQ01000105.1 GCA_900197605.1 Phyllobacteriaceae bacterium Water-Bin73
GTGCTGGGTGTAAAGCATGACTACTTCCTGTCCGAGCAAAGCCTGCATGATGATAGATCAGTTGATAATGCACTTGATGAACTATCCGCTAAGGGGTTGATTTATCAGGGTGTTCTTGAACCACCAAAGGGCAAAGAGCCGCCGCCGGACTGGGAGCCGTCGCCGCAAACCCTGTTTAAGTCAACCGATTTTGGCGATGATAGCGACCGCGCTTTGAAGAAATCTGACGGCAGTTGGACCTATTTTGCGCCGGATATTGCCTGCCATTTCAATAAATATCAGCGCGGCTATGCCCAGATGATTGATGTTTGGGGCGCTGACCATATCGGCTATATCAAGCGCATGCAGTCGGCAGTGAACGCTATCACCAATGGCGCTGCCCAGCTTGAAGTCAAAGTCTGCAATTTGGTGAAGCTGATGCGCGGCGGCGAGCCGGTTAAAATGTCGAAACGCTCGGGCAGCTTCATCACGCTGCGCGAGGTTGTTGAAGAAGTCGGCAAGGACGCGGTTCGTTTTATGATGCTGACGCGCAAAAACGATGCGCCACTGGATTTTGATTTCGATGTTGTGAAGGAGCAAAGCCGCGATAATCCGGTTTTCTATGTGCAATATGCCCATGCGCGGATTTTCTCGGTTTTGCGTAATGCCAAAGAGCAGGGCGTTGCGGTTAAGGACGCAACTTTGGCCGCTGCACCGTTAACAACGCTGACGCATGATGCCGAACTGATGCTTATCCGTCTGCTCGGCACTTATCCGCGTATGTTGTTGGCAGCGGCGCAAGCGCGCGAACCGCATCGTGTGGCGTTTTATTTATTGGAACTGGCGGCGGCGTTTCACGCGCTTTGGAATCTCGGCAAAGAGGAAGTCAATTTGCGCTTCATTCAAGAAGAAGATGAAGCCGGCACATTGGCGCGTCTCGCGCTTATTCGCGCCACGGCGATTACTTTGGCCTCAGGTTTTGATGTTATCGGCGTGACACCGCAAGACGAATTGCGTTAGTGTTTAGGTTCTGAATGAACGGGGCTTCAGCCCTAACTGAGAAGAGCAAGAAAGCACGAGAGATATCATGTCGCAAAACGACTCCGGTAACTTCGAAAAAGAGTTTCTCGACAGCGATGTTGATTTGCGTATCGCGCATCCTTCGCCGGGGGCTGAAATTTATTCGCGCTCATCGGGTTTTAATCTGCCGTCCTTCCGCGCCATCTTTTTGTTTTTGTTACTCATTGGCGGCGCTGTCGGCAGCACATATTTCTATGCCTTTCAACAAGGGCTGGAAGAAGGGCAGCGCAGCCTGCCGCCGGTCGTGCTGGCCGAGAAAACGCCGATTAAAGTTCCGGCTGAAAATGTGCCGGGCGGTGTTCCTGTAAAGCCGGAAGACCTGAATATATATGGCGTCATGCGCGGCGCGGCTGAGCCAGAAACGCCGCAAGCCCAGCCTGCCTCTCCGGCAGATAACGCCACCGGCACGATTGAGAGCCTGATTGCGCGCACCGAAGACCCGTTTGAACAAGCCTTGAATGTGCCGAAAGCGATTGCCGATGATACGCGCTTGCCGGCCGGTAACAGCATTAGGGTTTTGCAAAATGACCCGTCGGTCGAGGTGTCGCCGCCGCGCCCTGACCTTAATCGCGCACCGCGCGCTGCCGTGCCTGCCGCAAGACCGACAGCCAAACCGGCGAAGACGCAAGTGCGCACAGGCTCAGTCGCGCGCGATGACTTCATGGTGCAGTTGGCAGCGTCGCGCTCGCGGGCTTTGGCGCGCGGCGTTTACTCTGGTTTGCAGAATAATTTCAGCGACCTTCTGGGCCAGCGTAACCCGCTTATCCTGCGCGTTGACCTCGGCGATAAAGGGATTTTCTATCGCGTAAATGTGCCGGGCTTTGAAAGCCGCAATGCGGCCACAGCATTTTGTGCCAATTTGAAAGGTCGCGGGCAAGATTGTCTGGTGCGCAAGCAGCCATAAATATGGCAGCGTATTCTCCGGTTATTTTTGGCATTGAAGGGCTGAATGTGAGCGCCGATGAAGAGGCGTTTTTTTATGATGTGCGCCCCTGGGGCATAATTCTTTTTGCCCGCAATATAGAGAGCCGCGACCAGTTGCGTGGCCTGACCGATAGCTTGCGCGAGATGTCGGGGCGCGCCGATTTGCCGATATTGATTGACCAAGAAGGTGGGCGCGTGGCGCGCTTAAAGCCGCCGCTTGTCACCGCCTATCCGCCAATGGGGCTGTATGGCGATATGTTTGCCGCTGACCAAGCTCGCGCCATTGAGGCGGCGCGTTTGGGGGCGGCTTTGCTAGCGCATGATTTATATGAATTGGGCATTAACATTGACTGCGCGCCGTGCCTCGACTTGCGTTTGCCGGAAACGTCAAATGTGATTGGCGATCGTGCCTTTGGCGATGATGTCACCCGCTGCGTTGCGCTGGGCCGCGCTTTTATGGACGGGCTGGGAATGGGTGGCACCTTGCCGGTCGTCAAGCATATGCCCGGGCATGGCCGCGCTTTGGTTGATAGCCATCAAGAATTACCGCGCATTACAGCCGACCGCGCAACGCTTGAGCAGACTGATTTTGAGGTTTTCAAACAGCTCAATGATGCGCTTATCGGCATGACCGGCCATTTGCTTTATGAGGCGATTGACGCTGAGACTGTCAGCACCTGCTCCAAGCCGGTGATTGACTGCATTATTCGTCGCCATATCGGCTTTGACGGCTTGCTGATGAGCGATGATATTTCCATGTCAGCCCTCAGCGATGATATTGGCGCGCGGGTGACGGCTGCCCTGATGGCGGGCTGCGATATGGTGCTGCACTGCAATGGCGATATGTCAGAAATGCAAAATGTCGCCGCCGCTTTGCCTAGCCGCCCATCGGTGGATGCCGCGCCGCGTATTCAGCGCGTCGATGATGCGCTGCACATGCTGGCCTCGGAAGTGCCGAAAGGCGCGCGCAAAGTCTGGGGAGAACTGATGGGTGATGTTTTCCCCGAATCGCAGAACGCGCTATAAAGCGCTATGAAAGAAAACCCTACGGATTCGTTGCAGACCGAAGCCTCACAAAATGTTGGCTTTCAGGAAGGCATTGCCTATCAAGCCACAACAACGGAAGACGGGCTGGCGCTTCACCTTGATGGCTATGATGGGCCGCTGCATATTTTGCTGGCTTTGGCGCGGACGCAGAAGGTTGACCTCAAGCAAATTTCCATTTTGAAGCTGGCAGAGCAATATCTCGATTTTATTCGCGAAGCGCAGGATTTGAAGATTGAGCTGGCCGCCGATTATTTGGTCATGGCGTCTTGGCTGGCGTATTTGAAGTCGCGCCTGATTTTGCCGCCGCCGCATGATGATGAAGTTATTGATGCGGAAGAAATGGCGGCGCATCTAGTGTTTCGTCTAAAATGCCTTGAGGCGATGCGCGAGGCATCGGCGCAGCTAATGGGGCGCGATTTATTGGGGCGCGACTTCTTCGTGCATGGCATGCCCGAGGGTATTCGCATTAAGCGGCAAAGCACATATGACGCCAGCCTTTATGAGGTTTTGGGCGCTTACTCAACGCAGCGTTTACGTAATCATTATGAAAGCTGGTCGCCGCCAAAAATGGATGTTTTGAGCATTGAGCGCGCCCGTATGCGGATTGAGCGCTTGCTCGGCAAGCTCGATGATTGGGAATCGATGGACGCGCTGGTGGCCGGTGATATGCGCGACCCGCAAAAGCGACGCACCACAATGGCCAGTTCGTTCAGCGCGTTTTTGGAATATGCCCGTGACGGGCGCGTTGAATTGCAGCAAAGCAAGAATTTTGAAAGCCTATTGGTGCGCCGCGCGCGTCCCAAAGCGGCGGTCGCCGATAATATAGCTACGGAATCGGGAACAGAGTGATGAGTGAAGACGACAATAAGCCGGTTGAATTGCGTCCGGTCGAAGCAGAGGACATTCGCATCGTCGAAGCCGTTTTGTTTGCTGCGGAAGAGCCACTCGATGCGCCCAATATCGCCGATAAGCTGGCCGCCAATGCTGATGTGCCCGCGATTATGCAGGCGATTGGCGAGAAATATGCCGAGGCTGGTTTCAATTTGCAAAAGACCGGCAATAAATGGGTGT
>FZLQ01000091.1 GCA_900197605.1 Phyllobacteriaceae bacterium Water-Bin73
GACCAGCGCGATAAGCGCGCGCGTCATGTTAAGCTCGCTAAATTGTCCGAAAACCAAGCCCGCCAACACCATCACCAAAGCGATAAGCGCGACGAGCGTGGCCACCAAAAGCACCAATAAAGGCAGGGTATAGGCTGTCATGGCGGCCCTGAAAATGGCAACCGCCACGACAAATATGCCTGCCGCGACCAGCGATAAAATATAGCTCCATTTGACCAATCCGGCCGCGGTAATTCCAAACATTATTCAGCAGCCCCTTTTGCCTCAGGCAATTGGTAGTCAGAAAATTGCTCGCGCAATGTGAGCTTCTGAATTTTGCCGGTTGCCGTATGCGGAATTTCATCAACGAAAGTCACATCATCAGGCATCCACCATTTGGCAATCTTGCCTTCCAAATAAGCCAGCACATCTTCTTTGCTCAGCTCTGCGCCTTCATCTTTAATAATGATAAGCAGCGGGCGCTCGTCCCATTTTGGATGCGGCAGACCGATAACGGCGGCCTCAGTAACACCGTCGCAACCAACCGCCACATTTTCAATTTCAATTGACGAAATCCACTCACCGCCCGATTTGATAACGTCTTTCGAGCGGTCGGTAATTTGCATAAAGCCCAGCGCATCAATCGTCGCCACATCGCCGGTATCGAAGAAGCCGTCAGCGTCCAAAATTTGACCGCCATCGCCCTTAATATATTCCCCGACAATAAACGGGCCTTTCACCATCAGGTGACCAAAAGCCTTGCCATCGCGCGGCAATTCATTGCCCTCATCATCGGTGATTTTCATTTCCACACCAAATGGTGCACGGCCTTGCTTGACCTTAATATCCATTTGTTGGTCGAAATTCATATTTTCCATGCCCGCCTTAAAGCTGGCAATCGTGCCAAGCGGCGACAATTCCGTCATACCCCAAGCGTGCTTCACCGACACTTCATAATCACGCTCAAATTTCTCAAGCATGACACGCGGCACAGCCGACCCGCCAATGGTCACGTCTTTCAGCATGGGCAGTTTCAGATTATTGCCTTCAAGATGTTGCAGCAGCATCAGCCAAACCGTCGGCACGGCCGCTGTGAACGTTACTTCCTCGTCCGTCAAAAGCTGGTAAATGCTCTCGCCATCCATATTCGGGCCCGGATTGACAATTTTGGAACCGGCAGCCGGTGCGCTGAGCGCCAGTCCCCATGCATTGGCATGGAACATCGGTACGACCGGCATAATGCTATCAGTGCTTTTCAGACCCATAACATCGGCGCTATTGCCGACCAATGTGTGCAGCACATTTGAGCGATGCGTATAGCAAACGCCCTTCGGATTGCCGGTTGTGCCGGAGGTGTAACAAATGCCGCAAGGTGCGCGCTCATCAACCTCAACCCAGTTAAAGTCGCCGTTTTGGCCGTCGATTAAATCTTCATAGCAATGAACATTTTTCAGGCTGGTATCCGGCATATGCGCGGCATCAGTCATGATAATGATGCCTTTAACATTCGGAATTTCCGCTTCAATCGCCTCCAGAACCGGCACAAAGGTCAAATCGGTGAAAATTATTTTATCTTCAGCGTGATTGATGATGTAGACAAGCTGCTCTGCGAACAGGCGCGGGTTCAGCGTATGATACACACCACCAATACCGGTAATGCCATACCAAGCCTCAATATGGCGGTGGGTATTCCACGCCAAAGTAGCGATAACATCTTGCTCACCCATGCCGAGGCTTTGTAGCGCTTGGCTTAACTTGCGGGCGCGCAAATGCAGCTCCGCATAAGTTTCGCGATGAATATTGCCTTCAACCAGGCGGGAAACGATTTCGCGCTCACTGTGATTGACCATTGCATGGTCAAGAACTCTATTCATCAACAGTGGCACATCTTGCATTTGACCGAACATTTATTCCTCCCTATCGTTCTTGAAGAACATCTTTTTTACTGGCGACAATTTGCCCAAACCGCCAGCACTTGTCCATAGGGGAAACAATAATGGCACTGCATAAATTACCGGCTCACGAACTGGCAAAAAACATCGCAAATGGCGCCGTTTCGTCCAAAGAAGCCACCCAGCATTTCATTGACCGCATCACGCAGCACAATCCGGCCATTAACGCCATTATCGACACGCGGTTTGACGATGCGCTGAAAGACGCTGAAGCCGCCGATGCGGCGCGCGCCAAAGGCGATATAAAAGGCGCGCTGCACGGCCTGCCGATGACCATTAAAGACCTATTCGAGGTTGAGGGCATGACCTGCGATGCCGGTTTTCCGGAATTTAAAGGCCATGTCTCAAAGCAGGATAGTGTGGTTGCGGCGCGGTTGAAAGCGGCGGGCGCGATTATTATCGGCAAAAGCAATGCACCGCTCGCCGGTGGTGACATTCAGACCTATAACGCCGTTCACGGCACGACCAATAATCCGCATCATCTCGAGCATACACCTGGCGGCTCGTCCGGCGGGTCAGCGGCAGCGCTGGCCGCCGCTATGACGCCGCTGGAATATGGCAGCGATATTGGCGGCTCCATTCGCGCACCGGCCCATTTCACCGGCTTGTTTGGCCATAAACCAACCTTCAATATTGTGCCGATGCGGGGCCATGTGCCGCCGCCGCACGGCCTGCGTTGGGAGCCGAGCGAGCTTACCGTTGCCGGCCCGCTGGGGCATACACCTGCCGATCTTGAACTGGCGCTTGATCTAACCGTCGGGCTTGATGACGGGCCAATGCGTCAAGCCGTGCAAATTAAACTGCAAGGGCCGCGCCATGCGACGCCGCGAGGCCTGCGCGTCGGGCTGTGGCCGACCGATGCAGCTTGCGAAGTTGAGACGACATTTAGCGACGCCATTGAGCAAGCCGGTAAGGCACTTGAGGCCGAGGGCGCGGCGCTGAGCACCATCAAACCCGATTTCGATATGAATACGCATTTCGAGACCTATATGCTCCGCCTCAGTTCCATTATCGGTTCTGACTTACCTGCTGAGGTGATTGATAATTTGAAGCAAGTCGTCGCCGCCACCGCGCCTGATGACAACTCCATGCGTGCCATTCAAGCGCGTGGCATCACCCTCAGTCATGGCGATTGGCTGCGCCTTTCATTACGCAAAGCCAAATATGAAATGGCTTGGCGCGCCGTGTTTGAACAAGTCGATGTGCTGCTATGTCCGGTCACCCCCACGACGGCAATGAAACACGACCATAATCCGGATTTTCACGCCCGCACCATTGAGGTGAACGGCACTGAACGCTCTTACTTTGATAATTTCTTCTGGGCCGGTGTTGCCACTCTATGCGGCCTGCCCTCTAGCGTTGTGCCGCTTGGTAAACACGCCAATGGTCTGCCCTTCGGCATGCAAATTATCGGACCGGCCTATGAGGATAAAACCCCGCTCGCCGTCGCCAAAATGCTGGAGACTATCGGCTATCGCTGGATTGAGCCTGAAGGTTACTAGAAACAAGGCGACTAAGGATAAAGCCGTTCCGTTGTCCAATCGGCGTCGGCACTGGTGCGCTTGAACATCAACCGGTCGTGCAGCCGATGCGCGCCATCTTGCCAAAACTCAATACGCAAAGGCGTGATGCGTCGCCCCGACCAATGCGGCGGGCGCGGAATATCATCACCCGGATATTGCGCCTCAACTTTGGCAAAAGCCGCTTCCAGTTCAGCGCGGTCAGCCAAGGGGCGCGATTGTTGCGATGCCCATGCACCAATGCGGCTTTGGCGCCCGCGCGAGTTAAAATAAGCGTCCGCCTCTGCATCAGATACGGTTGATATCGGGCCTTGCACCCGCACTTGCCGATGCAGCGATTTCCAATGAAAACACAAAGCGGCTTTGGCGTTATCCGCCAATTCGCTGCCCTTTTGGCTTTTGAAATTAGTGTAGAAAACAAAGCCGCGCGCGTCATGGCCCTTCAGCAGCACCATGCGCGCATTCGGCATGCCATCAGCATCAACCGTGGCGAGGCTCATCGCATTCGGGTCGTTGGGCTCACTGGCACCGGCTTCTTGCAGCCAGCCGTCAAAAGCGGCAATCGGGTCGTGCGGCGTTTCAATAAACAAGCTCATTCATGTGTCCTTGTCGTTCCTTTATCGGCTCTTTCCGTTATATATAAGGGCATGGCTCGTTCTTGCAAATTATTGACCGCCGCTTTCTTGCTTCTCGCCGCCTGCGCCGCGCCACCCGATACGGCGCGCTTTAAGGTTGATTTTGAAAAAGGCGTGGCGGCCTATGAGGCGGGTGACTATGTGACGGCACGCAAGCTATGGCAGCCTTTGGCCGATAATTACGACCTCGCCGCTTTGCGCAATCTCGGCCATCTTCATCGCCTCGGCCATGGGGTTGAGAAAAACCCCAAAAAAGCCCGAGATTATTATGAAAAAGCCGCCAATTTCGGCCATGCCCCATCGCAGACCAATTTGGCGCTGATGTATTTTGCCGGTGACGGCATAACCGCCAATAGCAAAAAAGGTATGTTTTGGCTGAAGAAAGCTGCGGCACAAGGTTATCCGCCGGCGCAACAGCAACTGGCCATTCGCAGCCAGCGCTTTGAACTCCATAGCCGCTAGGCTTTTTGCGCGGCGCAGTTTATACAATAAAACTGAAATTGAGATGAAAAGAGAACATCATGAGTGTCATGCAAGGAAAACGCGGCCTGATTATGGGGGTCGCCAATAAAAACTCTATCGCTTGGGGTATCGCCCAAGCCTGCGCCGATGCGGGTGCTGAACTTGCCTTCACCTATCAAGGCGAAGCGCTGCTGAAACGCGTCGGCCCATTGGCTGAAAGCGTCGGCTCTGACTTTGTTGAGCCATGCGACGTGACCGATGAAGCCAGCATGGACGCGCTTTTCACAAAACTTGAGAAAAAATGGGGCAAGCTCGACTTTGTTGTCCACGCCATTGCCTTTGCCGGCAAAGAAGAGCTGATGGGCCGCTATGTTGACACATCGGCTGAGGCTTTCGACAAGGCGCTTAACATTAGCTGCTATAGCTTCACCGCCGTCGCCTGCCGCGCTGAAAAACTGATGGATGAGGGCGGCTCAATGATAACCCTGTCCTATTATGGCGCTGCGAAAGTTATTCCGCATTACAATGTCATGGGCGTCGCCAAAGCCGCGCTTGAGGCCTCTGTGCGCTATCTCGCTTCCGACCTCGGCCCGAAAGGCATTCGCGTCAACTCCATTTCCGCCGGCCCCATTCGCACTTTGGCGGCGGCCGGTATTGGCGACTTCCGCGAAATGCTGAAATGGAACGAAGCCAACGCGCCGATGCGCCGCAATGTCACCAAAGAGCAAGTCGGCCAATCAGCGGTTTATTTGCTGTCTGATATGTCGTCCGGCGTTTCGGGTGAAATTCATTATGTCGATGTCGGCTACAACACCATCGGCATGGGCGCTTTCGATGATTTGAAAGCCGCGCAGCAAGAAGGCGAATAGGAAAACGCGTCATGTCGCATAATAGTTTCGGTCATTTGTTTCGCGTGACAACTTGGGGCGAAAGCCACGGGGCCGCTCTCGGCTGCGTGGTTGACGGTGCGCCTGCGCGCCTGCCACTGACCGAGGCCGATATTCAGCAATGGCTCGACAAAAGAAAGCCCGGGCAAAATAAATTCACCACACAAAGGCGCGAAGCCGATGCGGTGAAAATCCTGTCCGGCGTGTTTGAAGACCCGGAAACCGGCGCGCAAGTGACCACCGGCACGCCGATTTCGCTGATGATTGAAAACACCGATCAGCGGTCAAAAGATTATGGCGACATTAAAGACAAATACCGTCCGGGCCATGCCGATTTCACCTATATGGAAAAATACGGCATTCGCGATTATCGCGGTGGCGGGCGTTCTTCTGCACGCGAAACGGCAGCACGTGTTGCCGCGTCGGGCATTGCGCGCAAAGTGCTGGACGGCGTAACCATTCGCGCTGCATTGGTGCAAATGGGCCCGCACGAAATCAATCGCGATAATTGGAATTGGGACGAGATCAATAATAATCCATTCTGGTGTCCTGAGGCACAAGCCGCCGCGCTGTGGGAAGAATATCTCGATGG
>FZLQ01000028.1 GCA_900197605.1 Phyllobacteriaceae bacterium Water-Bin73
GCTTTGGTTATCGCCGTGGTGACCGAGGTTGCCAAATTTAGCGACAAATGGGGTGGGCTGATTGCTGCGCTGCCGACCACGACTTTTCTCATTCTTCTTTGGATGTATTTTGAAGGCGCGAGCGACGATAAAATCGCGCGCCATGTCGGCTTCACCATGTATTTCGTGCTGCCGACCTTGCCGCTGTTTTTCGCGCTGCCCTTTATCATCAATAAATTCGGCTTCTGGCCGGCCTTTTTCGCCAGTATTTTGCTGACCGCGCTTTTGGTTTATCTATTCAATATGCTTTACGAGCGCTTTGGGGTGAATATACTCTGAGCTAATAAAAGAGTCGTATATGAAGCTGAAGAACTTCCATCAGTTCACCCCGCGCATCGGCACGGCGGGCCACCCAAAGCCCGAAGATTTTCTGGGTATTGCGGCGGCGGGTTATCAAGTGATTATCAATCTTGCCATGCATGACGCTGACGATGCGATTGCCGAAGAGGGCAGTCTCGTCAGCAAGGCAGGCATGAGTTATTTCCATCTGCCGGTGCCGTGGGAAGCCCCGACCGCCGACCACCTTAAAACCTTTATCGGCATTATGGATGCGCTGGACGACAAGCAAGTGCTGGTGCATTGCCAAGTCAATGCCCGGGTTTCGGCCTTCATGCTGAAATATTTAACCTTCAAAGGTGTATCGGAAGCCAATGCTACCACACCGCTCATGCAAAAATGGAAGCCGCAAATGGACGATAATTGGAAAGCCTTTCTGGCACTGACGCAGGAAGATTTGGCATGAATATCCGTCCGATGAGCGATGCTGATGGTGAGGCTGTCATGCAGATCTATCAGCAAGGCTGCGATACCGGCCATGCAACTTTTGCCGAACATGCTGGCGAATGGACAACATGGGATAGCGACCATTTACCCGAATGTCGCTTGGTTGCCGAAATCAATGGCGCGGTGCTGGGCTGGGTCGCGCTGTCGGCATTATCATCGCGCTGGGTTTATCGCGGCGTGGCGGAAGTCAGTCTTTATGTCGATGAAAATGGCCGCGGGGAGGGCATTGGTGGGGCGCTGCTGGCGGCGCTGATTGCCGATAGCGAGGCGCAGGATTATTGGACGATGCGCGCTTTGATTTTTCCCGAAAATACGGCGAGTATTAATTTATTCGCCAAACACGGCTTCGCATTTCTGGCGACGCATGAGCGTTTGGGCAAAATGGAACACGGGCCGCTGACAGGCCAATGGCGCGATGTTGTGCTGTTGGAGCGGCGCAGTGACAAGGCAGGGCAAGCATGAAAAAACATCTCAATCTCTCATTGCTCATCGGCCTTGTGCTGGGCGGCTTGGCGGCGCTGCCGATCGGTTTCGGCTTGGGCGTTTACTATTTGCCGATATTGGTGGCCAGCGACGGCGCGAGTGACGATGTGCTGGCGGCGGCGAAATCCGGCGCGATGATACGCGCAAATTTCAGCTAAGATTTGAAGGTTAGCGATGCCTATCATGGGGGCGAGGGGACGCTGCATCTGACGCAAGAGACCGGGCAATATTTCTTCACCCTTGAAGGGCGCGTGTCGCCGGGGCCTGATTATAAGCTCTATCTGACGCCCGCCTATGTGGAAGATGAGGCGGAATTTTTGGCGATTAAATCGCAATCCGTGCGCGTCGCGGATATTACCGGTTTCGATAATTTTCGCGTTGATGTGCCAATGTCGATTGACCCGACGCAATATCCGGCAGTGATTCGGTTTCGCGAGTTCATCACGGCGGGCAGATTGGAAGCAAAATGAACCCATATGTGTATTTGCTCGGGGCGATTATCTTGGAAGTCAGCGGCACAATGCTATTGCCGTTCACCGGAAATTTCACCAAGCCGTTGCCCAGTGTCGGCTTGATTGCGCTCTATACCGGCTCGTTTTACCTGATGACCTTCGCGCTGGGACAAATTCCGCTGGCCGTGGTCTATGCGACATGGAGCGGGCTGGGCGTGTTCACCGTCGCTTTACTCAGTTATTTCTTGTTAAATCAGAGTCTGAGCTGGCAGGCCGTGCTTGGTTTGGCGCTGATTGTGACGGGCGTCATATTGGTCAATAGCTTCGCAAAAATACCAACAGTTTAGGCATTTTAACTAATCCAAACCCCTTTCTGATGCGTAAACAAAGTAATCAAAGGAGATTGCATGATTGCGCGCCTATCGCCTTATCCGCTGAAGCGCTTGCGAACCAGTATCGTCGGTCAGCGGCGCCAAATTTCATCATGTCCCAGCTTGCCGCAATTGCATGGCAAGATAGCCGTGGTGACCGGTGCCAATGACGGTATTGGCAAAGAAACGGCGCGTGGCTTGCTGGAGCGCGGGGCCGAGGTCATCATGCTGTGCCGCAATATAGACAAAGCCGAGCAGGCGCGCCGTGGTTTCCTTGCCGAAGGCCTGAATGCGCGGGCCGTGTGCCTGATTGAATGTGACCTTGCCGACCTCGACAGCGTGAAAGCCGCTGCGCAGGCGGTAAATTACCATTTACGCGGGCGAAAAATTGACGTTTTGGTTGAAAATGCCGGTGTTTGGGCGCGTCATTATGATGAAACCGAGCAAGGCCATGAGATTAATTTCGGCACGAATGTGCTGGGCCATTTTGCCCTGCGGCGTGAATTAATGAACGGCAGCTTGGCGCGAAGGGCGCGCATCATCATTCTCACCGGTGATATTTACATTATGGCGGAGGGCTGTTCGCCAAGCTATCACTGGCACTCTCGATTGGGGGCCATGCGCGCCTATAATCGTTCAAAACTCGGCAATTTTTGGATTGCCCGCGAATTGCAACGTCGCCATCCTGACCTCAATGTGTTTGCGGTGCATCCGGGCGTTGTCGCCAGCGGCTTGGGCGGCGGCGGTAAATTCGCCGCTTGGTTGAAACAGGCTTTGCTGATTACGCCGCAAGACGGGGCCCAAACAACCCTCATGTGCGCCAGCCAAGAAGACCTGACGCATGGCAGCTATTATCACAATGTGCATGGCGAATGTGAGTTGGATAATGCCGACCCGGCCACCAATGATGAGGCGGCGGCGCGGCTATGGGCGCGCTGCATGGAAATGACCGCCAATATGGGCCGTCCGGTGGCTATTCGATTGGCCTCTTAAGACCGGTTTAAGATTGCCGCCAACGCCCGCTATTGATTGCCATTCTTACTGATTTCAGCTAGTTTCCGCGCCAGTTAACCGATTGGAGACGGGTTATGTCCGTTCAACGACGAAGCGCGCGTTTAACCGTGCCGGAAATTATGGCGCGTAAAGGCCAAGAGCCGATTGTTTGCCTGACATCTTACCACGCGCATACGGCGGCGCTTATAGATCCGCATGTCGATGTGTTGCTGGTCGGCGACAGTCTTGGCATGGTGATGTATGGCATGGAAAACACGCTGGGCGTGTCGCTGGATATGATGATTGCGCACGGTGCTGCGGTTGTGCGCGGCTCTGACAGCGCGCTGGTTGTGGTTGATATGCCCTTCGGCACTTATGAAGAAAGCCGCGCCCATGCGTTTCACAATGCGGCCCGCACCATGAAAGAAACCGGCTGCCAAGCGATTAAGCTGGAGGGCGGTGAGCGCATGGCCGATACGGTGCATCATCTGACCCAACGCGGTATTCCGGTGATGGGGCATATTGGCCTGACGCCGCAAAATGTAAATGTGATGGGCGGCTTCAAAACACAAGGCCGCAACAAAGATGAATGGCCGCAAATTGAACGCGACGCCCAGGCTCTGGCCGAAGCAGGCGCGTTTGCGATTGTGCTGGAGGGCATTGCCGCGCCTTTGGCCGATAAGATTTCAGCCGCGATAAATGTGCCGACCATTGGCATTGGCGCATCGGCAGGTTGTGACGGGCAGATTTTGGTCACCGAGGACATGCTGGGCTTGTCGCCGCAAGTGCCGAAATTCGTCAAAGAATTCGCCAGTTTGGGCGCGCAAATTGCCAAAGCCGCCGAAGCATATGCCAATGATGTGCGGGCGCGTAAATTTCCTGAACAAAAACACACATATGCTCTAAAAGAAGACAAAGAGTAGTTGGAGAACCGCTGTGGAAGATAATATTTTTGACGAGATTACCGCTGACCTGCGCCGCGATAGACTGGCCGGGGCATGGGACAAATATGGCCGCTACATTATCGGACTGGCCGTCGCCATTGTGGTGCTGGTCGCTTCCGTGATTGGCTATGACGCCCTGAGAACCGGCCAGCGCGAAGCTGCATCGGCGCGTTATGATGCGCTGCTGACACAAATTGCCGAAGCCGAGGCCGATGAAAAAATCACTCGCCTGCTGGCGTTTAGCGCCGCTGAGGATAATGGCTATGGTGCGCTGGCGCAGTTTAGCGCGGCACTGACGCATGCCGAAGAAGGCCAATATGACAATGCGCTGGACGGGTTTGATGCGTTGGCGGGTCGCCGCGCTTTGCCTGATAGCCTGCGCGATTTCGCCAGCTTGCAAGCGGCGATTGTGCTGCTCGATAGCGGCGGCAGTCTCGCCGATATCAAAGACCGGATTGGCGATTTGGCCGAAGATGAAAACGGGCTGCAACCAATGGCGCGCGAAATTATGGCGCTGGCCTTTTCGGCACATGACCAGCCGCTTGAGGCGCGCGATTTACTGATGCAACAAATCGGCGACAGTTCGGTTAACTCTCTGGCGCGCGACCGCGCAAGCATTATGCTGCAAAGCGTTAAGGGTGGCTTGCTGGCTTTGCCGGAAGTTGAAGAAGCTGAGGGCGACGAATAATGAGCCTGTTGCGCGCAAGTTTTCAGACTGTTTCGCCTTTCGCGCTGCCGCGTCAAATGGGCCGATGGGCGCAGGTCACTTTTGTGGCCGGCCTTTTGGCGGCGTGTAGCGGTGCGGCCGATAAAGAGAAATTCGATGGCGATCGCATTTCGGTTCTGAGTTTTGAAGCCCAGTTGCGGGCAGACCCGCGCTTGGCCGATGCGACCGTGCCGGTGCTGCCTGCTTTTCGCAATTCGACTTGGAGTAATCCGGGCGGTTTTCCGACCCATGCTTATTACCATCTCGAACTTGATGGCATGGCGCAGGGCTATAAGGTCGAGTTTGTGACCGGCAATGGGGGCCGCAAAGTGCTGAAAGCCCCGCCGATTGTGGCTGATGAAAAAGTATTCGCGCTGGGGGCTGATTTGGTTGTCTCGGCGGCGGATATGAAAACCGGCGAGGTGAAATGGCGTCAATCCGTTTCAACCCTCAAGCCTGATGTTAATTTCGGGCTGTCGCGCTTTTGGGCCGGAGCAGAAACCACCGCTAATTTGCGCGACGGTTTTGGCGGCGGCGTGGCTTATGGCCGAGGCCGCGTGATTGCGACGACCGGATTTGGCGAGATTATGGCACTGAATGGCGATACCGGTGAAATTCTTTGGCGCGTGCAAAATACCGTGCCGTTTTCCAACGCGCCGACGGTACGCGGCAATCAGGTTTTTGTGACCTCGCAAGACAGCCGCCTGCAATCTTTCAATGTTGAGACCGGCGCGCGCCTTTGGGAACATTTGGCGATTACTGAACAAGCAACAATTCTGGGCGCGACCAGCGTGGCGGTGAATGAGCAAATTGTTGTTGCCGGATTTAATTCCGGCGAAGTGGTGGCGCTAAGTCCGGTCAATGGCAATGTGCTGTGGACCGACAGTCTGACCAGTCGCGGCACGCAAGTCACGCCGCTATCGAAACTTAATGCCATTGTCGGGCGACCGGTAATTGACCGCGACCGCGTGATTGTGACCAGTCATGGTGGACGCACGGCGGCGATTGATATTCGCTCCGGCGAACGCATTTGGACAACCGATGTCGGCTCCATTGAGACGCCGTGGGTGATGGGCGATTATGTTCTCGTCATGTCGCTTGAGGGCGCTTTGGTGTCTTTATCGCGTGAGCAGGGGCGGGTGCGCTGGCTGACGCAATTGCCGTCATTTGAAGATGAAGAAGACCGCGAAGCCCGTATTCGGTGGGCCGGGCCATTGCTGGCGGGGGGGCAGGTTATTCTGGCGTCCTCTGACGGGCGATTGGTGACGGCCAATCCGGTCAATGGTGAGATTATCGGCTTTCAAGATATTGAAGAGCCGGTCAATGTCCCGCCGATTGTCGCCGAAGGCACGCTTTATGTGCTGACCGATGAGGGTTCACTCATCGCGCGGCGTTAGGGACAGCAGATGGTAAAACTTGCGTCCCACCCATTCATTCTGGCGATTGTCGGTCGGCCCAATGTCGGCAAATCGACCCTGTTCAATCGGCTGGTCGGGCGCAAGCTGGCGCTGGTTGATGACCAGCCGGGCGTGACGCGCGACCGCCGCTTTGGCGATGCCAAGCTGGGTGATCTGCGTTTTCAGATTGTCGATACGGCGGGTTTTGAAGAGGGTAAATCCGGCTCTTTGGAGGCGCGTATGCGCGCTCAAACCGAGGCAGCGATTGCCGAGGCCGATATGGTGCTGATGCTGACTGATGCGCGCGTCGGCATTTTGCCGGAAGATGAATTATTCGCGCGCCTGCTCAGAAAAGCTGATGTGCCGGTCATGCTGGCGGCCAATAAGGCCGAGGGCAATGCCGGTGAAGCGGGGCTGAATGAAGCCTATAAGCTGGGGCTGGGCACGCCATTTGCGCTGTCTGCCGAGCATGGCAATGGCACCGATGAACTGTATCAGCAATTGCGCGAGGCACAGCTTGCCCATGAAGCGCAATTTGAGCCGCTGACCGATGAGGCCGAAGTCGAAGAGGATTTCGACCCCGATCAGCCATTTGAGGACGACCCCGATAAGCCGTTGCGCGTCGCCATTTTGGGCCGACCCAATGCCGGTAAATCGACGCTGATTAATTATCTGCTCGATGATGACCGACTGCTGACCGGCCCTGAGGCGGGCATTACCCGTGACAGTATTTCGGTGAATTGGATGTGGGAAAGCGATGCCGCGCCCAATGGTGCGCGCCCGATTACGCTATGGGACACGGCGGGTATGCGGCGCAAATCGCGGGTAACGGAGAAGCTGGAAAAGCTGTCTGTTGCCGATGGTCTGCGCGCCGTAAAATTCGCCGAAGTGGTGGTGCTGCTGATAGATGCGACCAGCCCGTTCGATAAGCAGGATATTCAGCTTGCCGATTTGGTGGAGCGCGAGGGCCGCGCTTTGGTGATTGCGATTAATAAATGGGATTTGAAACTCGACCGCAAGGAAGTGCGCCAGACGGTGAATGATGCGCTGCTGCGCGCGCTGCCGCGCCTGCGCGGTGTGCCGGTGCTGATGCTGTCGGCGCAAACCGGCAAGGGTGTTGAAAAGCTGATGCCCGCCGTGCAGCAACAATATGAATTGTGGAATGCGCGCATCGGCACGTCGAAGCTCAACCGTTGGTTGGGCGAGGTGATTGACCGCCATCCGCCACCCGCCGATAAGGGCCGGCCGGTGCGGCTGCGCTATATCACGCAGGCCAAATCGCGCCCGCCGACTTTTGTCAGCTTTTCCAGTCGCGGCCATGCCGTGCCGGAAAGCTATCAGCGTTATCTCGCCAATAGTCTGCGCGAGACTTTTGCGCTGGACGGCATACCTTTGCGTATCTTTATCCGTAAGGGCAAAAACCCTTATGAAGACAAATAATCAATAAGGTAAATCGAAGAAAGTATCCGAAATTAACGCTCTTTTAGGCGGCGGCGGTGTCCATTAAAACATGGTCAAAACAATAATCAGCCGACGGAGTTTTGCTATGGAAGTCGTCAAAAGCCGCCAGCGTCCGCGCTCTAAAAAACTGGCGCTCCAAGCGCAAGCTGAAACGCTCGCCTATATGCAAGGCGATGTGCGGCTGGAATTTGTTGATGCGCCGGAAAAATATGGGCGATTGGTGGTTCGTGCGCCCGAGTTGGAAAAGCGACTTATCGCGCAAGGACTCGCCAAGTCATGTAAAAACGGCAAGCGGCAGAACTGGTGCAAATAGCCCATTCGCGCTGAAAAAATCTAGCGTTTGTAGTCCACAATCTCGCCCGTGCGTGTCTCGGTCTCTGAGAGAAGCTCGAGGAAGAGCGGGGAGAGGTCGGCGGGACTGGGGAGTGTGTCCGGGTCTTCGCCGGGCATGGCTTGTGCGCGCATGGCGGTGCGTATCGGCCCCGGCGACAACAGATTAATGCGCAGCGCGTCGTTTTCATGCTCATGCGCCCAGCTTTTCACCAGCGCGTCCAACGCCGCTTTGCCGGTCGAATAAGCCCCCCAAAACGGGCGGCATTTTCGCGCCGCACCCGATGTGGTGAAGACGGCGCGCGGCGCATCGGCCTGCATCAATAGCGGTTCCATCGCGCGAATGAGGCGCGCATTGGCGGTGACGTTGACAGCCAGCACTTTGGCCAAGTCATCAGGGTCGATATGGCTGACCGGCGTCAGTGGCCCCAACACACCGGCATTGCCGACCAGCATATCGAGTTTGCCCCAACGCTCGGCAATGTGTGCGCCCAAACGGTCGAGCGCATCGCCATCGGTCAGGTCGAGCGGCACGCCGGTCGCTTCGCCGCCGGCTTTTGTGATGAGGTCGTAAAGTTCTTCCAGCGCGCCTTGCGTGCGCCCCAGCGTCAGCACATGCGCGCCTTCAGCCGCCAGTGCTTGCGCCACCGCCCAGCCAATGCCGCGCGTTGCGCCGGTGACCAACGCCAATTTGCCGTCAAAGCGCATATTAGCCTTGTTCCGCCAGTAGCGAGAGTTGGTGTAATTTTTCGTCGCCCTGCTGGTCGGCCAATCCGGTCGGATAGTCGCCGGTAAAGCAATGGTCGGTGAATTGTGGGCGCTCGGCATTGCGGCCTTCAGGATAGCCCATCGCCTTATACAGCCCGTCAACGCTCAAGAAAGCGAGGCTGTCGGCACCGATATGGGCGCGCATTTCTTCCAGCGTGTTTTGCGCTGCCAGAAGCGAGTCTTGGTCGGGCGTATCAATGCCGTAAAAATCCGGGTGGGTGATGGGCGGCGCGCCAATCCGCATATGCACTTCGGTCGCGCCCGCATCGCGCATCATCTGTACGATTTTCACCGAAGTGGTGCCGCGCACAATCGAGTCATCAATCAGAATAACGCGCTTGCCCTCAACATGAACCCGATTGGCATTGTGCTTCAGCTTCACCGAAAACGCGCGAATACTCTGCTGCGGCTCAATGAAAGTGCGCCCGACATAGTGATTGCGAATAATGCCAAGCTCAAACGGCACGCCCGACGCATTGCCATAGCCAATCGCCGCCGGCACACCGCTATCGGGCACGGGTATCACCACATCGGCATCGACATGGCTTTCCTCGGCCAGTTGACGACCGAATTCCTTGCGACATTCATAAACGCTTTTGCCGCCAACCGTGCTGTCGGGGCGGGCGAAATAAATATATTCGAAAATGCAGGGGCGCGCCTCCATTGGCGGAAACGGCTTAATGCTCTCAATGCCGTCATCGGTAATCACGACAATCTCGCCATTTTCCACTTCGCGGACGAATTTGGCCCCGATAATATCCAGCGCGCAGGTTTCAGAAGCGAGGATATAAGCCCCGTCCAACTTGCCAATCACCAGCGGGCGAATGCCCAGCGGGTCGCGCGCGCCAATCAGTTTTTTATTGGTCATCACCACCAGCGCATAAGCGCCTTCAATTTGAAACAGCGCATCGGTCAAGCGCGACAGCGTGTTGATGCGCTTGGAGCGCGCCACAAGCTGTAAAATCGTTTCCGTGTCTGAGGTCGATTGAAAAATCGCGCCCTGTTTGACCAACTCATCGCGCAAGGTCAACGCATTGGTCAGATTGCCATTATGCGCGATGGCGAAGCCGCCACCGGTCAAATCGGCAAATAGCGGCTGCACATTGCGTAAAATCGTTTCGCCGGTGGTCGAATAGCGCACATGGCCGACGGCGGCCGTGCCTTGCAATTGGTCCAGCACATTGGCTTTGGTGAAATGGTCGGAGACGAGGCCGAGGCGACGCTCGGCAAAAAAGTTTTTCCCGTCAAAGGAAACAATACCGGCGGCTTCTTGGCCGCGATGTTGCAGCGCGTGCAATCCTAATGTGGTTAAAGCGGCAGCGTCTGCATGGCCGAAGATGCCAAATACGCCGCACTCTTCGCGAAGTCGATCGCCATAAAGCGTATCTTGAGGGTTGTCGCTCATTTGACCCCTTCCGTGTTACGGATCAAGCGTTCCATCTGGTCGCGTTCGGTCTGTTTATAGCCCGTGTCCGCCTCACTGTCTTGCACTTCCTCAACTAATTTTTCCAGCTCCTCACGCGCGGCATTTTGCAACGCACCCTCACCGACTTTTTGCAGGGCGTCGCCGCCTTGCTCGGTAAGGGTTTCGCCAATATTGGCGACACTCAGCGGCAGCCGGTCGAGCGGCACAATGGCCACAAAAGCTTTCGTGCCGGTTTGCAGCATCGGGCGCAAGCGCGCTTCGGTGATGAAGTCGGGATGGTCCTTTTCGGGAATCACCGCCGAAATGCCGAAATAAGCCATGCAGACAATGAAGAAGCCGCGCAATGCGCCAAAGCCGACGCCCAATGTGCGGTCCAATGCGCCCAAGCCGGTGCCTTTAATTGATGAGGCGATGAAGCTGCTGCCAATGGAGAAGACAATCAGCGTTACCAAAAAGACGATGAGCATGGCCCCGCCGGTAACCGCCCAATCGAGGGTGACATAGCTAGCCAGCAGGGGTTTGAGGGAGGGGCCTAAAAATATCGCCACATAGCCGGAGACAATCCAGCCGGTAATCGACAAAACTTCTTTGGTGAAACCGCGCATCAGCGACAGCGCGGCGGACACCAGCAAAACGGCAATAATGATATAGTCGAAGGCGGACATGCGTTCTGCCTATCATGAGTCGGGTCGGTTAAGGCGCGCCTTAATCGACAGTTGCGGCGACCCCCAATGCTGCAATCAGCGCGGCGAGGTCGTCAATTTCACGCAATACAACACCTTTAGCCACATCACCCTTGCCGGGCTTGGGCGCATAGGCTGACTTAAAGCCTAATTTTTCGGCTTCTTTAAGGCGCACATTATTTTGCGCCACCGGACGCACCGCGCCCGATAGGCTCAACTCGCCATAAACAATCGTGTCGCGGGCGATCGGCTTGCCACTGAGCGACGAGATAAGAGCCGCCGCCACAGCAAGGTCGGCAGCCGGTTCATTAATCCGCAAGCCACCGGCGACATTCAAAAACACATCGCGTCCGGCGAATGACATGCCGCAGCGCGCTTCCAGCACGGCCAGCACCATAGACAAGCGATTGGCGTCCCAGCCGACAACGGCGCGGCGCGGTGTCGCCAAAGAGGACGGCGCAGCCAGCGCCTGAATTTCTACCAAAACGGGGCGCGTGCCTTCAATACCAGCAAACACTGCCGCGCCGGGCACATCGGCTTCGCGGCCTTCCAGAAATAGAGCAGACGGGTTTTGCACTTCCATCAATCCCGCGCCCTGCATTTCAAACACGCCCATTTCATACGCCGGGCCGAAGCGGTTTTTAATGGCGCGCAAAATGCGGAATTGGTCGCCGCGATCGCCCTCAAAATAAACAACGGTATCGACCATATGCTCCAGCACGCGGGGGCCGGCAATCTGTCCGTCTTTGGTCACATGGCCGACCAGCACCAGCGGCGCGTCGCTGTTCTTGGCGAAATGAATAAGCTCTTGGCTGGCCACCCGCACTTGGCTCACCGTGCCGGGCGCGGCCTCAATGGCAGGCGACCACATGGTCTGAATGGAATCGATAACAACCAGCGCAATATCGCCGAGTTTTTCCAGTGTCTTGATAATATCCGCGACATTGGTTTCTGCCGCCAGTTCAACATTGGCGTCTGACAGGCCAAGGCGTGATGCGCGCATGCGAAGCTGGGCGAGCGCTTCCTCGCCCGACACATAAATAACTTTGCCACCAGATTTGCTGACTGCTGCCGCCGCCTGCAAAAGCAAAGTCGATTTGCCGATGCCCGGGTCGCCGCCGATAAGTGTGGCCGAGCCGGGCACCAAGCCGCCGCCCAATACGCGGTCAAATTCGCCAATGCCGGATTTGCGTCTTTCCGGCTCTTTATCATTGCCGGCCAGAGGTGCCAGCTCAACGCTTTTGCCTTTGGTCTTTTTGGCACCGCGCCCGATGGGTGGGGCGGCGCTTCCGGCCATTTCAGAAATGGTGTTCCATTGCCCGCAGGCTTCGCATTTGCCCGACCATTTGGTCGTCACATGGCCGCAATTATTGCAAACATATTCGCTGATGGCGCGCGCCATTAGACAGCCTCGGCGGGGCTGGGCGCGCTATCGAGTTTTTGGCCCTCAACCTCAATCGGCCCATGCGCCAGACCATTGATGAATTGATTGAGGAACGGGTCGTCTGACCCTTCAAGTTCGTCAGTCGTGCCTTGCCAAATAATTTCACCCTTATAAAGCAGCGCGGTTTTATCCGCGATGGCGCGCACGCTGGTCATATCATGGGTAATTGTGACAGTGGTCGCGCCAAGCTCCTGCACGCAATTTCGAATAAGATGATTGATGACATCGGTCATAATCGGGTCGAGGCCGGTGGTCGGTTCGTCGAAGAAAATAATCTCCGGCTTTGAGGCAATGGCGCGCGCCAGCCCGACGCGCTTATGCATGCCGCCCGACAAAGCGGCAGGCGAAAGGTCGAGCAATTCGGCACCCAGTTCAACGCGCTTTAGCGCATCAACCGCCAGGTCGCGCGCATCGGCTTCGTTCATGCCATCATTTTGAATGGCGCGAAAAGCGACATTTTTCCAAACCGGCAGGCTGTCAAACAGCGCCCCGTTTTGAAACAACATGCCGATTTGGTGGTCAATATCAGCGCGGCCACGGCGCGCCAGTCCAACGGTTTCGCGACTATCAATTTTGATGGAGCCGCTATCGGGCGTCAGCAGGCCGAGAATGGATTTCAGCATGACGGATTTGCCGCTGCCGGAGCCGCCAATCACGACCAGCGATTGTCCGGTTTCGACTTCTAAATTAACGCCGCGCAAAACATCTTTCGGGCCGAAGCTTTTGTGGACATTGGTGAGGGCGATTTTTGCGGTCATGCGGAGAACAGCAATGAAGTCATCAGATAATTGGCGGCGAGAATAAGAATCGAGGCCGAGACCACGGCATTGGTGGTGGCCCGACCGACACCTTGTGCGCCGCCTTTGGAATAATAGCCATTATAGCAGCCCATCATGGCGATGATAAAGCCGAACACGGCGGCCTTGATGAGGCCGGAGGTCACATCGTCAACGCCGAGAAAGTTAATTGTGCGCTGCACATAAATGGCGGCGTTGAAACCGAAGGATTGTGTGCCGACCACAAAGCCTCCGAAAATACCGATAATATCTGCGACCAGTGCCAGCACCGGCATACAAATTGTAGCGGCGATAACGCGGGGCGCTACCAGATATTTATGCGGATTGGTAGAGAGCGTTGTCAGCGCGTCAATTTGTTCGGTGACGCGCATGGTGCCAATCTCAGCCGCAATGGCGGCGGAGACGCGACCGGCAACCATCAAGCCGCCCAATACCGGGCCAAGCTCGCGGGTGATGCCCAGCGCGACAATGCTGGAGACAATCGCCTCTGAATTAAATTGGTTGCCGCCATAGTAAATCTGAATGGCCAGCGCGCCGCCGGTAAAGAAAGAGGTGAGGGCGACGACGGGCAGCGAGAAATATCCAATGCGGATAATTTGTTGGCCGATGATGCGGAAATAAATCGGCGGACGCAGCATGGCCGCTAATGTTTGCCCAACAAATACGGCCAAGCGTCCGCTTTGCGCGAAGAAGGCGAGAAAAAACGCCCCAATGGTTGCCAGAAAAGTCACATATCTCTCCGCTTCTTATTTGTATATGCGGTTATAGCGGTTGCCGAGCGATGTGAGAAGCTCATAAGAGATGGTGTTGCCCTGATGCGCCAATCGGTCAATCGGATTGTCATGGCCGAATATCTCGACCATATCCCCGACAAACGGTAATGCCGCCAGATTTGTCAGGTCAACAGCCAGACTGTCCATTGAAATACGCCCCAGCAGCGATACTGGCTGACCGCCAATGGTAAAGCGAATGGGCGAGGGCGATTGATCGCCGAAATGGCGCGACAGCCCGTCACCATAGCCGAGGCTGGCAACGCCAATGGTCATTTCACCTGATGCGGTAAAAGTCGCGCCATAGCCGATGGTATCACCGGCCGAAAGCTGACGGATTTGCAAAAGCGGCGCGCGCAAACCGGCAATCGGTTGCAGCGCATCTTCTTCGCGCGCCGTGGCCGAGCAGCCATAGAGCATGGTGCCGGTGCGTATCATGTCGAAATGATAATCCGGCCCCAGCATGGTGCCGCCTGAATTGGCCAGCGAGGCAGGCGCGTCGGGCAACACGGCCAGTGCCGAGCGAAACCGCTCCAATTGTGCGCCATTCATCGGGTTTTTCGGCTCATCAGCACAGGCCAAATGGCTGGCAATCAAGCTTAGTTCCCAGCCCTCGAAAATATCCGGCGTGGCGATTAATTCGGCAATCTCTATCTCGCCAAAACCCAAGCGGTTGAAGCCGCTATCGATGAACAAGCAAGCGGGCAGCGGCTTGCCGGCGCGGCAATGGCCTTGCCATTCTTGCACTTGCGCCAATGTGATGAGGCACGGGCGCAAATCATGCGCCTCAAATTGCGCCGCCGTGCCGCTTGGCACACCGTTCAAAACGTAAATCACCGCATCGGGCAGCAGGGCGCGCAGCGTGATGGCTTCATTTAACTGCGCCACCCAAAAGGTTCTGCAACCGGCTGTTGCCAGGGCGGGGGCGATATGCGCCATGCCGAGGCCATAGCCATCAGCTTTCACCACGGCGCTGGTTTCGGCTTGGCCGGCATTTTTCTGCATGGTTTTATAATTGGCCGCCAGCGCTGCCAAATCAACGCTCAATTCGGCCTGATCCGAGGCGGGCATATCAGTCGAACCGTTCCGGCAAGTGGTTGTCTTCTTGCAAATCGGTGAAGCGCGTAAAGCGGTCTTCAAAAGCCATTTTAGCCGTGCCTGTAGGGCCATGACGGTTTTTGCCGACAATTACTTCCGCCGTGCCATCAACCGCTGCCATTCGCTCTTGCCAAGCGAGGAAGTCTTCCGTGCCTTCTTGCGGCATTTCACGCGCCAGATAATAGGGCTCGCGATAAACAAACATCACAATATCAGCGTCTTGCTCAATCGAACCGGATTCGCGCAAGTCAGAAAGCTGCGGGCGCTTATCATCGCGCTGCTCAACTTGGCGCGAAAGCTGCGCCAAAGCCAATACCGGCACATCAAGCTCTTTCGCCAGCGCCTTCAGCCCTTGCGTAATCTCGCTGACCTCTTGCACCCGGCCTTCGCGACCGCTGGAAGCGCGCACCAATTGGAGGTAATCGACAACAATCAGCCCCAGCCCATGCTGGCGTTTCAGGCGACGGGCGCGCGCCGCGAGGGTCGAAATGGCAATTGCGCCGGTATGGTCGATAAATAGGGGCGCGTCTTGCAAATCGCGCGCCGCGCTAACCAATCGGCTGTATTCTTCTTCATGAATATCGCCCTTGCGGATATTGGACGATGAGACACCGGCTTGTTCGGCCAACATACGGGGGGCCAATTGCTCCGCCGCCATTTCCAGCGAGAAGAAGCCGACAACGCCGCCATCTTTAACCTCAACCGAGCCGTCAGGGCGGGTTTCAACATTGCCGCTCTGGCGCGCCTTCATATAATTATGGGCGATATTAAAGGCGATATTGGTCGCCAATGCGGTTTTACCCATTGCCGGTCGTCCGGCGAGAATTAGCAAATCGCTTTCTTGCAGACCGCCAAGCAATTCATCAAGCCCCTTAAAGCCGCTTGAAATGCCGGACAGATTGCCGTCGCGCTGATAGGCTTTTTCCGCCATCTCAATCGCGCCGGTCAGCGAGGTGTCAAAAGTCATGAAGCCCGAATTATGCGCGCCTTTTTCAGCGATATTATAGAGCGCCTGTTCGGCCTTATCGATTTGGTTGTCAGGTTTGTCATCAATATCGGCATCAAACGCATCGCCAATCATTTCTTGCCCGACAGCAATCAACTGGCGACGAATGGCCAGATCGTAAATCGTCTGGCCATATTGCTTGGCATTGGCGATGGTTGTTGCATTGCTGGCGAGACGGGCGAGATAGCCGACACCGCCCAGCGCGACCAGCCCCTCATCCATTTCCAAATAGGTTTTTAGCGTCACCGGCGAGGCGAGATTGCCATTGCCGACCAGCTTGCTGATGGCCTCAAAAATACGCTGATGAACCGGGTCGTGAAAATAGGCAGGCTTCAAAAACTCAGCGACTTGGTCGAGCGCGTCATTATTGATGAGCAGCGCGCCAAGCAGGCCTTGCTCGGCCTCAATATTATGCGGCACTTGCCGGAAATCCGGCGTTTTCGGCTCAATGGCTGGGTTTAGCGGTGTGACGGGTGCATCTGACATGCGAGGAGATTAGACAAGCTACGGCGAAGTGGCGACCCAAAAAAACAGACCCCGCGAAAATAATTTCGGCGGGGCCTGTTAGTAACGGGGAAAAGTCAGAATTAATCTTCTGACTCTTCCTCATTGTCGCTTGACTCTTCTTCAGCTTCTGCGTCAGTCGCTTCTTCTGCGACTTCTTCTTCGACTTCAGGGGCCGCTTCTTCGGCAGGGGCTTCTTCTGAAGCTTCTGCCTCGTCGAGGCTGACTTCCACGCCATCGTCAAAGACTTCTTCGACGGCGATGGTTTCTTCATCATCGGCTTGTTCCACAGTGACATCTTCACCGGCGGCTTGGCGCTCGGCTTCTTCTTCCGTGCGCGCCACATTGACGATAACGGTTGATGTGACTTCCGGATGCAAGATGACATTGACCTCGTGCAGGCCAAGAATTTTAATCGGCTCGGCCAGAACAATCTGGTTGCGCGCCGTGTCAAATCCGTTTTGCGACAGCAATTCAGAAATATCGCGTGTGGTCACCGATCCATAAAGTTGACCCGTGTCACCTGATTGGCGAATAACAACGAAGCTTTCCCCATTCAGTTTACTGTCAACGGCTTCGGCATCTGCTTTGCGTTCAAGATTACGTGCTTCCAATTGTGCACGGTCTTGTTCGAAACGTTCAAGATTGGCTTTATTGGCGCGCAGTGCTTTACCTTGTGGCAACAGATAATTACGCGCATAGCCGTCTTTTACATTAACGACGTCGCCCATTTGGCCAAGTTTTGCAATGCGTTCGAGCAATACAATCTGCATGTTCCTACTCCTCGTCCCCTTCTAAATCAGACGGCTTGTCAGGGCGTTGGTTGAGCTTGCGAAAATCGAAGCGTGTATCCAACAATCCCATTAGGCTGACGGGGATAATCACCCAAGCCATCACGAAAATCAGAAAATAAAGCGTGACCAATAACAAGCCGCGCCCATTCCAGTGGCGGGAAATAGCATGAATAATCGCTAAACCCAATAAAAAATATGCGGCCAATATCATCGCCGCCAAAGCCGCACTTAATATGGCCGGCCAACCGGGCAATAAGGCCGCGCCGCCCATGCACATCACCAATGGCACAATCAGCCCGCGCGGTAATTGCAGGCGGTCATAATCCTCTTGCGGGCGCAGATTTCTTTTCATACGCACCAAAATTGCCTGTGCGATTTGCAAATTGCCGAGCAGTAAAAGCGGCCAACTGGCAAAGCCACTAACCAACATAATGCTGGCAATCCACAACAACTCCTCATCGGTCGAGATGCCGTAAACCTGCACCAGAGCCGTGCGCACTTCAGGCGATTGCTGGAGGGCATTGGCGAAAGACATGGGCAGGCCATTGGCTCCGCCGGTAATCAAAAACAGCAATATCGTGCCGATAGCGGTCATGCCCAATGCCAGCAAAATAAGTTGTTGCAGCGGAAAGAAAATATAGTCGCCGCTCTCAGCTTGGCGCGACAGCAAGGCTTGGCGCACCAGCACCGCGGTCGGCACCAGAAATGTGATGGCGAAAACAATCGCCAATGGCGGCGATAGAATAATCGCCGTCATGATAATGGCGAGCGCCGAGACCATGACCGCTTGCGCGACCCCGAAAGACAAGCCAATGGCTGCCACGGGCGCAGGCGCGAAGGGCATAAAAATAAGTGCGGCGAACAGCACAAAACTGCCGATCGCCGCAAAAACTATTCGCAATAATTGGGTGTTGGCCATTTGCCGACCCGGACCAATAACCTACTGGTCAACCGTATAAGGCATCAGCGCAAGAAAGCGTGAGCGCTTGATGGCACGCGCCAATTCGCGTTGCTTCTTGGCAGAAACAGCCGTGATACGACGCGGCACAATTTTACCGCGTTCTGAAACATAACGTTGCAACAACCGTGTGTCCTTATAGTCAATGACAGGTGCATTGGCGCCCGAAAATGGGCAGGACTTGCGGCGGCGACCGAAAGGACGACGACCCTGGCTCATGATGATGACCTCTCAAAATTTCCTTCATCGCGGCGTGAGCTGCGGCGCTCATCGCGATTTTTATTACGCATTTGAACCGACTCATCAGTTTCGTGCTCATCAACCCGCAGGGTCATGTGACGAATAATGTCATCGTTCAAACCGATACGGCGTTCCAACTCGGCAACCGCCGCGTGGTCAGCTTCAATATTGAGCAGCGTGTAGTGACCCTTACGGTTTTTCTTCACGCGATAGGCCAAAGATTTCAGCCCCCAATACTCGTTTTTGGTAATCTTACCGCCATTTTCCTCCAGCACGGCTTGCGCCAAATCCACCAGGCCTTCGACCTGCTGCGCTGAAATATCCTGACGGGCTATAAAAATGTGCTCATAAAGAGCCATAGCCTCTCTCCTTTTTGTATCACCGCGCCTCTATTTAAGTGCGGTAACTTTTTGCGCTACCGCGATTTGCGGTAACTTATTTCAGCGCCGAGCCTCTTGCGAGCTATCTACCGAAAGGGAGAGGCTCACAGACACGCGAGAGCGGAGACAAGGGATACCGGACCATTCCTAAACGCCTGACCATCAAGCGCTCTATCCTTTCAGCCTCCAGCCGAAATCAACAAAGCGGGTGATACTATGGACGGCAGGGCTTGGCAAGAGGGTTTTCGACCTCTACAACAGCGGCCAGATGAGGGAGACTTTATTATGACGCAAGCATTTGTTTTTCCGGGGCAGGGCAGTCAAGCCGTCGGCATGGGCCACGCTTTGGCGGAAGTTTATCCTGAAGCGCGCGCGGTTTTCGCCGCCGTTGATGACGCATTGGGGCAAAAACTGTCCGATTTAATGTGGCAAGGGCCGGAAGATGAATTGACGCTGACCGAAAACGCCCAACCGGCGCTGATGGCGGTGTCGATTGCCGCGTTGCGGGTGCTTGAAGCGCGCGGCCTGAATTTGGCCGAGAGCGCCTCGCATGTCGCCGGTCACAGTCTGGGAGAATATACCGCGCTAACGGCAGCCGGTGCTTTGCAGCTAGAGGATACGGCGCGCCTGTTAAAGTTGCGCGGGCAGGCCATGCAGCGCGCCGTGCCGGTGGGTGTCGGTGCTATGGCCGCACTCTTGGGGCTGGATTTTGACGCCGTGGCTGAGATTGCGAGCGAAGCCGCGACTGATGACGAAATTTGCGCCGCCGCCAATGATAATGCCAATGGGCAGGTGGTTATTTCCGGCCATGCCGCCGCCGTGGCGCGCGCCTGTGACCTCGCCAAAGAACGCGGTGCCAAACGGGCGATGGAATTGCCGGTCAGCGCGCCTTTCCATTGCGCCTTAATGCAGCCCGCCGCCGATGAAATGAAAGCGGCGCTCGCTGAGACGACAATCTCTGCGCCGGTGGTGCCGGTGATTGCCAATGTCACGGCGCAAGCGGTCAGCGATGGCGATACCATTCGCGATTTGCTGGTGCAGCAAGTCACCGGTTCAGTGCGCTGGCGCGAGTCGATGATTTGGGCCGCCGATAATGGCGTGACCGAATTGCTGGAAATCGGCAGCGGCAAGGTTTTGACCGGCATGGCCAAGCGCATTGATGCGCGACTGGCGGCGCGGGCATTGAATACGCCGGAAGATATTGAAGGATTTTTGGGCTAGAGTTACGTTCAGCCTTAAAAGGAGACACCATGTTTGATTTAAGCGGAAAAAACGCGCTGGTTACCGGCGCATCTGGCGGCATTGGTCGCGAGATTGCCAAAACGTTTCATGCGGCGGGCGCGAATGTCGGCCTTGCCGGAACTCGCGAAGCCGTGCTGCAAGAATTGGCTGACGAGCTGGGCGATGGCGCGCATGTGCTGGTCGCGGATTTATCGTCTGAAGAGGGCGCGGCGGCGTTGGCTGCCAATGCCGAAGAAGCATTGGGCGGCCTCGATATTCTCATCAATAATGCCGGTATCACGCGCGATAATTTGGCCTTGCGGATGAAAGACGAAGATTGGGACGCGGTGATTAATGTCAATCTGACCTCCGGCTTTCGGCTTATCCGTGCCGCCTTGCGGGGCATGATGAAGCGTCGTCATGGCCGCATTATCGGCATCACCTCGGTTGTTGGCGTGACCGGCAATCCGGGGCAGGCCAATTACGCCGCTACCAAAGCGGGCATGATTGGTATGTCAAAATCTTTGGCGCAGGAAGTCGCCAGCCGCAACATTACGGTGAATTGCGTCGCGCCCGGATTTATCGCGACACCGATGACCGATGTTTTGCCTGACGACCAAAAAGAAGCTTTGACCGCCGCCATTCCGGCCGGACGATTGGGCAGTGGCGATGATATTGCGGCTGCTTGCTTGTTCTTGGCCAGCGATGAAGCGGCTTATATCACCGGCCAAACCGTGCATGTAAATGGCGGCATGGCGATGGTGTAAGTTGGGGTGCAAGTTGGGGTGCAAGCGAAGGTATAAGTTAGCGTATAAAGTAAGGTTTACGGCGGGGCGATTTATGGCTTCGCCTGCCCTAGACACAATCTGTAAAGGGTGATAGGGAATTGCCCAAGTGTCGAAAGATGCTTGTCCCAATGGGGGAAATCGCTGTTCAAAATCCTGAGAACAGC
>FZLQ01000070.1 GCA_900197605.1 Phyllobacteriaceae bacterium Water-Bin73
CATCAGCGCCGGTCTGCTTGGCGGCAGCGAGAATTTTTTCGGCCACCAAATAGCTTTGCCCGACCGGGCCGGGGCCGATAAGCACCGCCTCATCGGCCATTGTCACATGCGGCGCGGCGGCATCGGCTTCTGAGTAAACCGCCACTGTGCGAATACCCAAATCATGCGCCGTGCGCATCACGCGGCAGGCAATCTCGCCGCGATTGGCGACCAGAATTTTACGAATTGTCGTGGGCCCGGTTTTTTTCTTCTGCGCCATAATTACTCCTGCACCCAATTGGGTTTGCGTTTTTCAAGGAAGCTGGCAACGCCCTCCTTGCCTTCATCGCTTTTCACACTTTTGGCAAAAGCCTCGCCCGCATAGCGTATCATCGCCACATCATCGAGTTGCTTATTGGCCTCCAGCAATTCTTTGGTCGCCGCATTGGCGCCGGGCGCACAGCGGCGCACACCGGCGACAAGCTCGGCCAGTTGCGCTTCGGCTGCGGCCATATCCTCAACCGCGAAATCAACTAACCCGTAATCCGCGCCCTCCGCCGCCGTGAAGCGATGCCCCGTCAACATGATGCGGCGGGCTTTAATATCACCGGCGCGCGCGACGATATAGCGACCGATTTGCGCCGGCACAATACCGATAGCGGTTTCGGTTAGCGCCATTTTCGTATCCTTGACGGCAATCACAATATCGGCCGCCGAGGCCATGCCCAGCCCACCGGCCATCGCCGCGCCATGCAGCACAAAAATAATCACTTGCGGCATAGAGCGGACGGTCAGAAAGAAGCGTCCCATTTTGGAATTATCTTCAATCACCTGCTCGTCTGTATGCACCTCTTGAAAATTGCTTTTGAAGCCCTTCAAATCGCCACCGGCGCAAAACACCTCGCCCTTGCCGCGCACGGTGATGCCACGAATATCTTGGCGGGTTTTGAGATAATCAAATACGGTCTGCAATTCCGACATCAGCGCGTCCGACATGGCATTGCGCGCCTCCGGCCTGTTCAGCCAAACAGTTGCCCAGTCGCGATCTTCTTCGAGAATAACGACGCTGGTTTCAGGTGCTTGCATGATAATTCCCCTATTCTTTACATGCGGCCAACGCCAAAGGCGTTCGGGTTCAGCGTGCGATGCTCGCGCTCCCAAATCGTCTCCAGCGTGAAGCCTAAAATCTTGCGCGTATCGCGCGGGTCAACAACCCCGTGGTCAAGCAGGCGACCCGAGGTGAAAAACGCATCTTCTTGCGCCGCAAATACCGCCTCAATGGCGGCGCGTTGTTTTGCCAGCGCTTCCATATCTGGCTCGACACCGCGCCGTTTGGCGGCATTTAAGGCCACGGTTTCCATTGTTCCGGCGGCGCTTTCGCCGCTCATCACGCCGGTCATCGCGCCCGGCCAGGTGAATAAAAAGTCGGGGTCAAAGCCATAACCCGCCATGCCGTAATTGCCCGCGCCATAAGACGCGCCGACATAGAAAGACAGTTTCGGCACGCGGATATTCGAGACGGCCTGAATCATTTTCGAGCCATGCTTAATCATGCCGCGCTGCTCATATTCCGTGCCGACCATATAGCCGGTGATGTTATTCAGGAAAATAAGCGGTGTATTGGCTTGGTCAACAATTTGGAAAAAATGCGCGCCTTTGGCCGCTTCATCAGGCCCCATAGGCCCATTATTGGCGACCAGCCCGACCGGATGACCGAAAATGCGGGTCTGCACGCAAACCAAATTCGGCCCAAAGCGCGACTTAAACTCGGTAAATTCAGAGCCATCGACCAGACGCGCAATCAGCTCGCGGCTGTCATAGGGAATTTTATAATCGACCGGCACAAGGCCAAGAATTTCTTCGGCATCGTAAAGCGGTTCATCGAAAGCGCGCTGCGGCAAGGGCGGGCAATGCTCGTTCCAGCCAATATTGGCGACCACATCGCGGATTTGGCGAATACCGTCCGCATCGTCTTCGGCCAGATATTCAATCAGACCCGAAACCGAGGCGTGCATTTCACTGCCGCCCAGTTCGCGCTCATCGGCAATCTCGCCGGTGGCTGCTTGCACCAAAGCCGCGCCGCCAAGCGCGGCCATGCCATTGTGTTTCACGCCGACATTGTAATCCGACATGCCGGGCATATAAGCGCCGCCTGCCGTTGACGGCCCGTGCAGCACAGTCATGGTCGGAATACCCGCCGCGCTCAATCGACCCAGCGAACAAAACACGCCGCCGCCATGCGCCCATAGCTCGACTTTATATTGCATGAGATTGGCACCCGCGCTTTCAACCAAATGAATAAAGGGCAGCTTATTGGCCAGCGCCAATTGCATGGCTTCCAAATTTTTGCGAAAGCCCATTTCGGTTGCCGCGCCTGCATTAATACCGCTATCGGCAACGCAAATCATGCTGCGCACACCCGACACATAGCCGATACCGGCGAGCACTGAGCCGCCCGGAATAGAGGTGTCGCGGTCAGGGTCATCAACGCAATAGCTGGCCATATTATATAGCGGCAAATAAGGCATGCCGGGGTCGAGCAATTGCGCCAAGCGGTCACGCGGCGTTAACTGGCCGCGTTCTTCGAAGCGCGGACGGCGTTTTTCTGAGGCCGCTTCGGCGCGCGCTTCCAACATCCGCAAATGGGCAATTTTCTCAAGCTGGTCGTCGCGGTTCTTGGCAAAGGCCTCGGACTTTTTGTCCAGTTTCGATTCAAACACCGGCATTATAGGGACTCCGCTAATTTTTCTGGAATGGAAATCGGATGGTCGAGCAGGATTTGCGCATAGGCTTTCCCCTGCGGGTCATTGCGTAGGCTGGCGACACCGCCACCGCCCAACGCATCATCAATCAGAATATTCATCGCATGGCTGCCGGGCAGGTAAAACCGCGCCAGCTTCGGATTGTCCCCGATAAAATGCCCGAAGCGATGGCGAATGGCGGCGTCATCAAGCGCCGCCCAAATATACGGCAAGTAAGCCGCATCGCGCGCAATAATGCCGATATTGGCCTTATTACCCTTATCGCCCGAACGCCCCCAAGCCAGCTTGATGAGCGGCACATCAACCGTGCCGACCTCTTGCGGGGCTTCGGGTTCACTAATCGCTGTCAGCGCATCACCTTTAACGGCGTCAACCTCTTCAAAATGGCTGAGCGCACCATCGACATCTATCTCAATACTCACCTCGCCCTTCGGCAGCAGGAAGGAAAACAAACGCACCACCGGCGACGGCTTGGCGCGTGACCCGGCGAAAATGGAAAGCCCCGCCGGTGTCGCCAAACCAAGTCCGCTAATTTCTCTCAACAGCGCGCCACAACCGGCTTGCGTGTCATGCTTGGCGGCGATTTTCAGCACCACTTCGCGGCTCATCGGCCCATTGGTCGCCGCCCCGAACTGGCTGTCATCGCCCAGCACTTCGACACTGGTCTCGCTATAATCGGGCAAATTATGCGCCTGCAAAACCTTGCGCGCGCGGGCAAAGGCAGCATCGGCAAAATGGCGCGCTTTCGCCGCCGCCTCGACACCGACAAAACTCATCATGGTGCCGGCGCGAAAGCCATCGGCATAGGTCGCGCAAACTTTATAGCTGTCGGGCGGCGTCGTGCCTTTGGCATTGGCGACGCGCACCAGATTGTCACCGGCTTGCTCAATCGTCACTTGCGAAAAATCGCAGGTTACATCGGGCAGCAAATAGGCTTGCGGATCGCCAATCTCATAGAGCATTTGCTCCGACACTGTGCCGACATTGACCACGCCGCTTGTGCCTTCCGGCTTGGAGACCGTGAACACGCCCTCGCCGTCAATATCAATAAACGGATAACCGATATCGGCAATATCGCCGGATAGCTGCCAATCAGTAAAATTGCCGCCTGAGGCTTGCGGCCCACATTCAATAATATGACCGGCCAATGAGCCTGCCGCCAGCTTATTCAAATCTTGCGCCTGCCAGCCAAAGGCGTGAATACATGCGCCGAGCGTCACTGCGCTATCGACACTGCGACCGGTGATGACAATATCTGCGCCTGCGTCCAACGCTGCGGCGACGGGAAAGCCGCCGAGATAGGCATTAATGCTGGCCAGCCCATCGGCGGGCGGGCAATCGGGTTGGGGGGAAATATTTTTTGGGGCGGGGAAAACTACCGCGCGGTCGAGCAAATCATCGCCGCTAATCACCGCGACTTTCAAATCCAATCCGGCTTCGGCAATCAGCGCGCGCGCCGCCGCGCCACAGGCTGCCGGATTAACACCGCCGGCATTGGTCAAAATCTTGACCTTCTTTTCGGCAATCTCGGTCAGATTCGGCTTCAAAACACCGCTGATGAAATCCGTCGCAAAACCGGCCTCCGGATTATTCGCCCGTGCACGCGCCAAAATCGACATGGTAATTTCGGCGAGAAAGTCATAGACCAAATACCCCATGCCCTCGACCTGCAAAAGCTGCGGCGTCGCCATCATGCTTTCGCCCCAATAGCCGCTGGCGCCGCCAATTCTAATGCCGTTACTCATAATGTCTCCCTGGCGCAGAATGTTAGCGCGCAAACTTGCTTTGTAAAGTGGAACGCGCCACCATAGCGCAAATGTTTTTGAGGGAGACTGGCATGCTCAACCCGTTTGAAAATGATGAGCGCCGCGCTTTTCAAGATAGTGTGCGCAAATTTATGGAAACCGAGATTAATCCCTATGTCGATGAATGGGACGAGGCCGGTGGCTATCCGCATGAGGTGAATGAAAAAGTCTGCGCGCTCGGCGTGTTCGGTTTTGATATTCCCGAAGAATATGGCGGCTTGGGTTTTGACGATATGCATATGCGAAAAGCCGTCGGCCTTGAAATGGGTCGCTCCTCTGCCGGTGGCGTGATGGCCAGTGTCGGCGCGCGCTCCATTATGTTGAAGCCGCTTACCGAATTGGCCAATGACGAGATTAAAGCCCGCGCCCTGCCCGATTTATTGTCGGGAAAAAAAGGCGGCGCACTCGGCATTACCGAACCGGGCGGCGGCTCTGATGTCGCCAATATCAAAACCGTGGCGCATAAGGACAGCGATGAATGGGTGCTGAACGGTCAGAAAATGTTCATCACCGGCGGCATGCAGGCCAGCTATTTTGTCATTGCGGCGCGCACCGGCAAAGACGGCATGGGCGGCATCTCGCTGTTTTTTGTCGATGCCGATACACCCGGTTTCACCCGCACGCCGATTGAGCGCAAAATGGGCTGGTGGGCATCAGACACGGCGACGCTCTATTTCGATGATTGCCGCGTGTCGGCCGATAATCTGATGGGCGAGGAGAATAAGGGCTTTTACGCCATTATGAATAATTTCAATTATGAGCGCTTTTTGATGGCAGCACAGATGACCGGCATGTCGATGCGCCTGTTTGACGAGTGCGTGGCTTACGCGCAAGACCGCGAGACCTTTGGCGACAAGCTCATCAGCCATCAGGTGATACGTCATAAGCTGGCCGATATGTCGGCGCGCATTGATGCGATGGACGCCTATCTCAATCAGGTGGCGGAGATTGTTAATCGCGGCGAAAACGCATTGGCCGAAATTTCCAAGCTGAAATTTTACTGCTCGACCAATCTTGAGGAGAATGCCAGCGCGGCCATGCAAATTATGGGCGGCGCAGGTTATTTGCGCGGCAATGCGGTTGAGCGGATTTATCGTGAAGTTAAAGTGCAGGCCATTGGCGGCGGCTCGGAAGAGATTATGCGCGACCTGTCTGTGCGGCTGATGGGAATCTAATAGCCTTTTGCTTCTGTAGAGTATTGACCCGCCCCCACCCCTTCTCCTAGCATTTTCCAAATTGTATGGGAGGATATTATGAGCACAACACCGACAGCCGAGAAGCCACTTGCCGGACTGAAAGTCGTCGAGATGTCCACCATGATAACCTGCGCGCTGGCGGCGATGATGTTGCGCGCGCAAGGCGCCGAAGTGGTGAAAGTCGAACCGGTGCTGATGGGCGACCCGATGCGCTATGTCGGCAGTCAGAAAAACGGCCAATCCGCCCTCTTCCATAATTGCAATCGCGGCAAACGCTCACTCGCCATTGACCTGAAGCATGAAAACGGCGTTGAGGCGGTGAAGCGTCTGGCCGGTGAGGCCGATATTATGCTGAATAATTATCGCCCGGGCGTAATGGACGCGATTGGCGTTGGCGCTGATGTGGTGCGCGGCGTTAATCCGCGCCTTGTCAATATATCGGTTACCGGCTTCGGCACGATTGGCCCAATGGCCAGCCGCCCCGCCTATGATCATGTCATTCAGGGCATTTCAGGCCTGACCGGCATGCAAGGCGGCGATTATGAGGGCGATGCCGATTATGATTTCATCAAAATGCTGATATGCGACAAGGTTACGGCCTATACGGTGGCACAGGCCGCCACCGCCGCATTGGTCGCGCGCGCCAGCACCGGCGAAGGCCAGCATATTGATATTTCCATGCTGCATGCCTGCCTCGCCTTTATGTGGCCGGACGGCATGATGAGCCACACACTGCATGATGATGATGTTATCGACATGCCGCCCATGTCTGAGAGCTATCAGGTTTTGAATACCAAGGACGGGTCGATTGCCTGCACGGCGCTGAGCGATGCCCATTGGGACGCGATTTTGAAACTCATTCAGCGCGAGGATTTGAAAGATGATGAGCGCTTTGCCACCCTGCCCGGCCGCATGATGCATTTACCGCATATTATGAAAGTGCTGAAAGCCGGGGTCGCCGAGTTGTCTTTCGCAGAAGTGATGAGCGCCTTTGAAGCGGCGGATATTCCCAGCGCGCCATGCGAAAACCGCCATACAGTCAGCCATAATGAGCAAGTTCAAGCCATTGGCGCATTGGAAACCTATGTGACGGAAAATATGGGCAAGCTGACCGCGCCCACCCCGCCGGTTTTATTTGGCGGCAGCGCGACCTCATTGGCCGAAGCCAGCCCCGGTCACGGGCAACACAGCCGCGCCATTATGGCGGAATTGGGCTTTGCCGCTGACACGGTAGAAGAGATGGCGCAAAAAGGCGCATTGCTATGCGCCTAGATAGCGCCGCGTTAGAAGCCGCCTTGCCGCATGCCGATTTGCGCCCCTTGCTGATGGTGCTGTTTCATTATACGGGCGACGAAAAATGGCTGAACCCGCCCTATAGTCCGCGCCGCAATCCTAGCCTGATTGCCGATGAAGATGCCGGTCTGTCGCCGGAGATACAGGCTGAAATTCGCGCCACGGCGCTGGCGGTTTTGAGCCAAAACAAACCGCCCCTTATCACCAGCCCCGATGAGGCATTGCTCAACCGCATGATGACGCACAGCTTGGCCGAGACTGTGCCACCCGAATATGCGCCGATGATGCACGAGCAAATGGGCTTCACCGCGCTGGGCAGCCAGATTGAAAAACCACAAAAGCAACCAGACCAACCAATCATTATTGTCGGTGCCGGTGTGGCCGGTATTGCGCTGGGCAAGCTGCTGAATGATTTGGGACTGCCTTATGTTATTCTCGAAAAGAATGAAGATGTCGGCGGCACGTGGTGGGAAAATACTTATCCGGGTGCCGGTGTCGATACGCCGAACCACGCCTTTAGTTTCAGCTTTGGCAAAAGCCATCGGTGGAGCCGCTATTTCTCGCCGCAGCAGGAAATTCAGGATTATATTTCGGGCAAAGCCGATGAGTTTGAAGTGCGGCCTCATATTCGTTTCGGGGTTGAGGTCAAACAGGTTGATTGGCAAACCGATGAGCGACATTGGCTTTTGCGGCTGGCGACAAAAGACGGCGAAGAGACGCTGGTCGCGCCGATATTGGTGTCGGCTGTCGGGCAAATATCTGTCGCCAAATTGCCTGAGATTGAGGGGCTGGAAAGTTTTGGCGGGCCGCTCTTTCATTCCTCGCGCTGGCCCAAAGGCCTTGACCTCAAAGGCAAGAAAGTGGCGATTATCGGCACCGGCGCATCATCAATGCAAATCGCCCCCAGCATTGCCGATGAGGTGGCCGAGCTGACGATTTTTCAGCGCAGCCCGCAATGGGCGCGCGCCATTCCGCGCTATCACGAGACGCTGTCAGACGGCGCACAATATTTGCTCGAGAATATACCGCTCTATGCCGCTTGGTTTCGCTTCACCATGTTCTGGCGTTATGCGGACGGCTTGCTGCCCTTCCTGAAAAAGGATCCCGATTGGCCGCATCCTGAGCGCGCCATGAACCGGATTAATGATCGTCACCGCGAAGAAATGGTGACGCATATTGAGACCAAACTCGCCGGACGGCCTGACTTGATTGCCAAATCCATGCCCGCCTATCCACCATACGGCAAACGGATTCTGCTCGATAATCATTGGTATGACACGCTGCTGAAAGACAATGTGACCCTGTATGATGAGGGCGTGGCGCGGTTTAGCGAAACGCAAGTAATGGGCGATAAGGGCCATCACTGCACGCCCGATATTGTCATTATGGCGACCGGTTTTGAAGTCACAAAAATGGCCAGCCGCCTGAACATTAGCAGTCCGGCGGGTAATTTATCCGATGTTTGGAACGGCGACGACCCGCAAGCCTATCTCGGCATTTCCCTGCCCTCTTTTCCCCATTTCTTTTTTTTGGCCGGGCCAACCACCGGCTTGGGGCATGGCGGCAGCGGCATTTTCATTGCCGAATGTCACGCCCATTATATCGCCTCGTGCATTGTCACTATGTTAAATGGCGACATCAGCCAAATGGCCGCCACCCAAGCCGCGCAAGAGGCCTATATGGCGAAGTATAATGAAGGTCATGCCGATATGATTTGGATGCATGAAGGCGTGAACACTTATTACCGCAACTCAAAGGGGCGGGTTTATTCGGTTATGCCGTGGCGGCTGGTCGATTATTGGAATATGACGCGCGCACCGCAACTCACCGATTACGAAACCGTCGGCTAAAAAAGGAAGAAAAACATAAAGCCGATATTGTGATTATTGGCGGCGGCGATACGGGGCTGATTTGGCCAAAAGATAAGACTACCAAGTCGGGATAAAGGGTCGCTTACCACCACCGTGTTTTTTGCCGACCGGCAAGGTTTTCAACGCGCGAGTCAGATAGCTGCGCGTCTCCATCGGGTCAATCACCGCGTCAATTT